>NZ_MQVK01000011.1:0-56140 GCF_002002385.1 Vibrio sp. SALL6
AATATGAATAGGTCAGAGCTAGGTAAAATAGATAATATTTACTAATCTAAATTGAATACATAAATACAAAAATAGAATACAGAAGAATAAAAATAGTAATTGTTATCAATTATTGGATAATAAAAAGCCCTGTAGGATTACAGGGCTTAATAATGTATTTAGAATTCGTATTGGAAATAAATCGTGTTGTAGTTACTTCCGCCTTTAATTCTGCCGAATTGAGAGGCGTTTTCGAAGATCGCAGAGCGATGGTGTAACGAATACCCCACCCACATGTTCTCCCAATCTTTTTGGTTAAACAGGTCACCGACGTTCACATCCAATGAAAAGTCCAGATAGTTAAGCAAGTTACTTGGCGTGTAACCTTTCTCTTCCATTTCTGTACCTTCGATATAGGTGATGTTGTCGATGTAAGACATCCCTTCTGCAACACCAAAGCGCCATTGAGTCGGCCAGTTAAAGGTGTAATACGCTTTAATCGCCATGACATATTCGGTACTAGATGACTGAACATCCGACGACCAATGGTGAACCAAACCAGGCGTTAAATAGATATCAAGAGGCAAACCAAACAGTTCATCAGTCAACGGATGTCCGTAGAAAAACGAAGTGAGCTGATTATCGTATTCATCCTTTTCAGCGTTGAACTTGAAAATGTCGCCCATATTGGAAGGCGTCGCCCAGCCGTGCGCAATTCGCAAATATGGACGATTGTGAAGGTCAGATTTTCGCTCTTTGCCTTTGTCGTTAAAGAAGCCGAAACCGACAAACACTTCACCTTGGTAACGATCTTCGACAATTCCGCTCTTGTAAGCTTCGTTGTCTAAGCGCGTCACGCTGGTTTCGCCCAACAAATAGAGGTTAGAAATCACGTGATAACGCGCTTTGATGCCCAGATTAGCATCTGCGCCAGCACCGATTCTTTCCCCTGTCACATCTTTGAAAGCGTAATACTCGCTGTTGAAATCAGAGTCCTTATAACGGATGGTAAAAGATGGTTCGAACTCCCAATCACCCAGCTCGTAATTTGCTGCAATTCTGTAGTTTGAGTGGAACTGAAACTCGTCATCCGTCATCAACTCCACTTCAGCGCGCCAGTTTTCATTGAAGTCATAACGCAGTTGGCCACCAAAATCGACGCGATCACCTTCAAACGCGTTTTGAACGGATTTAGGAATGTCGACAAAACGAAGACGCGTAATCGCACTCACTCGCCAGTCAGAATCCTCTTCGTTAAACAGAAAAGCGCCACCCTCAAGTCCGTTAATGTACAAATGTTCATTTTCAAAAAACATCATCGGTACGAAGGTGCTCACCGTAGAGTCATCGTTAGCAGTGTAAAAAGGAATCGAGGCCGTGCGATACATGGCGGCAATGCCCCACGTTTGCTCATCTGTTGCATAAGCCGTTGATACAGCCGCAGCGAGCGGAAGCATCATGGTGGCTTGTTTCAATCTCTTCATGGGTTTTAATCAAAGTTGATGGAAAAAATCAGTGAATTAAGCTTATGTTCTTTCGATATTAGCCGTTACAATACTTAACGTTGTCATGTGCGTGACAGTTCGCGTCATGCACTTTGATACGTTGGCATGAACATAATCTCAGTGCGTTATTAACCTAACAACGAACTATGCCAGCAATCTAGGCATGTCGTCATCAAAAATCATTAAAAGCAGCCACTTATGGGTTTAGCTTGAACTTAAACATAACGAAGTAAACGTGAAAGCATCAGAACTTATCTCTATCCTCAATAATTTGCCGTCTAACTCCAACCCAGACATCGTGATGGGAGAAGAGTGGCTACCTGAAAGATTAGTGGATACCAAGCTCGATGGTGAGCTCCTGTTTTTGCACTTCGATAACGCACCTGAAGATGGACAAGGTGACGAAGAAGGCCGTGGTTTTGTCGATCATGAAATAGATTTGATCCGCACTCGCCTGCAACAAATTCTGGATGAAGACAGTGACAACGCATCAAAAGCGGATGCGATGCTAGGTTTGTTCTTAATGGGGCATGAACTTAGTAGCTCTCAAGTCATCGAAGTATTAGAAGAAGAATCAGATACATAAGGAAGCGCTTTGCCAACAACGTTGACCAATACTGAACCTACTCCCCTTCCTCTTATTATTGCAGGGCCTGTCCTGCGCAAAGTTACCGCGTCTGAAATCAACATTTGGTTAGTGACGACCAAGCCTCTTAAAGGCGTGGTTGAAGTAATGGATGCAAGCACTCACAACGTATACACATCACAATCACTTGATGAACTTCAGCAGCTCCAAATAGGTCAGAGCGCGTGGGTAAGCTTACTCGCCATTAAAGGTGATTACCCAACTCATCAACCGCTTCGCTACCAAATTCAAACTCAAGATGGTCTATTGACTGAGCTGTTGCCACATCTGAGCTATGAACAAGACCAACATCCACATCAAGGATTGGAGTTTGTGATCAGCGAGAAAGCCGATTACGTTCTTCATGGCTCTTGTCGAAATCCTCACCATTTTAGTCAAGACACTTTAGTCACTGCAGACGAAAAGGTCGCTAGCTTACGTGTTGATGAGCGACCAGACATGCTGATCATGAGTGGTGACCAAATTTATGCAGACCACGTAGCGGGGCCGACTTTGGACGCCATAGAGCAAGTCGTTAAGCTACTAGGGTTACCAGACGAGCAATTTGAGCAAGCGCCCATTGCAGATACAAAAGCACTGTATAAACACCCAGATTGCTACTATGGACGCGATAAGCTTCTGCCACATTATGTCGATGATGGTAGTTTGTTAACTAAGCTGTTCCCTCATCGTGGCACACCCATTTTTAGTGCGAAAGAGTGTGAAAACCACCTGATCAGTTTCGCTGAATGCTTTGCGATGTATCTGCTAGTTTGGTCACCTACCCTTTGGGATCTAATCCAACGCGACCGCTTGCTGGAAAATGCATTCACGGTTGGTGGAAAAACTCTCGAACCAAAATGGCAGCAGCAATGGCGCGAGGAAAAAGTCCAAATCGATAACTTTGTTGCAGGTTTGGCGAAGGTACAAAGACTGCTTGCGCACATTCCTACCTATATGATCTTTGATGATCACGACGTAACCGACGATTGGAACTTAACCATCGGCTGGGAACAAGCGGCTTACAGCAACGTTTTCTCAAAACGCATTATCGGCAACAGTTTGATCGCGTACTGGCTTTGCCAAGGCTGGGGAAACGCGCCAGAAAAGTTTAACGAGACGTTTTGGCGACACGTTAACCACTTTTTCGACGCTCCCTCTTCGCAAGCTCAAGATGCCTTTATTCAACATCTCTATCGCTTCGAAGAATGGCATTATACTATCCCTACTTCACCAAAGGTCGTGGTACTCGACACACGAACTCGCCGCTGGCGGTCTGAATCTCGCATGAATAAACCATCGGGTTTGATGGATTGGGAAGCGATGATTGACTTCCACCAAGAGCTGGTGCATCAAGACAAAGTGATTATTGTTTCTGCCGCTCCCATGTTTGGTGTGAAATTCATTGAAGCCTTGCAGCGTGTGGTAACAATGCTTGGCAAACCGTTGATGGTCGATGCCGAAAACTGGATGGCGCATCCGGGCAGTGCCAATACGCTCATCAGCATTTTTACGCATACCAAAACACCAACCAACTTTGTGATTTTGTCTGGTGACGTTCACTACTCGTTCGCCTATGACATCAAATTGCGTTATCGAAAAAACAGCCCGAATATTTATCAAATCACCTGTAGCGGCATTAAAAACCAATTTCCTACGCAACTGCTCACGATCTGCGATGGCCTAGACAGAATGCTTTACAGTCCGCGTTCACCACTCAACTGGTTTACGAAACGTAAACGCTTGAAGATCTACAAACGCGCGCCAAGCACTCACAATTTTTATCGCTTGGTTAATCACAGTGCTATCGGAGAGTTACGCTTGGACGATGAAGGAAAACCGAGTCACATCGGCATTCTGACTAGCGACGGAGAGGAGATTAACTTCCCTCCAACTCGAGCAGAAGATAAAGGAAAATAACCTGTCAGTGCGGTGCTAAATTTGATAGGACACCTTGAGATTTACCGTATCTATTACCATCTTAAAAGAAAACAGCTTGGTGCTTACTATGTTTAATTCTCTTACTTCGTTGTTCAAACAACTTATCGACGGCTCGGATTTGAGCAAAACCAATGCACTGTCGCCAAACATGGCGATCGCATGTCTGCTGTGTGAAGTGTCTGGTGCGGATCATCTAATTGATGAAAAAGAAGAAAGCACAAAGCGTTCTTTACTGATGAAGTTGCTCGAGTTAAACGAGCAAGAATCGGAGCAGTTACTTGCTCAGGCAAAAGAAAAAACGCAAGACGCTACCTCTTTGTACGATTTTACTTCCCAGCTTCGAGAACTCACACAAGAGACTCGCTACAACTTGATTAAGAGCATGTGGGAAGTCGCTTATGCCGATGGACAAATCGACCCACTTGAGGATGCCGTAATTCGCAAAACCGCAGAACTCTTGTACGTTGACCACAGCGATTTTATCCGCGCAAAACTGCAATCACAGTAACGCAGTGACAATAAAACTTGTGCTCAATGCTCATTTTCTACCAATAAAAAAACGCGCATTACGCGCGTTTTTTCTTCAGCCAACGACATTGTTATTAAAATACTGGTCAAGGTATGAATGTGTTTGACAGCTTCTACACTAAGCTACATCCATGACAAAACAACAATGATTGGATGACGAACTAATTACAGCATGGTGAGCGCAAGCTTCGCTAGGTTGTGCGCATCCACGTAGCCCGAGTGCTGACGCCCTTCCCACTCAATCCCTTTTGCTTCTTGCGCAGCTCGATGGCCAATCCGCTTGTCTTTTAAACGGTTTTGAATACGGTACAGCGTCGCGAGATTGATGAATTCCGTAAACGGCGCTTCAATGCCTTTTTGTTTACACTCTTCAAGAAGAATGACATCGTCACGTCCCCAAGAAGCATAAATCTTGTTGCGACCACCAAAGTTCTTAATCATAGATTTGATTACTTCGGCCAATGGTCTGCCTTGCTTTTCGATTTTACGCGGCGTGATGCCCGTCAGCTCGGCACAAAACAGTGACACTTCATCATGTTCTGGCTTCACGTAGTATTGAGCACGCTTGACGATCTCGCCTTTAGACAAATCTATTTCAGCTAACCCTACTTCGATGATCTCTCCCGTGCGGCCGACGCCATTCTCGCTCCAGCAGCACATTTCTAAATCGAAGCAGACGATACGGTTATGGTTCATAGCTTGTCTTGGTTCCTAGCGTAAATTTGAAAGGGTGCGATTCTACCGCAACACTATGAAAAACTCGAATTTGCGCGCTGATTTAATCACCGATCGACACGGTATTGCGGCCATTTTCCTTACTTAAGTACAGTTGAGCATCCATTTTGTGGTACAAGTTTTCCGGATCTTCGTCGTGATGAACTACCGCACCAATACTCAATGTGCAAATTATAGACGCCTCTTCATAGTCAAATGACGAGCTCGCCACGATGCCGCGTAATTTTTCAAGATACGCTTCTAGCTCTTCTGTGTCCGTCACCGTGGAAAGAATACAAAACTCATCTCCACCTGCGCGATAGAATCGGTCACCCGCATTTAAGTTGGCATTAACCAATTTCGTGACATGAAGTAACGCTTCATCACCCGCCAAATGGCCGTGCTTATCATTAATCACTTTAAAGTGGTCAATATCGAAACCAACCAAAGAGAACGGTTTACCGCTATTAATTTGATTGAGCAAATTGTCGTTAAACACGCGACGGTTCAACAATTGCGTCAGAGGGTCTAACTCGGCCATGCGTTTTAGTTCAACCGTCTTAATATCAAGCATTTCGGCTAAACGCTCTTTTTCTCGTGACTGTAAGTTAACGATGTAGCTGATCAAAAACGCAATCAGAAGACCTGCGATGGTCGTTCCCGTTAAAATGGAGCGCTCCCAAGCAGACACGGCATCTGAAAGTTTGAAATCAATTCGCCATTGTCGATTAGGCAGCTGAATCGTTCGGCTGATCACTTTACCGCTGATCCGATCCCAGTTTTCACTTTGAAACAAAAACGGGTCGTCAGAGGCATCAAAACCTAAATCTTCCACTCTGACCGACATCTCAAGTTCCGTCGCTGTCTTGGTGATCAGTTCTTCGAAATAAACAGTGCTACGAATCACACCTGTGACCACGCCCAACAGGTTTTTATTCTCGAAGTCAAAGACCGGGTGATATACCAGCAAGCCCGATTTGGGGATGGATTTGTCGTAGCCGTCTTGAAGCAGACGAACTTTATCGGAAACATTTGCGCGTTTGTTCGTCGAGATGTCGTCAAAGATCAAATCAAAACGCTTTCGAGAGAAGTAAAAACCAAGTAAAGATAAGTTGGCTTGGGTTCTTGGGTAGATGTCCGTTGCAACGTAAACAGGAGTGTTGTTTTCTAGAATGTAGCCAAAGGTTTTGGGCTGATCTTTTGGAACGGTAAAGATTTGGTAATCTGGGTATGTTTGACGCATTTTAGCAATGTGCGCGTCTAAATCTTCTCGCTCTACTCGTTGCATCCACTGCAAACCAATCAAACTGTGCGAGCTATTGATAACCTGCTCTGCATAAACGGGAAATGCTGACCAATAAGAACTGTCTATAGAATGATAAAAATTGGCCCCCGCTCCGATAAATTTCAAATCATTTTCAACATTTGCTTTTAGAGATTCAGCTTGTCGATCTGCAAGGGTTGCAAAAGTAGCGAGGGTATATCGTTGCTGAATTTGGTAGGCCACACCAACTACGCCTGCAGTGACGAGGAGCGCCGCTACAAAAGCAGAAATGGAATCAGAGTGTCTCTTTATAAAGCTCTTTTGAGCAGTGCTTGTGGTCATCTCGTCTACTGATATTTCCGTAAGTTAAACTTCGGTATTTAGGGAAATACTGCGTTACCAGCGAATAAACATCAAGCAGCAACCTACCAAGCTTAGTTCAATCGTTGATTTTTCACGCTGATCGTACGGTATATTCACGAATTATTACAGCCTTAGGCCTTGAATATGCTACCATCCGTCATCATTTTAATGTCTAAACTTGGTGCAAGATCGCAAAGACGATCGCTTTTAGTCAATAAATTGAGCCAACACTGAGCACCGAGCAATCAATAGAAAGAGAAAAAACGTCATGAACATTGATTTGAACCTAATTCCTCAAACGTTCGATATGCTGCACGCAGGCCTTGCGGCTTCGAGCGTATTGCTTCTTCTGATCGCAGTATCACGCAAATCAAAAGTGATTGAGAAAGTGGTAGAGAAACCTGTCGAGAAAATCGTCGAGGTTGAAAAGCCAGTCGAGAAGATCGTAGAAGTGGAAAAGGTTGTAGAAGTAGAGAAAGTCGTAGAAAAAGTGGTGGAAGTTGAATCAAAACTTGCAACAGCTTCTACTGATTCTGCAATGCAGCTGCTTTCTATCATGCAGCAAGAAGCACGTCTAATCGACTTCCTGAAAGAAGACCTAACTTCGTTCTCTGATGAAGAAGTAGGCGCTGCGGCTCGTGTTATCCACACTGGCGGTCAAAAAGTATTGAACGATTACGTGACACTTGCGCACGTTCGTAACGAAGAAGAAGAAACTCGTATTACGGTTGAAGAAGGCTTCAACCCACAAGAAATCCGCCTAACTGGTAACGTGACAGGCAGCGCGCCGTTCCACGGCACTCTAGTTCACAAAGGTTGGAAGGCAACGTCTATGAACCTGCCTAAACTGGCTGAGAACTACGATGCTTCTGTGATTGCTCCAGCTGAGGTTGAGCTGTAATGGAACACATGAACCAAGAAAACCTTTCTCAAGAGACAGCGCAAGAGCAACAGTCTCCTAAATTCAGTGTTGGTATCGACTTAGGTACCACTCACTGCGTAATGTCTTACGTTGATACTCAAGACGAAGATGCTCGTGTACAAGTCATGCCTATCCCGCAGCTAACAGCTCCGGGTACTGTAGAAACTCGCAGCCAATTAGGCTCGTTCCTATACCAGCCGCATGAGCACGAAATGAACCCGCAATCACGCGTTCTACCATGGTCTAGCGAACCAAAGGCACTTGTCGGTGCGATTGCTCGTAACCTAGGTTCAAAAACACCAATTCGTTTAGTTGCTAGTGCAAAATCTTGGCTTTGCCACGCTGGTGTAAACCGTCGTGACGCATTCCTACCTGCGGGTAGCCCAGAAGAAGTGGAAAAAGTATCCCCTCTTCGCGCAACCGAGCTATACCTTGAGCACCTAAAAGACGCTTGGAATCACGCGAATCCAAACCACAAACTTGCCGATCAAGACGTTACCATTACGGTTCCAGCTTCTTTCGATCCTGCGGCTCGTGACCTGACAGCCGAAGCTGCACGCAACGTTGGTTTTGTGCACCTAACGCTTCTAGAAGAGCCTCAAGCTGCGCTTTACAACTGGATTGATAACAGCAACGACAAATGGCGCGACGAAGTTGAAGTTGGCGACATCGTGCTTGTGGTCGATATCGGTGGTGGTACAACCGACCTTTCTTTAGTTGAAGTAACAGAAGACGAAGGCAACCTAACTCTGAACCGTATCGCGGTAGGTGAACATATCCTACTTGGCGGTGACAACATGGACCTTGCACTTGCGTACCGCTTGAAGATGAAGCTAGCGCAAGAAGGCAAAGAGCTACAGCCATGGCAAGTTCAGGCGATGACGCACGCATGTCGTGATGCTAAAGAAGCGCTATTGAACGACAGCGAGCTTCAGTCAGTGCCAATCGTGGTACCAAGTCGCGGTTCTAAACTGCTTGGTGCAACGCTGAAAACTGAACTGACTCAAGAAGAAGTACAACAAACATTAGTTGACGGTTTCTTCCCTCAAGTTGCGATTACCGACCACCCTGTTCAACGCAACCGTGGTGCACTAACACAAATGGGTCTGCCTTACGCACAAGATGCGGGTATTACTCGCCACATTGCAGCATTCTTGTCTAAGCAAGCACACGCGCAAAGCGGTGGTGAATCAGCGCAAGCTCAAGATTTCAACCCATTTGCAAACATGCCAGGTATGCCTGGCTCTGATGCAGCGCAATCGGCTGACTTCATCAAGCCAACAGCAATCCTATTCAACGGCGGTGTTCTGAAATCGAAACTTCTAGCAACTCGCCTAGAAGACACGATCAACGAATGGCTAATTGAAGCAGATGCACAAATGGCGAAACGCCTAACAGGTGTGGATCTAGACCTTGCGGTTGCTAGCGGTGCGGCTTACTACGGCTCTGTGCGTCGTGGTCAAGGTGTGCGTATCCGTGGTGGTATTGCTTCGGCGTACTACGTGGGTATCGAAAGTGCGATGCCAGCGATTCCGGGCATGGCGCCTCCAATGGAAGCACTTTGTGTCGCACCATTTGGTATGGAAGAAGGTTCAAGCGTTGACGTACCAAGCCAAGAGTTTGGTTTGATCATCGGTCAGCCAGTTAACTTCCAATTCTTCGGCTCAACCGTTCGTCGTGATGACCTAGCAGGTACTCACTTAGACTACTGGGCACCAGAAGAGCTTGAAGAGCTACCAGAAATCCAAGTAACGCTGCCTGTATCTGAAGGTCGTCGTGAAGGTGAAGTGGTTCCGGTAACCCTAGCCTCTCGCGTCACAGAGCTTGGCACGCTTTACTTAGAAGCCATCGCCGCAGATAACGGGCAAAAATGGCATGTTGAGTTCGATGTGCGCGAAGACGCGAAAAGTGACTCAAACGAAGAACAATAATTAGAAGTCAAACGGCATCCAATCGGGTGCCGTTTTTAAATACACGAAGGTTTGGTTTTGTATGGCATCTCCTCGTTTTCTTGTTGGTATTGACCTTGGCACCACAAACACTGTGGTGGCCTACTGTGAAATAACCGACAACCTTGAACAATCCGAAGTATCCCTATTTGACATTGACCAACTGATTGGTCCGGGCGAAGTCGTTCGTAAACCACTTCTGCCCTCTTTCCGCTATCATCCAGCTGTAGGTCAAATCTCCCCTTCTGACCTCACTCTTCCTTGGGACAACGAACCTGTTGCCGGCGACATTAACAATGTAATCGTTGGTGAATGGGCTCGCGAATTAGGCGCGAAAGTAGAAGGCCGTCAGGTATCCAGCGCGAAAAGCTGGCTCTCACATCAAGCGGTTGATCGTAACTCAGACATTCTTCCTTGGGCTGGTGCGCAAGACGTGGATAAAGTCTCGCCAGTTATTGCCAGCGCAAGTTACCTCAATCACATTCGTCAAGCATGGAACTACCGTCATCCAAGTAACAAACTCGAAGACCAAGACGTAGTTGTCACCGTTCCGGCATCATTTGATGAAACCGCGCGTAAACTGACACTTGAAGCCGCCGAGCTTGCTGGCTTGAAAAAAATCGTCTTGCTCGAAGAGCCACAGGCGGTGTGTTACGACTGGTATGCACGCCACCAGCAAACCGCGGCTGACGAATTAAAAGATCTGCCACTAATTCTTGTTTGCGATGTGGGTGGTGGCACAACAGACTTAAGTCTTATCGAAGCTAAGTTCACTCATGACGACTTAGCTCTTGATCGTATTGGCGTTGGTGAACACTTAATGCTAGGGGGTGATAACCTCGACTTAGCGTTAGCGCACCTTGCTGAAAGTCGCTTCAATCAAAACAAAAAACTCACTGCTGCAAGCCTGACTAAGCTGATTCAACAAACTCGTAAAGCCAAAGAAAACCTGCTCTCAACAAGCGCGCCTGACGAAGTAAAGATCACCATGCTAGGCAGTGGTTCTAAGCTGCTTGGGGGCACAAAGAGTATTGCTCTAAGCAAACAAGAAGTGCACCAAATCGCATTAGATGGCTTCTTCCCGCTTTCTGATTTCAGTGAAGTACCAGACAAACGCCGCAGCGCGGTTGTCGAGTTTGGTCTTCCATACGTTGCTGACCCAGCCGTCAGTAAGCACGTTGCCGAGTTCTTAACTCAGCATCAGCAAGTGTCTCGCGCCGCTCTTGGCATTGAAGACGACAAACAAAACGCGATCCCAGTTGGCTTATTGCTGAACGGTGGCGTGTTCAACAGTGATCTGGTAACTGAACGTGTCACTACCCTACTTTCTGACTGGCGCGGCGCACCAGTTACGGTATTAGATAACCCACATCCAGATTGGTCGGTCGCACTAGGTGCGGTTGCGTTTGGTAAAGCGCGTCGTGGCGCACAACTGAAAATTGGTGGTGGTGCTGCACGCTCTTACTTCTTGCATCTACAAGAAAAAAACAAAATGGGTAAAGCCCTCTGTTTACTTGCAAAAGGCACAGAAGAAGGTCACGAGATCCGCTTAAGTGGTCGTCGTTTCTCGCTTACCCTAGGTGAGCCAGTCCGCTTTAACCTGCTGACTTCTACACACGATACCTTAACCAACAACACGGCGATTCAAAACGGTGTGATGGTTGACGTTGACCCAGACTTGTTTGCTCCGCTACCGCCTTACATCACCACACTTGAAGGTGAAGGCGCAGAGCTACAAGCCAACCAGAAAGAGCGCGTAGAAGTGCAACTGGCGTGTCAGTTAACCGAAGTCGGCACTCTTAAGATGGAGTGTGTCAGTGCCGAAGACGACAACAAACGTTGGGAACTGGAATTTGAAGTTCGCAATAAACAAGCCGATGACGGTGAGGAAATTCAGCTTCATCCAAGATTGAACGAATGCAAGGAGCTGATTGCTCGTCTATACAGCGGCAACAAGAAAAGTGCTGAAGGCAAAGAAATCAAAACCTTAGCAAAAGATCTTGAGAAGAAACTGGGTAAACGCGATGAGTGGGATTTCACCACACTCCGTCAGCTTTTCGATACTTTTGCGCAAGGTCGTAAGCGTCGTCGTCGCTCTGAACAACATGAGAAAAACTGGCTTCGTTTGGCTGGCTTTGCACTGCGTCCGGGCTTTGGCGATCCAACAGACTCTTGGCGTATTGAGCAAGTTTGGGGACTGTATCAACAAAATATTCAGTTCAAAAACCATCAAGGCTGGACAGACTGGTGGGTATTCTGGCGACGTATCGCGGGCGGTCTAAGCCAAGAACAACAAGAAACCATTTTGGCAGACATCGCTAAATATCTGCATCCCGGCGCGATGAAAAATCCGCAGTCAGCAAAAGCGGCTCAGGAGATGGGGTACGAATCCATGGTGCGTCTTTCAGCCTCTCTGGAGCATCTAGAAGTGGAAGATAAAGTCCTGCTGGCGACGTGGTTCTTAAGCAAAGCCATCAACCAAAACCAGTTTGAACAAGCACACTGGTGGGCGATGGGACGTTTGGCTTCTCGCACACCGCTTTATGGCAGCCAGCACAACGTCATTCCTCGTGAACAAGCTGAGCAATGGTTACCTAAGCTTTTGGAACAAAATTGGCTGAAAGAACCAATGATCGCTTTCGCAGCCGTAATGATTTGTCGTAAGACAGGTGACCGATTATTCGATATTTCTGACGACTACCGGGAACAAGTTCTAACAAAACTCAAACAGAGCAAAGTACCTGAGTCGTGGGTATCGCTGGTTGAAGAAGTGAAAGAGCTTTCAGAAAGCGAATCAAAACGTGTCTTCGGTGATGCTTTACCAAGCGGTTTAACGCTGGTTCATCATTAAATCCACTTTACAAAAGAAGACGAGTTAAACGTACAAAGCCCTTCCGACGAAGGGCTTTGTTTATCGCATTCTTTTGGTTTTGACCGCGCACAACGCGCTAATTCATTTCTGTCGTAATCACCACATCGCGCGTTTCGTTATCCATATCACTAATACCGACCACCGACACTTCTCTATCCGATAGAGTCTCAATTAGGCTGTCTTCTAATCCACCATCAGCAAGCCAAGAATAGAATTTATCCGCAATACGCTCCGAACCTTCTCCAACAAACGTTAATGTGACCTTCTTCATTTGTGACACTCCATCAATTTACGATTCAGCCACTTAAGCGTAGTATGTTTCCTAAATATCGACATACACTAAGGTTAACTTCTTTTATGAGTATCGAAAAATTTGACGCCATCTATCAACGTGCCGCCGAACGAAAAGGTGGAGAAGATCAGCTCGAAGCACTGCTGTCGCATCCATTAAGTAAAGAAGAGTTAGCAGCCATTCCAAACGACCGTTGGTTAGCGGCATTTTCGATGAAGGTATTTCAAAGTGGCATCTCGTGGAGCGTAGTTCGTAAGAAATGGCCGAACTTCGAAGAGGTCTTTTTCGGCTTTAAGATTGAACCATTACTGATGCTATCTGACGAACAATGGGAAACCAAAGCGACCGATGAGCGCATTATTCGCCACCTAACGAAAGTGATGTCGATTCCTGCCAATGCTCGAATGATCCACGAAGCATCAATCCAGCATGGGTCATTTGGCAAAATGGTCGCAGATTGGCCTCAGGAGAAAATCACTGAGCTTTGGGCGTATCTAAAAAAACATGGCAGCCGTTTGGGCGGTAATACAGGGCCATATACTTTACGTCAAATGGGTGCTGATACGTTTATTTTGTCTAACGATGTGGAAGCATACTTGCGCAATTGCAAAATCATCGAAGGCGGAAAAGACACCAAAAAATCTCACGATGCAGCAACCCAAGCGTTTATGCAATGGCAGAAGGAGAGCGGTCGTAGCCTCACCGAAATCAGTCAAATCATTGCATTTAGTACCGGTGATAATCGACTCTAACGACAGGTTGACAAGCACATTGGCTCTTATCACAGTGTGCTTTTTCTGACCATATCTCTAGCTCCACTCTTGGCTTCATTAAACTTCAACCACCTTCCCACCTTGAGAATCACAAATAATTGTCGTATCGACAAAATTATTTTTTCATACAATATTTTTATTTATCAAACACCTACCTATGGTTGATGTTTTATTAGGCATGTTTTATTGATTCTGCTCAATTGCATTGCCTATTCAAACTGACTAGGATACACGCCCTTCCTGAGTGAACTATCAAAAATAAAATCGAGAAACTTGCTCGAGTTTCTTAACAGTTCACGAACATTCTCGACAATTATATTCATTTCATGATTTTTAGCGCACTTAAGCGCTGATTGAAACGACCATTGCTCCGTACTCGAAAGATTTCGTATTCGCGCTTTCTTACGTGGAGTTATTTATTTCATCAAGGTTGGTCAAAAGGATGATGCCCCTTGAATGCATTTACTGGAGGACAAAAAATGCCAAAAGGTCTAATGCTGACTGACTTAGCCATCGCAGGCTTACTTTTGATTGTAGCGAAAGTGATTCGCGTGCACACGCCATTGCTACAACGCATGTACATTCCATCTGCTGTATTGGCAGGTTTATTTGGTCTCGTGTTTGGCCCTGCCATGCTCGATCTATTACCGTGGACAGACACGTTTACCGCTAACGCAAGCCTATTAACCGCTGCACTTTTTTCTGCGTTAGGGTTAGCAACGGATGTTCCATCCCCAAAAGTTGTCGCACAACGTGCAGGCTCGTTATGGGCATTTAACCAAATTGCTTCTGTCTCACAGTGGTTATTTGCTGCAATGTTTGGCCTGCTCTTAACTACATTTTTCTGGCCAGAAATCAATCCTGGTTTTGGCGTAACAATGTCTGCGGGTTTCATGGGAGGTCACGGTTCAGCCTCAGTTGTGGGAGATATTTTCACGGGTCTTGGTTGGGAAGATGGCTTCACGCTTGGTTTGACCTTTGCGACAGTCGGTATCTTCATCTCAATTTCCATCGGCATGTTGATGCTTCAATTTGCTCTAAAAATGGGTTGGATTCGAAGCTTTACAACTTTTGACAGCATGGATGAACATGAACGAAAAGGTCTTGTAAAACCAACAGAACAAGAACCAGTGATGAAAGACACAATGTCTTCACTCTCTGTGGATTCATTTGCTATTCACGCAGCCCTTGTCGTCGTCGTTACGGCTTTCTCTTATGTCGCAGCAAACTACTTATCGTCGTTCCACGACAAAGTACAAATTCCGACATTTGTAACGGGCTTTTTGGGCGGAATGCTCGTGCGAATTGTCGCGAAACAAACCAAAGCGTCGCGATACCTTTGTGATGGAGCATTTAAGCATGCAGCTGGTATCAGCACCGACTACCTGATCATATTTGGTATTTCGGCAATCAAAATTACTGTTCTTGCTCAGTACCTTGCGCCAATGATCGTACTCGCCATTGGTGGCATCGCATTTACGTTGTGGCTGATCTTCTGGGTTGCGCCTCGAATTATGGGCGATGATTGGTTTGAAAAAGGCATATTCTCCTGGGGCTGGCTAACAGGCACAGTTGCAATGGGCATCGCGCTATTGCGCATTGTTGACCCTAAAATGCGTAGCAAAGTTCTGGATGACTACGCCATTGCTTATGTACCTGGTTCAATTACGGATATCTTTATCATCTCTCTGATGCCTATCGCGATGTATAACGGTATGGAGTGGCAAGCACTTGGTGTCGGCTTAGCTTATATCGCCGTAGTCCTGTTTATCTGGCGATTTGTATTTAAACACAGTGGCCAAACGGTAACGGACGCGTCTTAAATACTCCGGCTCGGGAGATTTTTCCTCCCGAGCACATCTTTATTCATCTTTTTTCCTCCTCTCTTTAAAATCCCAATTGAGAAACCGCTTCAATCTCTAATGAATAAATAGGCAACTTGTTTTATATATGAAATTTGCAATTGCAGTCACACCTTCTCATTCTTTTTTAATACCGATATAACCCCATTTTTATTCCAGAATAGCAGCCTATAAAATGACAAAGCTGGAGGCTGGTTGTGCGTGGTTCACGAGGATTTACCCTTATCGAGTTAATAATGTGCATCATCATTCTTGGTGTTGTTGGCGTTGTTGCCCTACCCAAGTTCCTCGGAATACAAAAAGACGCACGAATTGCCGTTTTGTATGGCGCAAGAGAAGCGCTAATGACAGCCAACAACCTTGTTTACACTAAAGCCGTTATTCAGTCTCAAGAGAACATCAACTCAGAAGACACGCGAAACATCGACTTAGATAACGACGGAGTAAACGATCTTATTGGTTACTTTGGGTTAATCAAAAACGTGATTCCAGCAAAAGAGCTTGCCGGTTTTGACCCACAACTCACCATCAACAAATGGTACGGCGCCGATTCAGAGACTGAACCCTACTTCCTTATCGGCTTTGCCAACAAACCCGTGAGCATCCATCACCTGTGTTATGTCGAAGTGTACTACCCTAAAACACCGGGCGGACAACTTCGCTATGGAATTCAAACTGAAGACTGCTAAAACCCCTCCCAAACAAGCTTCAAAATTGTACATTTTGAAGCTTTCTACGTTTAGCACTCACTTACGCGCCAAAACCTCAACTTAACATAGATTTCACATAATTTTGTTGCATGGTTTTCTTGCAGCGAGAAAGCAAGTAATTCCTGGGTGCATATATTCAAAATCGACACAATCTGTTGTTTTCTTCTTCGCTCAAAAATTGTGCTTGTAAACTCATCATTTCGCTCAATAATAGTTCCATAACAAATTCAATAATTTAAAGCAGGAGGCGTAATGAGAATTTTCTGGCAGCTACGTTGGTACTTCCGACAAAAATGGAAACATTATGTGGGTTCCATTCTTTTATTTGCAGTAATCTCTGCCCTTCAGCTGGTTCCACCCAAGGCAGTCGGAGTGATTGTCGATGGCGTTGTTGATAACACATTAGAAACAAACACGTTAATCATGTGGTTGTTAGGCCTTATTGTTCTACTTTTCACCATCTACGGGTGCAGAATCCTCTGGCGTATATGGCTATTTGGTGCGAGTTGGGAACTTGGAACCATTTTACGCAACCGCCTTTACCGTCACCTTTCGACTCAACCTCCCCGCTTTTTTGAACGATACAAAACTGGCGATTTGATGGCGCGCGGCACGAACGACGTAAGAAACATCGTTATGACAGCTGGCGAAGGGGTATTAACGGCAGCCGACTCGGTTATCACAGGCATAGCAGTATTGATCATCATGGTCACGCAAGTCAGTTGGAAACTGACCGTTATGGCCCTGTTGCCAATGCCATTTCTCGCGGTAATTATTTTCTTTATCGTCCGCATTCTTCACCAACGTTTTCGTGTCGCGCAGGAAGCATTCTCTTCGATGTCCGATATGACGCAAGAATCCCTAAATGGTGTGCGAATGCTGCGTGCTTTTGGTTTAGAAAACCAAGAGCAACAACGATTTGAAGATGTCGTTGACGATACCGGTGCTAAAAACATCGCGGTAGCAAGAGTAGATGCGCGCTTTGACCCTGCGATTCAGTTGACGATTGGTCTTTCGTTTCTTCTTAGTGTGGCGGCAGGCGCGTATCTGGTCGACAAAGGCGAAATCACTCTTGGTGATTTGACAGCCTTCACCATGTACTTGGGTTTGATGATTTGGCCAATGCTAGCGTTCGCATTCTTGTTTAACATCTTAGAGCGCGGTTCTGCCGCATGGAATCGGCTACAAGAAATCTTCGATGAACAACCAGAGATCATCGGTGGTACACAGCCTTTAGATGAAAAACCATTACCGCTGCACATCAAGATTGACGCGTTCCATTGGAGTAAAGAACTCCCACCAGCTCTTGCCGCTGTGGACGTAACGTTAGAGCCAGGGAAAATGCTCGGAATTGCTGGCCCAGTAGGCAGTGGCAAATCGACGTTGCTCACTCTGCTATTGCGTCAACATGATTTAGAAAATGGCACCATTCAGTTTGGCGATGTCAAAATCAAAGACGCTATCTTACCTCAATGGCGTAATCGCTTTGCGGTTGTGAATCAGAGTCCATTTTTGTTCTCAAAATCGATCTTTGACAACATCGCCCTTGGCAATCCTCAAGCAACAAAGGAGCAAGTTTATCAAGCAGCGAAATTGGCGTGTATCCACGACGATATAGAGAAATTCCCTGACGGATACCAAACCGAAGTTGGCGAAAAAGGCATTACTCTTTCTGGCGGTCAGAAGCAGCGTATTGCGATTGCACGCGCCATGCTTCTCAACGCTCAAGTGTTAGTTTTAGATGATGCCCTATCCGCCGTAGATGGTCGAACCGAACATCAGATTCTCAAGAACCTTGAAACACACTACCGTGATCAAGCGTTGATCGTTATCGCACACCGATTAACGGCATTAGAAGCGGCTGATGAAATCATCGTTCTTAATCATGGCCATGTCACCGAGCGAGGGAAACATCATTCTCTACTCGAACACCAAGGCTGGTACGCAGAAATGTTCCAGTACCAAAAACTCGAACAAGCAATGGAGGAGTAATCAATGAAACAAACCAGTACATTTAAGCGGTTGTTGTCTTATCCATTGTCTCAGCCGAAGCCAATGATAAAAGGCTTAGCTTTGCTGTTTATCGCGGCGTTAGCGAGTGCGAGTGGCCCTTGGTTGATCCAGTATTTTATTGATGAACACATTGCCAAAGGTGACTACTCTCGTAACGTATTGATTGCTTTAGCGTTGGGCTATGTATCACTTCAAGTCATTTCAGCAACGTTCCAATATCTTCAATCGTTGCAATTTAGCATGGTGGCAACGAACACGATCAAAACCATTCGCAAGCAAGTGTTTTCGGGAGTGATCAAACAGCCACTTTCTGCGTTTGACTACACACCTGCCGGTAAGCTTGTTTCTCGAATCACGAATGATACAGAATCACTTCAGCAGTTTTACGAGTTGTTAATCGCGACCGTGGTTAAGAACGTTGTGATGATCGTGGTGATGTTGGGTGTCATGTTCTTCATGAGTTGGAAGTTGACGCTGGTTGTTCTCGTCCTGTTACCGATCGTAATTGGCTTTATGTATCTGTTTAAACAACTCAGTACCGATAGTTATCGCAGAATGCGTGACTTGCTCACGGACATTAACGCCAACTTAAGCGAATCAATCCAAGGGATGAGCGTGATTCAGCTGATGCAACAAGAAGAGCGCTTTAATAAACAGTTTAACGAACTCACTGCTGAGCATTTGGTCGCGTCCAAAAAAGTCATTCGCTTAAACGGGTATCTGCTGCGGCCTCTCATGGATCTGTTGGCTGGACTTGCCCTACTCTGCTTAGTTGCCATCTTTGGCTTTAATGGTGTCGAGTTGATTGGTGTCGGTGTACTTTATGCATTCATCAGTTATTTGGCGCGTGTGACCGAACCTCTGATTGAAATGACCCAACAACTTGCACTTTTACAACAAGCGTTGGTATCGAGTGAACGTGTTTTTGAGTTGATTGATGCGAGGCCACAAACTTACGGTGACGATCATCAACCGCTTAAAACGGGCTCGATTGAGCTAAGTAATCTGACGTTCAGTTATGATGGTAAGCAAGATGTATTAAAAGACATATCCTTGAAAGCGGCTCATCAAGATTTTATCGCGCTGGTCGGCCATACTGGCAGCGGCAAGAGCACGTTAGCATCTTTGCTCATGGGCTTTTATCCAACCAATGTGGGCGAGTTATTGATTGATGGGCGGCCACTTAATACATTGGGTAAAGACGTACTTCGCAAAGACGTAGCAATGGTTCAACAAGATCCGCACATTCTCCCAGCCTCTGTACGTGAGAACATTTCTCTTAGCCGAGCAGTGAGCGATGCGCAGATATGGGATGCGTTAGATAAGGTAGGTTTATCGGAGCAAATTCACCGCTATCCAAACGGCTTAGACACTCAACTCGGCCAAGGTGAAACCAACCTTTCGGCAGGTCAAAAGCAATTACTTGCGTTAGCCCGAGTGTTAGTAGCGAAACCAAAAATCTTAATTTTGGATGAGGCAACGGCGAACATCGATTCAGGAACTGAGGCTCTCATTCAAAAAAGCTTAAAAGTTTTGCGCCAAAACATGACGTTAGTGGTCATTGCTCACCGACTGTCCACCATATTGGATGCAGACCAAATTGTGGTTCTACACCATGGTGACTTGGTCGAACAAGGCACGCATAAAGCCTTATTGCAACAAAATGGTCGCTACGCTCAAATGTACCAGTTACAACAAGCGAATAGACACCTTCAACAGATTGAGCAAGAAGATGCTAAACAACTAGAAGAAGCTGTTTAAGCACTGTACAAGCCACCTGCAAATCGCAATGCAGGTGGCGCCATTTAGTTAAATCCATTCACAATTTAAACTAATTTTTTATTTCTTACCTATTATTGACATAACCCCTCGCTATATAACGCAAGGTCGTTGTAAAATCGTAACGAACTTCAGCTCAACTTCTTGCCGATGACTCGGTGAGCTGATTACCTATTTCTCATATTGCATATTAATTTCATGACACAAGTCCATGGACAAAGATAAGTTTACTAACATCTATCGCTTGCCTGGTTCGATTCAAATTCGAATCGGTAAATGGCAAAAAACGTTCCGCGGCACCTCTGATTTGGTTTTACATCAGGCGCTAATGGAGCGTAATAAACAGTTTAAAAAACCAGACTTTCTACCTAAAGGCTGGTGTGTTACTCCTATTGACGAAAACGACATCACCATTACGCACCACGGTAAGTACATCCAAACAGTCATGCGTACCATGTTAGATAGAAAGGTATCGTATAAGCGGCTGTTCATGTCGCGTATGAATGCAGAAGATGGTGAAAAGGCACTTCGAAAATACAAATTGGAGTGGGTTCAAAAACACAATCAGATTGCGAAAAAATACAACCAAATCAAGAAAAAGCAGTACATGAATTTTGCAAGGGAAGAAGAAGAAACACTCTACCCTTCCATTCCAAAAGGCGAGTTCGATAAAACGCTGTGGAACAAATTGGTTATATCCACTTTTGGTCCAGAGAAAAAATACAAAAATCCTCACTTTGTACGCAAAGCAGACATCTAATTAAACACCCCTAAATTTAGGGGTGTTTATCTACACGTTAATACAATAAAAATGCAAGACTGATATTCAACTCAAGTAAACTCGAGATACTTGAGTTCTCGTTTTTGACCTATGGCGTTGAAGGATTGAAATGACGCCATAGCGGTTAATTTAATGACGAGCGTCAGCGCCAAATTCTACTTCTTTATAGATATCGGCCAGCGACTTCTTACCTTGTTTGTCTTTGGCTGAACGCTTTTTCTTTGCATGATAGTGATATTCTTGCTCCTGAAGTGCTTCTTCATGCTCTTTCGCTGACTGCACAAACTCAGGGTTCGCAAGTGCTTGTTGGCGTAAGCGGTTTACTCTCTCAAGGGTTTCCCACAACATACTTCACCTCCAAACTAAATACTGTATATAAAAACAGTATTATTTATAATTTCCTCCTAGTCAATATTCGTGCTCCTTCGTTTACGGGGATTACATCAGCCCTAAGCCTGTGTAGTGCTCAGGATATTTATGGATGATTTGTTTTAGATAACTTTGATGCTCACGCAGCGCGTTGACACATTCTCTGGACAACAATCCTTGATACACCCATTTCTCCAACTCAAGCAAGGCGTAAGGTATCGACCAAGCTTGGCGATATGGGTGGTGAGTCGTAAGCACATCGAATGCGTTAGCCACCGCAACGATTTGCGCTGCAATTGGGATCGCCTCTTTCTTCAAACCGTACGGATAACCAGAACCATTAAGGTTTTCGTATTGGTACGTAATCATCTGCAAAAACAGCGTCACGCTTGGGTGAACTGGATTACCAATACGCGCCACTATATCGTCTGCAGATTCGATACACTGCTCGATATGTTGAAGAAGAATCGCCTCCTGCTCTCTCGTGTAACGTGTTCTACTACAGGCTATTTCTATCGGCAGTTGAATATCGCTCAATGCATGAAACTGCGCAAACGTACCAATATGCTCAACCGTTTCGTCATTGAAATGATGATGATCCGCGAGTTGTGTGGCGATTAACTGGCTGTAATATTTCATCCGTTTAGTATGGGCATAATATTCTGGCGAATAACTCGGCATCATACCCTGCATTCGATCGGCAAGCGTTTCGATGGCATGGACGACATGATCCTCAGACTCAACAGCAAATTGAACCATCTCAAAATAAGGCTTAAGTCCATTCAATGCTTCAAGCTTAAAAGCTTGGGGCTGGACAGAATTTAAAAAGACAAACCCGGTAAAGGCTTTGTTGTCATAGCAAGGAATCGCGACTGATGACTGATAGCCTTCTTTAAGCAGGGTTTGTATGCGGGAACAATGATTGATGTCGTGAAGATCATCGACAATACGTGGTATTGCATTTTCAGCGGAGATAGTAAGGTTGTGGAGCTTTCTAAACGGCGCCTCATGATGAGCCAAGCACCAAGTATCAAATTCACTTTCGGCGAAAGATTTGAGCATGTCTTGATGAGGATGATATTTCGCAAACGACACCCTATCGATACACGGCAAATGTGCCTGCATTCTATTCTTCAACGTTTGCAGTTGCTCATTAAGCGGTTTAGCAAACGGGTAAAAACTCCGGTGCGCCATACTTCACCTCCACACCCAAGTAGAGAAACCAGAAGAAAAAGCTCCTTTCTGTCAGAAATTTTGATGATCTTAGAGCGGCTTTTCCCCACTTAAATAATTGATATACCACAATCTAAGTGTACGAAATAAAAACAGTTTTCCGCCAATTTTTTCACCGAATATCTTACGGTAATTTGATCCAGATTAAAAAAGCCAACAGGTTTCCCTATTGGCTTTTCGCGTTCAATTTAAACAGTGGAACTAACCTAGAGCAGGTAATACACCTAAAGTAATTAGCACTTGCGCTAAAACGATGCCCGTACCCGCTATACCAGTGACGACTAGCGCTCCTTGCCCACCAGCGACACGGTATTCACCAGAGAAATCATCGGAACGACGAACCTTGATCACCATGACAAGAGGAAGGAAAATCGCAAGAATAGCCAATGCAATCGCCGCGTAACCCAGCGCCATAATGAAGCCTTGCGGGTAGAAAAGCGCAAAACCAAGTGGCGGAGTAAACGTAATCACCGCAGCTAACAAGCGATTTGGTTTCTCACTTTTGCCTTTGATCGTATCACCTAAAAATTCGAACAAACCTAAGCTCACACCTAAAAACGAGGTGAGAAGTGCAAGGTCGGCAAATACACCTACAATGCTGCTCAAGTTGGATTTGTGAACAGTTTGAGATAATTGACCAATAAGTGCACTCAAGCCACCGTTTTCAATAAGCGCATCTTGGCTTACTACGCCTAAGGTAACGATTTGCCAGAAAATGTAGATAACTAAAGGAATCGTCGAACCAACAATAACCGCTTTGCGCAAAGATGACGTATCGCCATCTAAGTAGTTTACGATTGCAGGAATACTGCCGTGGAAACCAAACGATGTGAAAATCACTGGAATCGCCGCAACAATAAGTCCCTGTTCGATAGGCATGCTTAGCAAGTATGACTCGGTAACGTTTGGCGCTAAAAATGACAGTACCGCAACCATTGCGACTAGCTTTAACGCAAACAACACACGGTTTACTTTATCAACTGTTCCTGTACCAATAGTCACCACTAAAGTAACGATCAGAGTGAAAATCACTGTCGCTGTCGGACCAGAAATGTCTAACTCAAACCACTGAGATAAGCGGTCACCAAATTGGGCACCGCCACCAGCGATGTATGCCGCACACAATGAGTAGAACAAAAATAGCATCGCAAAACTGGCAACCCACTTACCCTTTTGACCAAGGATTTGTTTCGCCAAGGTATGAAGTGTTGCACTACTTTCAGCATATTGGTGAAGTTCAAGCATCAGTAACGCAGTAAAGGCCATCAATGCCCACAAACTCAACATGATGATCAGTGATGTAGTAAAACCAATGCCAGCGGAGGCAAGAGGAAGAGCTAGCATACCAGCCCCAATTGTAGTACCAGCAATAATTAAGGTACTACCAAACACTTTAGAACGACTCATTGTATATTTATCTTTACATCTTATTGGCGGTTATCAGCATCAGATCGGGCAACGGCGCACCAAAACTGACACCATATTTGTAATAAGCATGATATTGTAGGATCTTTGAGAGAAGATCAAGCAAAGTGTAAGGATAAAAAACCACAGCCGTAAAACTATGTTTACACAAAACAATCTAAGCGCTTATTTCTATCAATAAGCGAGCGCATTCTTCAGAATTCATAAACTTGGGAACGGGGTAATTCCAATGTGCCTCTTTCAGAATCAGGTCAACCAAGTCTTCGATATCATCTTGTTTTATGGCTGTGGTACATTTTTCGATACCAATAGCATCGTACAAGGATTCAATCTGTTCCAAGAAATGCTCAGCACTTGGTTTGTCTTTCGTATTGATATTGGTCTTCTCGGCAAGCGTTCTTAGCTCATCTTCAATTTCAGGCAAAGAGAACTTTAAGACGGGTAGCAACGCTAACCCATTTGCCATGCCATGTGGCAAACCATACCTTGCCCCTAAGTTGTGCGCAAAAGCATGCACGTACCCTAGACTTGCCTTCGTAAAAGCTAACCCTGCGTAGTAAGACGCCATGGCCATTTTGTATCGAGCTTCAATATCTCCCCCCTGAGCCACTGCTTTGGGTAAATAACGAAATATCAATTTGATTGCAGCGACTGAATACGCTTGAGTTTCTGGTGTCGCATTGCGCGAGATGTAGGCTTCTACCGCATGAGTTAACGCATCAATCCCTGTGTCAGCAGTGATTTTGGCTGGCAAACCGATAAGCAAGTCGGGATCGAGCGCGGCCATAATCGGCACCAGTTTCGGGTCCATCAAGGGCGTTTTTAAATGCGTATTTGGGTCTGAAACCACTGCCGCGATCGTCACTTCAGAACCTGTGCCAGAAGTGGTTGGAATAACAAACAGAGGCGCTGGGGTTCGCCATACTTTGAAAAGTCCTGAGAGCTTTTTGATTGAGCGCTTGTTACTTACTCTTGCAGCAATCACTTTTGCACAGTCAATGGCAGATCCGCCACCTAACGCCAAAATGGCTTCCGATTGAGAGGCGTTGTAAACACGTAATCCATCTTCCACTTGATCGTAAGTTGGGTCTGGTTTTACTTCAGAAAACACGCCCACCTGTAAACCCAACCCCTGCGTTTGCTCCAAGACTTTACCTACCATACCGATTCGAACTAATCCCTCATCGGTCACTAGCAACAAACGTCGAAAACCTAGATCAGATATCGCCTCCAACAACTCAGATACGGCTCCCGAACCAGAAAACAGCGTCGGCCGTGGAAGTGGCAGCACATGCGCGGCGATTTTTAGCCCTTTGGTGTAACTGCGATACAAACAATGTTTCAACATACAAATTCCTTTTGAGTTGGAGCAATTAGTCTAGTAGTTTTTTCAGGCAACTCTTCTTTGCGGCTTCACAAATTCGCAATCGAGTCGTTTACCTTTTCTTCCTTTAACTCATTGAGCTAATTAAGAAACAAAATGGGGATATTTTCTTTCCTACAGTGACCACCACAATAGGTATTCCATCTGCACCGTCCTTACGAATTACATTGAGAGTGGCAGCAAAACGTGCACCGTCACTTTGAGGCCGAAAACCCTAAAGTCGTCTCTCCCCCTTTGTGTGCTGATGTTTTAGTCAAAAGTAGAAATAAGAATACGTTGCATCATGATTTATTGTCGTTTTCAAAGAAGTCAACCAAAGCAACAAGAATCTTTTAAAACCAATACTCAGCTCAAAGAACTGACGGTAAACAGTGAGCTTCGAGTGATATTCTTATGTAACTAGGATTATTATCTACGCCATAATTAAAATTACGTCCAAATAGCCCACCTTTAAGGGTTCTTTTCGCTGTCGCGCCCTTTCTCTAAATATCAGGCCATGATGTCGGTTTGCGTGGGCTTAAAAACATGTCGGTATAAATAATGAAGCATTCTTCCTCTCCCGATGCTATTGCGGGTTTTGAAGTCGATCTAAAACAAGCGCTCATCTGGGTCGCCCGTGCACTCGACTATGTAGGTGTCGATGACACTCACCACAGTCACCGCGTCGCATACATCGCCTACCAATGTGCTCTAGCCTTAAATTGGGATTTAAAGAAAGCAGAGTTTTGTTACTTTGCAGGCATGATTCACGATTGTGGCGTCTCTGAAACGCAAGAACATAAAATGCTGTTGGACGAGCTCATCCCTCAAGATGCCAAAGCACACTGTCTGCGCGGCTACCAAACGCTCAAACAATGTCGCCTTTTAAGTCAATTTGCCGTTCCAGTGCTTTATCACCACACCCATTGGGATGAGCTGCAACATCTCGACCTGCCTGAATTCGAAAAAGACGTTGCGGCCCTACTCTACCTTTCTGATCGACTAGACTTCATGCGTGCGCGCTATGTAATGAACTGCCACTGTGACATTGTCACTTTGCATGAGGAGTTGATTGCAGAATGTGTATTGGCGAATGCTGGCACCTTATTTAATCCCGTTATGTGCAAAGCCATGGTTAAGCTCATCATGACCGACGGATTTTGGTTCGCGATGGAATCAGAAAACATCGAAACCATTGGTCTAAATTTTAAGAGCATTGATTGGTTACAAAAACAGCTAACCATTTGGGACATGAACAGCCTTGGATTATTTCTGGCGCGCATTGTCGATGCGAAAAGCCCATTTACTTATCAACACTCGCAAAAAGTTGCTGAGTTGTCGCGCTATTTGGCGGGCAAATTAGGACTCGATGAACACGACCAAGAAATGCTGTTTATTGCCGGTTTGGTTCACGACATAGGTAAGCTAAAGACGCCGGATGAAATTCTACATAAGGAAGGCGCGCTCAGTAAGCAGGAATACACGAGAATCAAACGACATACGATAGATACTCAACTTGCGCTGCATAAGGTGTTCCCAAACGCCAAAATCGCAGAATGGGCTTCAAATCACCATGAACGCTTGGACGGCTCTGGCTACCCTTACCATAAAACAGCAGAAGAACTCGACATCCCTTCTCGCATTATTGCCGTTGCCGATGTGTTTCAGGCACTATCGCAAGATCGCCCTTATCGAGGACGAATGAGCCAAACACAAATTGCTGAGATCATGGATGACCTAATTGAGCAGAATAAACTCTGCGCTCACGTCTATGAGGTGTTAGAGCAGAATATGACGGCTTGCTACAACATGTCTATTTGCCATTAAAAGCCGATTTTCAGACATTAAAAAGGGCGCATCACGCGCCCTTTTTAGTATTTAGTGCCTAGATGTTAACTCGCGATATCCAGAAGGTTATCTCTCACACCATTAATTCTGAACCAGCCTGCGATACTGAAACGCTCCGCGTTAGTCGGCAGCACTTCATGAGGAAACTGTTCAGATAAGAACACCAGTAGACGCCCCCCACGAGGCGGTATTGTTGCGATTTCTTTGTCATTGAGGTCATAGACGACCAGTTCGCCCGCGTCCTCTTCACTCCAAGATTCATTCATGTAGAACACCGTGGTTAAGCGACGGTTTTCGTTCCCTTTAAAGCAATCAAGGTGTTTTTGGTAAAAATCGCCTTTTTCGTACTTTGCAAAGTGTGCTTCATACTCAAACAAACCCAAGAAAAAATGGCGGTTAACCTCTTGTCGAATTTCTTCCATTTTGCTCAAATAATTCGCGATTGGCTGGCCCATAGCTGGTTTTAACCATTGAATTTTGTCACTACGAATTGATTCAATTCGGGTCACATCATCATTTCGACCAATGCGTGCTTTCTTCCAATTATCCGGTATGCAATCACGTAATTGGGTTACTTCGTCTTCAGAAAGAAAGTCATCCCAAATGTAGTAACCATCCGTTGCTAACGCATCGATCAGCTTGTTCATTTATTTTATTCACTCGTGTGGATTGGGCGGTTTATATAAAAAATTCAATCCAATGCAACAAATGCAACTTTTTGTCGAAACGACAAATTCTGAATCAGTAAATAAAATTGAAAGAAAAGCACACAAAAAACCGCTCTCTTGAGCGGCTAAATTAATAAGTTATCGGGCACCATAGACCACGGTTGGTTGATGCATCGGCCTGATTCGCTGGATAGTTCGGCGTTGTTTGTTCTTTAGTTGGATGTGACACAGTTCCAGCACCAAACCAAACGCCATCGCAAAGTACACATACCCTTTATTGATATGGATTGCGAAGCCTTCGGCCATCAGCAAGCCACCCAGCAATACTAGGAACAGTAGCGCTAAGGTTTTGAAACCAGGGTAACGGGTAACTAGGTTATTGATCTTCTCAGCAGTCATAACCATGACCAATGCAGAAGCAATAATTGCAGCAACCATAAGCGGTACGTCACTTGTTAAACCGACTGCAGTGATGACAGAATCCATCGAGAATACCGCATCAACCGCAACGATTTGTAACAAAACCACCGCCAATCCCGTGCGCACATGGGTAGAGTGATTGGTTTCATTGTGAGTTAACCAGCTCCAAAGCTCTTTTAAGCTTTTCGCTAACAAAAACGCACCACCCAAGATCATTATCATATCTCGACCTGTCACTGCATGGTTTGCAACGCTAAATAGTGGTTGTGTAAGTTGCATGATCCATGTGATAGAAAACACCAATCCAATACGCGCGAACACCGCAAGACCAATACCTAGGTTTCGTGCGAGCTTTCTCTGGTGGGATGGCAATCTTTCACATAACACGGAAATAAAAACGACGTTATCTACGCCTAAAACAACTTCGAGAGCAAATAAGGTGGCAAATATCACCCATGCTTCGGGCTGCATGAAAAGTTCTAACATGAGTATGCCTCCTGAGAATGGAAGCGATACGGAGAAGGGTTCAGTCGACTAAAGGGGTCGTCCATTAATTATTTATACCTCTGTTACTTAGGGATCTAGAGTTAAGCACCTCTTGGTTTGCAACACAATACTCTTTTCAACACAAAAACTAGTGTCTTTATTTGTGCTCTAAAGGATTCTTTCCATCTCACCCCTCCTCTGTTTATCACTCGGAAAAGTTTATAGTGTAGGCTTAAGGAGCATCCCCGTTCGGAACGCTTCTATATCAAGCGTATTCAGACATTCGGCAAGTAAAACGACAAGTCCGCCAAGCATCTTTTATCAAATAAAGCCAACAATGGACCTTAAGCTATTCCATTGAGCTCAAAGAAAAAGATGCTATTTTTACTCAGTGAACAATAGTAAAAATTTGTTTCATGCTGATATACTGGCAGAAATCGCAAGAAATCATCGCTCTCATGGATTATATCGCTCTATCGCGCATTAGCTTAAAACACCTCACCGTCCTTCACATGTTGCTGACAACTCACAGTGTCACTCAGGCGGCCGAGCGACTTTGTGTGACGCCTTCTAGTGTCAGTAAAACGCTAAGCCAGTTGCGTGAAACGCTCAAAGATGATCTTTTCTATCGTGATGGTACGCGTTTGGTGCCCACACCATTTGCGTTGAATATTGGCCCGTCCATTCACGGTATTCTGTCTAGTATGAACGGCCTATTGCACCAAGGTTCATTCAACCCCGCTTATTATCAAGGTACGTTTTCTCTGTCGATGAGAGGCAGTTCTTTTGAGCTGTTTGCTCCCGTGTTAACGCGCATTTCTCAACAGTTGGGGAACAATGCTCACTTAAGCGTCCATGCAAAAGAAGAGATGAGTTTTGATTCACTAGTGAGAGGACAAGTCGACTTTTTGTTGCTGCCGCATGACATCAGCCAGCCGCCAACTCAAAATAAAGACTTGGTTTGGCAAACAATCTTGAAAGATGAAATGGTGTGTTTAATGGGCGAATCAAACCCGTTAGCTAAAGCGCCCCTGTCGATTGAAGGTTATCTTTGTGCTCGCCACATCGGGATTCACGATAAAGATCTTTCTCAGCCTTACTTCGAGCAAAACCTCACTCAGCAGCATTCAAAACGTAATATGGCGATGCGTGTGGCAGATTTCGGTTCGGCAGCCGTCATGTGCCATCATTCCGATTATCTATTTACGTGTTCAAAACTTTGGGCGGGAGTCGCGCATCAAGCGAAAGGTTTAGTGCAGCGCTCTTTACCGTTTGATTACGGGCAAGTGGCTTACAGCTTGGTGTGGAACAAAGCGAGTCTCAATGATCCTGCTCTGAGATGGCTGCAACAACAGTTGCTTGATGCTTGTATAGAGCTCGAAGGCTGAGGTGTGTAAAGATAAGAGGCAGCTCTAAACGAATACGGAAGGAACAGCGATAGGACGATCAACAAACTTTCCAAGCTGTTCCTTTAGTTGCTCTATCTCTTCTTTTGAACACTTGTCCCAGCTACGTGCCTCTCCCACCACGCCATGATGTTGAAAGGCATTGAGGCGAACGTGTACCGAGCTTGGTAGCGCATTAAGATACCGCCCTACCGATTCGATTTCCGTATCTAAGTCACTTTTACCGGGAATATGCAGAAGACGTACTTCGTGCAGCTTTTGTTGTTCTGCAAGAAACTCAATCGTCTGAAAAACTCGGTGATGTTCTCGGCCAGTTAACCAACGATGTGTGTCGGTTTGCCACGCTTTTAAATCAATCATTGCGCCATCCATAAAAGGTAAGACACGCAACCATCCCGAGACTGACAATGAACCATTGCTGTCGATGAAACAAGTGAGGTGCTGTAGTTCAGGATCCTGCTTGATCCCTTTAAACAGCTCAATAATGAAAGGAAGTTGTAAGGTAGATTCCCCACCGGATACCGTCACACCGCTAATAAAAAAGCGTTGTTTTCGTATCAAATCGAGCATTGTCGGCACAGAGTAGTCAGTAATTTTTGGATTAGATTGGTTCTGACATATCTCTATACAATGATCGCAGTGGGTGCACTCCTCTTTAAGCCAAACAACGTTGTTGCTTTCGTCGAACTTCAATGCGCCTGCCGGACACTCTGCAACACAATCACCACAGTGATTACAATGGTTGATAGTGTGAGGGTTGTGACAGTTCAAACACTGATAGTTACAACCTTGTAGAAAGATGACTAGACGATTTCCTGGCCCATCAACACAAGAGAAAGGAAGGATACGAGTTACTTTCGCCAAAAGGCTTTCACTTCGTCTAGACATCTTGTTCTTTCCGTCACTAGTTACTTGTAGACTGGTGACATTTCTTGGCTCACCACTCGTGGTGAACGCTCTAAAATTCCTGTGTTTTTCGCCGCTTCAGCGCCCAAAAACGTCGTATTAGTACGGGAACCTTCCGCATAGTATTTCGCGATATCAGATAACTTCACCATATAACCGGTCACTCGAACTAAATCATTCGATGCGACGTTTGCGGTGAACTCTCGATACCCCGCGTTCAACGCGCCCTTGCATAAATTGAACATGGCTTCTGGGTTTGACTTCACCGTTTCATCAATCGTTAGAATATCGCTGATACCCGCTCGATAATATTGATGATGCGCCGCAGTTGCTTGTACATAAGTAACAGGGTCTGGCTCGCTACCGTAAGGCAGGCGCACACCTGGCGTTACATCCAGATCGAGACTGATACCACCTTGAGCATGCAACAACGCTTTGCCCTCTAAGCCATATCTCACAGGCGTAGAATCAACCAATGTCGCTAGTGTCGCTGAAATCTCGTGGCCTAATGCATTTGCACGTTCATCTTGTCCGTAGCGGGAGGTTTGCCCTTCTTTTTCAAGAAGTAAGTTGACCGCTTCAGCCATGCCATAAATGCCGTACATTGGCGCAAAGCGTGACTCTTCAATCAAGCCTTCTTGGGTTAAGAAGCCTTGGAAGAACTGTGATTGTTCATGCAAGTGCGCGCTTCTTGCGTCCATCAACTCCGTCATTAGTTGATGATACGTCGGTAATACATTACTGAAAAAATCGTCGCGACTTGCTGCACGTTTCGCCACTTCTTTTAGATTCATGCGTACAAGCGTGTTTGAACCACCAGCTAGCGGGAGTGAGTTGTAGCAACTGACGATACCAAACTGCGCTCCGTCATAAGCATTTGCGTGAATTGGGTAATTCGCAATATGAGGCTTGCTACACTCACAAATGTTTGTCGTCGCCTGACGTAACAAATCATCTGGTGTGATCGATTCGTCGTACATAAACGTGAGATTTGGTGCAATTTGCTTGAGCTCTGCGTCCACACGCAAAATAGTGCGACAGATAATGTTGTCTGTCGGCCCGATATTCACGTGCATGAAGGCATCCGGCAACGTGCGATCCAACATGAGCCAGAAATGTCGAAGTTTTTTGTAAATCTGCGCTTCAGTTTGGTCGCCTACATAAGGCATCAGGACGTCGTCTAACTGCCCTAAATACACCGGAATATTGGTAACAGACGGCACATGATGATAGATGATGGTAAGCATATTTAGCGCATCATCAAAATCTTCTGCAGATGACAACTCCAAATACTCAGAGCCTTGAGATAAAAACTTAGCATAGTCAGGTAAAACGTAACGCGGTTTAAAAGGCGCATGACCTTCAAACATGTCACAGATTACGCCATCGCTCATCGCTTCACGAAGTGCTTCAGAAATGGGCATGTATGGAATACATGCTTCGGCTTCTAAAGCGAGGAAGTTAGACTTCTGTTTCGGAGACAAACGGCCGTCAGTTGCGATATTGAGAAAACGCTGTTGGAGTTCAGATAGGCTTGTCATCAAGGATGTTCCTGCAAAAAAGACCACGACATCTGGATCTGGGTAGGTACAGACCATTACCGCTAAAGGGCTAGAGTGAATTTTACGCCTAGTTAAGCCTTGCCACTAATGAAAAAAAACAAACCGTTAATTTCCATATTGGAAATAAGCTATCCCTAAATTAGGGGTTACATCACAATCTAGCTGCGATTCGCCGTAGATAGCATCACACCAGCACTGATAAACACTCCACCCGTTAAGCGATTGAACAACTTAGCTCGTCCTGCTTCAAATAACCAATTGGATGTTTTCACCCCTAATAAGGCGTAAAAGGTTAACCAGCTCAATTCGAATACTACGAAAGTACCCGCGAAAATCGCATATTGGGTCAGCAGCGAAGCGGTTGGGTCAATGAATTGTGGGAATAGTGCCGTAAAGAAAATAATGGCTTTCGGATTACTGGAACCAACGATAAAACCACTGGTATAGGCGCTGACGTAGCTGGTTGACACCTGTGCAGAGTCGGACTTCGAAAAATCGGTTTGTTTTGATCGAAATGCTTGAATGCCTAACCAAATCAAGTATGCCGCACCACACCATTTGATGATGTTAAACACGAACTCAGAAGACGCAATCACAACGCCTAAACCGGTAAAAGAAAGGGTAAGAATGATGGTAATCGCACTTAAACTGCCTAGAGCCGTCGTCAGTGCGAGACGGAAGCCGCTGCTGACGCCTTTACTTAAGCAAAGTAGAGAACTTGGCCCAGGAGAGGCTGTGAGAACGAGTATCGCGAGAGTGTAGTAAATCCAAGTATCGAGTTGCATTGGCGCTCCTTTCCAATCATGGTTTGATGCCACATATTAAGCCTTAAGCTAAGTGATGTAGCATCGACGCTTCTATCCTTGAAACGTATTTTTGAGGCAAATACGCAACCAAAATTGCGCATTAATTATGCAACCAAAATACTCGCTATATGCAATAGTGTAAAGAAAATAGTCAGTAATGATTCAAGCTAAGCACCGATTTAGTCATAGAACGGTTTTGGATCGATTTCTAAAGATGAAGGCGCTATCGCTCTTTCAATTTTGTGCGTACTTGTTTTTAAATCCACCATCGCGACATCAATGTATCGTTTGTACTTACGGGAGTAGAAACATTTCACTTCTGGCTTTAACGCTTGAGATGGATTCGAAGACCACACAATACCCACTCTGCCATCACTGAGTTCCACGATAGAACCTACTGGATACACACCAATGCAGTTAATGAACTTGTAAACCAGATCAGGGTCGAGATGGAAAGGCGTTAGACTGAGCAAAATCTTAAATGCTTCTGCTGAGCTCATGCCTTTTTTGTAGCAACGATCAGCGGTGAGCGCGTCATAAATGTCGACGATACAACTCATGCGACCATGAATCGGAATCTCGTCGCCCGATAGTCCGCGCGGATACCCTGTTCCATCAAGCTTTTCATGATGCATTAAACACACGTCTCGGCTGACATCGCTCAACCCTTTCACTTCAACGATGATCTCGCCCGCAAAGACTTGGTGCAACTTCATGTGCTCAAACTCTTCTGGCGTTAAACGCGCTGGCTTGTGAAGAATTTTATCGTCCACTTTGATTTTACCTACATCGTGAATGATGCCACCAATCGCCAATTGCTTGAGGGTATCTTTGTCTAAACCTAAGTGTTTGCCGAACGAAACCAACAGACAGGCGACATTTACTGAGTGCTCGAGTAAATAAGAATCTTTCTGGCGCAATGCAGAAACACACTGCAAAGCGTCTGAATCAATAAATACACTTTCGATCATGTCATCCGCCCACGATTCAATCTCGTCGACTTGGATAACTTTGCCTTCAAAAGTTTGGTTGAGAAGTTTCTGCGCTAGGCCTTTTGCTTCCGCAATCAGCTTTTTAGCACGCTTGTGTTGGACTTCTCGCGAGCGATACGCACGTTGTACTTTGCTTGAAACGGAAAGCGTTTTATCCCCTACTTCGATATCGATAGGTTCTTCGACGGGTTTGAATACGCACTGCTGAGCAGAAAGTGATTGATCAACCCAAACGAATTTCACGCCACTTGCGCGAAGCTTTTTAATGCCCTCTGCGCTCGAAACTCGACCAGCATTGGCTAAATTGACTCGTTTGTTATGCTCTATCGCGGTAACAAACATGCCGACAGCAACATCTGCGATTGCAATTTTAATTGAGTCTTCTGGGTTGTACTGCATATGGTGACATTTATTAAATACTATTAGGTAACGCGTGCATTATAAAAGATATCGCGCATAGCTGTTATAAGAATCCTCAATTCATTTCAATTAATGAGTATTCAGTCAATTAATAGAGCGATTCACTTCATAAAACCATTTTATTTTTATGGACTTAGCTCAAGAAATGACAGCATTATTAACTAATTTTAATAATTTGAGGAATGCATCAATAACTATTTCATATAAACACGATTTACTGTTGACTAAGTTTTATAAATATCGATGATCAGCAAGTTAAACTGAACGAAGTTTTATTCATTTGAAAGCGCAAGAACATGACTGTCTACTATTTTAAATTAGCATTTGTATCTTAATAATGCGCATGATTACTTCATTTCCCTGTTACAGGAACGCCCACTCATCTCTGTCGCCAGTAAGGCACGAGGAGGACATGTCTTGACCACCATTTTTGATCAACAGGCCTCAGACAATGATCGCGAGTTTCTCAAGATCGTCGAAGAACGCTTTATTCATATCTTTGATGTGTTCAACGAAGGCCTCTTCTACATGGACGAGTTCGGGACGATGGTTTTCTACAATCAGGGATTTTATGAGCAACTTGGAATCAATGCTGGACGCATCAACCTAGATCGTTGGTTGGATTTAGTGCATCCGTTGGATAGGGAAAGACTGTCCAAGCGCGTCGATGCCCACATTAATACCGACAATAAGCGCGTCACAACCACTTACCGCCTGCGCAAACCCAACGGGCAATACGTTTGGATTGAAGGCGTTGCGATGACCAAAGAAACTGAGCATGGTCATTATATGGTGGGTAGCCATCGCGACATTTCTGAACGTAAATTGATGGAGAGTTACATTCATCAAGTCGCGTTCCATGATAACGCCTCAGGTATGGCAAACCGTGCGCATTTGTTGCTTGATATTGAAGAACACGTCTGTTCGACAGACACGCCAACGTCGATTTGCTACATCCAAATCAATGAGATCAAATCCTATCTGAACCAGTACGGCAATGAACTGGTCAATGGTTTGGTGGAAAAGCTGCTGCAAACGCTCAGTCATCTGCCATCCCCCAACTGCTCAGTGTATCGCGTACATGATGACGATTTCGCAATTTTAATTCAGGACGATTGCTCAATAGATACGCTTCAAGCTTACGCTGAGACGATAAAACAAACCTATCACGAAGCCGTGGTGGAAGAAGGCCAGTATCTTGGCAGTAACATCAGCATTGGCTTGTACCCTTGTATCGACCCTGCTCACTCTGCTGATGAAATTTTGCGTAAAGCTGCAAGAACATGCCAATACGCCAGTGAACAAAATAAAGATAGGATTGCCATTTACAGCCAACGCACTCAACACGCGGTAGATCGTTACTTTTTTATCGAACAAGGTTTGAAAAGCGCACTAGAAAAGCAAACCTTGAGTGTGAAGTTTCAACCAATCATTAATGCCAAAAGCTCCGAAGTGGTGAGTTTTGAATCTCTCGTTCGTTGGCGTAGCAAAGAGTTTGGCGAAATTTATCCCGATGAGTTTATTCCCGTAGCCGAGAACAAAGGCTTGATTGTCGAGCTAGGCTATCAAGTATTCGCGAAAGCATGTCAGTTCATAAAACAATACCGCGAACGCTACCAAAATGAAGTGAGAGTGAACGTAAACGTCTCCGTTCTTCAGCTTATGAATGGTGAGTTTCCCTCAAGAATCAAAGCCATGGCTGACGAGGCTGGCGTCGCACCTCAGTCTATCGTGCTAGAGCTCACCGAAACATTCATTTTGGATAACAACCAAACGGCTATGGCCCCCTTAAACACGCTTCGTGAGTTGGGCTTTGCGTTGTCTTTGGATGACTTTGGTTCCGGGTACAGTTCTTTAAACTGCTTCTTTGATTTACCGATGACGCAGATAAAAATCGATAAATCGATGGCTTGGAAAACGCTGACAAACCACTCTTCGCGAGAGTACCTAAAGTTTTTGATTGCAATGTGCCACGAGAACAATATTGAGGTAGTGATTGAAGGCATTGAGGATGCGAAGATGTGCGACTTCTTTACTCAGATGGGCGTCGACTATTTACAAGGTTACTGGTTCTCAAAACCCTTGTCTGTCGCAAGTGCTAGCCGATATTCATTGAATTCATAGTTCGAATTTTGGAATTCTCACCTGTTCCGCACAGCCACCGTTTAGTTACCGGTTTTTACATCGAAACAGAACGTGGCTGTGGCGAAAACTCAGGTTAACTTTACCCACCTATCTTAAGCGGTCAAACACAACGTTTTGATCTAAGTGCTCGTGATATTGCGTGTAATCGAGCCCCATATCAAAAATGTATTGTGTAACGAGGTTTCTTACGCACTCAATCAACTGATTGGCTTGCCAAGGCTTTTCGAAATATCGATCGATGCCCGCAGAGTTAATCGCATTGATCGTATCAGTGTGCGTGGCCTGCCCAGTCAACAAGACTTTGCGAGTGCGAACAAAGCGGCTGTCTTTGGAAATTTCCGTCAGCAGCTCAACACCCGTTTTACCTGGCATCACGTGATCCGAAATAATTAACGCGATCATTTCACCATCTGCATCAAGCTCATCCATCAGCTCAAGCACTTCATCAGCAGACTCACAATCCTCAATATTCAGCCATTTATTCAACGGTTCTAGATCTTGTAGAACCGCACTTAATACCTCTCGTTGGTCATCAACGCAAATTAAATTAAGCTTCTCCATGTTCACCCTCTACCGGTAATTTGATTCTAAAAATGGTCTTTTCACTGTCACTTTTTACGACAATGGAACCGTTGTAACCTGCAATAATTCGTTTAACGATCGAGAGCCCAAGCCCCAACCCAAAAGACAATCCGCCCTTCTTCGTTGTAAAGTTCGGCCTAAATATTTTTCGGCGTGTGGCCTCATCAATTTCAGGGCCGTTGTTGGCGATCGTGACTAAAATCTTTCCTTTGCTCACGCGTGTATGAATTTCAATGGTCGGCGACTCAATGTTGATCATCGCATCGCACGCATTCTTTAAAATATTCACCCAAATTTGAACAAGCTCAGTTTGCGATCCAATAAAAACCGGCAGTTCTGCAGGGCTGAAACGCACACTAACGCGCCTCAAATCACTCTGCAGCAACGCCAATGCCCGATTTATCGAATCATTAATGTTGATGGCCTCATCAAGGTCGATATCCGTTCTGCCCAATTGCTTAACGGAACGAACAATGCCAACCGTATGCTTAGACGCGATACGCAAGTCGTGCAGGTCTCGCCCAACTTGCCAGTAACGAATCGCCTCTTCTGGCCTTTTCAACCAATGCTCCGAGAGGTAGTTACTCGGCACGGCTCTCGCTAAATCACGCGCCAACTCTTTAGGCAACCCATAATATTTTTCGAAATGACGACCGCGCTTTCTCGCTTCACTAGACGATACTTTTTGCCCTTGCATCAAACCAAAATCAAAGAACTGACTCGCCTCTGGATGCACTTCTTCAAGCAGCGTCATGATGACGGACTCTAAACGCTCCGATTTACTGCTGACCACACCAATCGCATTGTTAAGTTCGTGTGCGATACCTGCGGCTAACTGACCGAGTGTTGTCATTTGCTCTGCGGTGTGGAGCTTTTGCAGCGCCTTTTCTTTTGCTATCGCTTCTTGCATCGCGCGGCGCTGACGGCGAGACAACTCATTCACCATAACGGGCATAAACTGTGTGGTTAATGGCCCGTAAGTTTCTTCTTCAACGGCTGGCGTATCGCGTTCTATCCACGCAAGTTCTACATCGGTTTGTGCAATCACCGTAGATGAAGCAGTCCATGTTCCTGAAAAAAAACTGTGCACTCCAATAAATGCCCCTTGAGAGGCGGAGAATACCTGAATGGGTTTTCTGTCTTCGTCCGCATAGAAGCCAGCAAGCTCGCCAGAGAGCACATAATATAGACGGTCGTTGTAGCCTTGCTGTTCGATCAATACGGAGCCGGCCAACACAGTCAGCCGACGTTCGATATGATTAAAGTAGCGTTCTACTAACGCATCTAACTTGGTTTCGTACATGTATTACCCAATATGCCCAACCGTATGAAGAATCCACACCATCACAAAGCTTAGCAGCACACCAACAATACCAAGTACCGCACCCACTCTCGCCATTTGGCTACTTTCTACATGGCCAGTGGCATGCGCGAGCGCGTTAGGCGGTGTACTGATAGGCAGTGACATACCAAGCGAAGCCGCGAAGGTCACAACAAGAATAAGCGTGACTTCACCACCTAATGGCGTTAAAGAAGCCATGGACGTACCAAGTGCAGCCATTATTGGCATCAGCAAGTTGGCTGTGGCCGTGTGTGACATGAAGTTTGCCATTAGTAAGCAGAGGAATGCCGCGCCGAATAGCACCACATAAGGCGAGAATTCATCAAACGGAATACTGTGCACCACCAGCTTAGCAAGCCCTGTTTTGTCGAGCGCTAAACCGAGAGCAATACCACCCGATACTAACCAAAGTACATCCCATGAGATCTTTTTGAGGTCTTCTTTGTTGATGATCCCTGTCAGCGAGAACACGGCAACCGGAATTAAAGCGACGGTGTATGAGTTCATGCCATGCGCTGAGCCCATCAACCAAAGAATGATGGTGCCAGCGAATGTGACGTAAACAATCATCGCCTTTGGTGTTTTTAGGAACTTACTTTTGATGTTCAGATCAATCTTAGTCTGCTCGGCTTTGTATAAATAGCCTATCAGAAGCCAAGCAAGTGCCATCATGATCACCACAAATGGTACGCCGAATACCATCCACTCCCCAAAGGTAATCAAGTTATCACCCACGAGGTATTTCAAAGCAATCGCGTTTGGTGGCGTACCGATTGGCGTACCAATACCACCGATGTTCGCAGCAACAGGAATACAAAGCGCGAATGCAATTCGACCCGGGTCTTTAGGCCCAAACACGGCGATAACTGGCGTTAATATCGACAACATCATCGCGGTGGTCGCGGTATTCGACATAAACATCGAGAATATTGCGGTGATCAGCATCAGGCCTAACATGACAAACTTAGGGTTTTGCCCAAACGGCTTGAGCAACACCCTAGCGAGGTTCACATCCAAACGATATTTGGTTGCGGCCATTGCTAAGAAAAAACCACCTAAAAACAGCATGATGATTGGGCTGGCAAAGGTAGCCATGATTTCGTGATATTGCAGTAGTTCGCCAAAATGAGGCTGCCCTTCTTGTGTTCGAAACAAGACAATGCCTTTGTTCGAAACGAGCAATAACTCAAGCACGATGATCACCACCGACGTGGCATAAATTGGAATAGGCTCGAACACCCAACAGAGCGCAGCCAGCAAAAAGATCGCGATAACTCGCTGTTGGACGATGGTGATGCCGTCAAAAGGAAACGCTGACAAAGGCATCAGCCAAATAAGTAACGGAATCACCGTTGGGATGATGTATTTGAGATATGGGCGCATAGTACTACTACTCTTCCTGAGTTGGTTGGCCATGACATTAGGCATTTCGAGCCACATTCAGTCATCTTTCTATCAATCTGATTTTTATGAACAACTTTGCGGTTGTGAGATAGAAACATACCTGTTTGATAACTCTGAGTAGAGATTATGTACACTGTTTTGAAACGAAATTTTGGTCTTAGATCAATGAACTGGAATTCACATCAGAAAACATCTCTTATCTGTGTCCAAGCTCACTAATTACGCGATAGATACTTCTTCATCACATAATTAGTTAAGTGTTGCCCTCTCACTTCAACTTCTTGATGTTTAATCACTTTAAATCCCATCCGTTCAAAGAACGGACGAGCAGTGATACTGACCTCTGAGTACAAATACGGTAACGCTAATGACTCCGCTTGAGAGAAAATATGAGCCATCAATGCGCGGCCAACACCTGTCCCTTGATGCTGGTGATGGCAAAAGAAATGGTCAATGAAACCATCTGGCTGTAAGTCCGCGTAACCGACAATCTCACCTTCAATTTCGGCAATAAATGGGGTAATGGTGTCCATCCTTGCTTGCCAACTTTGTGGTTCAAAATCATCGGGAGCCCAAGCTTTCACTTGTTCTGTTTGGTAATCGCGGCAGTTTACTTCTCGAATCGTATGGTAGAAGAGCGTCCATAGTGTTGGCGCATCATCAGCGCGATAGCTGCGTATTGAAAGCATCATTACAGTGTTCCAGACAGACGAAACAAAAACGTGGTCACAATCGCGCTCACTAACAAAGTATTGATTGGCAAGTAGTGCGGAAACAAATAAGGCAGAGAGCGTAAATCTGGTTTGGTAATAACTCTTTGAGGCTGGATATCTAGGCTCGTCGCGACCTCACAAGCCCGAACCGTTAACGGATGTTTAAAAAGCCATTGTGAATAAGCGCTATAAAGTGCCACCACTCCCGCCATTCCGATAACTTCTATCAACACAATAGCCTCTAGAGTAAAAGGCAGTAAAGTTGGGCCACTTAAAAGCAGCGCTGCGGCAAAAAACCACTGTTTGTACGTCATCATCCATCCTTGAATTGCATTCTATAAATGTACATTTGAGACCAATCGTCCATGATCAGCCTTGCAAGCGTATTTTCTATAAGCCTGTGTACTAAGTTATTTTGATTACTGACCAAAATCAAGCAGACGCAAACATAAACAAATCAAGTCAGACTACCTCAATAGTATCCACACAGTTGACACGAGTGATTCGACCGTCTTCGATAATGAAAAACGCATCTTGAGGTAAATCTTGCTGCCAAACTTGAGTGTAATCCATACCCAACAGCAATCCTCTTAGCACGATGCCTGTTAGCCCATGGCTCACCACGACAATGTCTTCGTCATGCGTTACATCACTCAACCAACTGGACAAACGCTCCCTTACCGACTCATAAGTTTCACAGTTTGGCGCTTGAAGGTACCAATCATTTTGAGCCAATAAGTTGGGAACTTCTTGCTCTAAGCTGGGAATCGTTCTTTGCTCCCACTCACCAAGAGAAAACTCTTTTAGCCTAGGCTCTTTGTTGAGGTTTTCATACGAGTAGTTAAGCTCTTCACATACGATTTGCGATGTTTGCAGTGCTCTCCCAAGCGTACTTGAGTAGACACGGAAAGGACGGTTTTCAACATACTGTTTGAGCGTCGTACCGACGCGCCTTGCTTGGTCGCTACCTTTAGATGTCAGTGAAGAGTTACAGTGACCTTGTAACTTTTTATCTGCGTTAAACTCTGTTTCACCATGGCGCAATACGAATATTCTTCTCGTCATTTCTTTACCTTAAACGGTTTAAATTCATAGGTAAGCTAACGTAAAGTCGCTAACTGGGCAAAAAACACTATTTGAGTCAACTTTGACACAGAATGACTCGCCTCATTATGCCTGAACATCCAAAATTTCATAATGGCGCTCAACATTCACTGTCACCCGCCCCCAGTCTGAATCTTTGACTCGGAGTTGATGGTGCTCGAACGTATCTCGATTTGTAAACTCTTCGTACACATCAAAACGCAACGGGTTGTCAGGGTTTTCCACCACTTGAAACACAAGGCACCCAGCCTCGCTTTTAGTTAATCGCATATGAATAGGCAGCGCACTTTTTACCGTTTCAAGTTCCTCTTCAGGCACCAATATAAATCCTTTTAATATGACTTTGGGCATCACGACTCCATCGCTATTTTACTACCTACAAAAAACGCATAACCGAAAAGTTATGCGTTAAAACCATTAATACTGATTGAAAGGTTACCCAATTATTTTAACGTGAGGGTAAACACCTCGTTGTTCACGCCACCAATCATCATTGGTTTTCCAAGCTGATCTTGCTGGACAAAGAGCGTGGTTTTTAACTCACGACTTGAGTGACGAGATTTACTTTTGCGAACCACAAGCACATCAACAACGTAATCCGAATATTCCTTAATCACGGAGCCTGAGAGCTCGATGATTTCCTCATCATTGTCTTCAACGGCGTCAAATCCTCGATCAACCTGTATCGGTGCTGAAACCGAGGTTTGTCCGTAGTTTAAAACTGCAGTTTGAGGCTCTTCAAGCTGTGAAGCAACACTAGTAAAGGCAATAAAACACGTTGCCAATAACGCTTTGGATATTATTTTCATTAGTATTTTTCTGATTTCCGGCAAGCAAATAGAAATAAAAACCTTAGATAAGAGTTTGATAAATAGTTAATAATGGCTATCTAAGGCGTGACTGGAAACAATACCGATTTCATTGCGAATAAACAACTTTTACAGCATGTATCGTAATGTGATTTATCTCATCTCGTTCGTAGACGTTTGCAGTAACCACACGAAAGCCTGACTGTTCTAGTTCCGTAATCAAAGATTGTTGTGAAGATACATGTCGATAAACATGGTCATTTTTGGTGATTTCGTAGCTATTACTGTCTTTGGCACACAAGCTGCTCACAAAGAAAACGCCATTTTCAACCAAAGAATTATAGATATGACCTAGAAAAGTATTCCGATCTTCACCAATGATGCAGTGTAAACAGTTTCCGTCGATCACCACATCATAGATCTCTGGAATCTCAAGCGTTTTCTCGGTCAAGTCCGCGACGTAAAACGCCCCTTGAATGCCAGTATCTCTCGCTTTTTCTTTTGCCCAAGATATGGCAGTCGGTGAAATATCAATACCTGTTACTTCAAAGCCTAATTTAAAAAATGCTCGACAGTGATGCCCTTCGCCACAGCCAACTTCCAAGAGTTTGCCAAAAGTCGGAGCTCCTTCTAGCTCAGTAAAGCGCTGAACAAGAATGGCTTGCGATATGCGCTCATTGCCTCCCCACCCTTCCCAGCCCTCTTTTCGGGCTTGAACATACATATCCTCGTGGACATGGTAGTTCGATCTCATATTCATCCTTGATAATTCCTTACGTTAAAGCGCTATCGACCTATCAATATATTACGGGTTGTACGACTCAACATGTTCATGTACTGCGTGCATTATCGACGCTTTAATATCCTTTAAATATTTCGCGTGTGGGCACCACATTGAAAGCGGCAGCTTCATCCCTTCTAGCATTAGGTCGATACTCACAGGCTCGATACCTTCTGCTTTAAACTGAGGCTTGGTTAATGCCTTGGGTAGCCACGACCACCCTAACCCCTCTCGCACCATATTGATGACAACGGAGAGCTGATCGACTTGCTCATTATTGGCTGAAAATATGAATTTCTCTTTTAAACCTTCATCGACCAGCGATTTTAGAATGAACTGTCTCTCGGTCACCATCGCGTCAACGACAGAGCTCTGATCTAATTTCGCTAATCGTCCACCAGCTTGAACATATGGAACGAACTCGACGTGGCCTAAAAAAACCGAGTCCATGCTGTGCATCGCGCTACTTTCGTGCACATTAACTAACCCAAAGTGGATTGAGCCATCAACAATACCACGCTTGATTTCAGCGCGATCACGCACTAATAACTCAACACGCATGGTCGGAAAATCTTTCGCTAGTTGTTTGCGAATCATGAACAAAGCAGAAGGCGGCATAAAGCTCGAATAGGCAATCACCACGCGCTCCAAACCTCCGAAAGAAAGGCTCAGTGCGATGTTTTCAAATATCCTCGCCTGTTCAACTGTTTTCTTGGCGTAGTGATAAAGCAAGTGACCATCTTCGGTAGGCTCAACAGAACGGCCTACTCGGTCAAATAAAGTGATCGCCAACTGATCTTCAAGATTGCTGATGACTTGCCCCGTTGTCGTTCGGTGCTTATTGAGCTTAACGGCTGCTTTACTAAATGATAATTCTTCATACACAGTGACAAATGCCAACAGCTGCTCAAAGTTAAACGTCATGTTATTCCCCCACGTTCAGTGACTTACTCAAAATATCACTATCGTTCACCGTCGTGTCCTTAGAAATGAGTGAGATGTGACAATCGATCAGTTTATTGCCTCGCGGTTTACTATTCCAGATTTCTATACCATCGAGAGCGCCATGAGTTTCTTGACAGGGAAATCAAACGTAGGCTCGACAAACTCATGCTGGCCTGCGATCGTTTCTAGCTCCGAACTCCCATTGTCATAAGTCAACTCTAGTACGCCATACACCGCATTGTTGGTATGACGTAACGCTGCAACCGGAGACATACGCTTGACTAAACAGGCCGTAAACACCACCGCTGTTAAGTCCCCAACACCAGCTGGTGGCGTTTCAAAATCTAGCATCGTCCTTTGACTTAGATAGATAGATTTCGGTGTCGCTAGCATCATCGTGAAGTGTTCTTCAGGCTCAACATTTGTCACAAGGATGATCTTCGGGCCCATTTCGAGGGCCTTTTGGCAAGCCTGCGTCGCTGATTCAACATTACTAATCTTGACTCCTGTAAACTGCTCCAGCACATACTTACTCGATACAATCACGTCGGCCATTGGCATCAGACTCTCAAACAATGGAGTGTGAGGCTCTTTATCAGCGATAGGCTCAGCTAGCTCTGGGTGACAGACATAAAGTACTTGGCGACTTTCCTCCTTTACTCGCGTAACTAACTCACAAACTGAATCGCAGAACTTTGAGTCCGTTTGATAACCCGCAATGACAGCGCCACATTCGGATAGCTGACGGAGGCTTTCTACACCATCCGTCAACGCTAGTAATTCATCGGCAAAGCTTTTACCGACAAACACCTCTTGGTCTTGTATTTGTTGTGCATTTTGAACTGCATGGATTGGCCATATGTCCAACCCCATTCGTTGAACAGGAAACCCGGTCACGCTGCTACTTAAATGCCGACCTACGCCGTAAGTTTTAATTGAAATGATACCTTTCATCGCTATGCCTACATTACTTTGCTGTACATCTATTCATTGAGTATTCGGCATAGCAATTACGCTCGAATCCCTCGCTATCAAGTGTTCTCACAAATTATCGAGGTTATCCATAAGCAGGTAGAAGAAACCAATTGAACGACCGTATTCGTCTACACGGATGCGCTCATTCACACCATGGAAACCTTCAAACTCTGTTGTATTCTCCAACTGAATTGCCGTAATCGTGTAAACATCTTGTGCAAAATCACTGCGATCTTGATTGGAAATTGTTGGGAATTACACCGCTTTTGATAGGCGTTTTGCTGCCCCATCTAAGTCGACCTTAACTTCGATTTGCTCCACGCCTTTCATCTGCATTGAGCTAAAGTCTTGATCGCCTGCCGCCCAAGCTGAAACGCCCGCAGTAAAGGAAATTGCTGAAGCGACGCCAGCGAAAATTTTTGAATGTTTTGTCATGTCCATTTTCCTTTTCAATAGGAAGTAAATTGGATTATTGCTCGTTGATATGGTCAGTATTATCGAAAAGCATTACCTCAACCAATCGCTTATGTAGGACCTAACCCTACAAACGGTTTCATCGTATAAGGACGTAATAGACAACCATCAAAAGCTTCGCTCGCAGAGCTCATCACCTTTGGGAGCTGGTGACATAGGAATGCGCCGAAGTGTTACAAGTCGGCGCTTTTTCTGATCTGCATGCTTCATGTGAACATCAATTTGAGGGTAAGAGATTTCAACATGATTCTCTTTGAAGAGTTGATTTATTTTCTTATTCACCAAATGCAATGTTGGTAAACGATCATCAATGGAGTTGATGTGAAGTCGAAGCTCGAACTCTAAACTGCTATCGTCAGGGCATTAATCGTTTCCGGCCAAATCGACGAACACTGCCCTTGAGTAAGCTTAGTCAAAGATTCAATGATTCAATGTCTAACATGAACAAAAACGGGCATTGATGAGCTGGCAATAGCTCTACTGTTCAGGCTTTGAACATCAAGCGCATCACTCTTCGGTTTTCGGTGCAGAACAAGACTCAGATTTTACTTACACCATTTGTAGGATGGCGTCCTACAAATGCGATTATCTGCTTTTCATCTCTTCCCTTATCTTTGCCTCATCCAAGACAAACGAGACAACTTCATGAACACAATGCCGCACGAGCTGGTATGGGGTGAAATCTATTTCCCGCCGCTGCTTTTAGTCATCGGATTGGCTTACGTTCTGACCACGATGGTGACTTCGCTAGCAACGAGATGCGGACTACATAAGTACGTTGCATTCCCTGCACTGGCAGAGCTAAGTCTGATTGTCATTTTTACCGGCGTTATTGGCCAATTTATTTCGATCTTTTGAGGAAAGCGCACTGTGATTAAACGTTATCTCATTACTCTTATTTTGTTGTGTACCGCGGGTACTGTGCTTTACACCCACTACCAAACATACACAAACAATCCATGGACGCGAGACGGACAGGTGAGTGCCTATGTTATCTCCATTACGCCTCGAGTCACTGGGCAGGTTACGCAGGTGTATGTTGCTGATAACTCAAAAGTAAAAAAGGGAGATTTGCTGTTTGAGATTGATCCAAGCACATACGTTGCGTCTTACCACAAAGCACTGGCAAACCAGAAACAAGCGACTGCATTGCTAGCAAAGGCACAAAATGAAGAACAGCGTGCGCGAAAATTAGAGAAACGTACGCACGGTGCAGTGCCTGCATTAACACTTAGCAATTTACACAATGCCGTACAAACAGCGCAGGCAAATGTTGAACTAGCGAAAGCAAACATTGAAGAAGCGCAGCTTAACTTGGACTTCACCAAAGTTTACGCGCCGACCGATGGTTACATCACCAATCTAAACGTTCGAGTGGGCTCTCAAGTGGTCGCTAACTCCCCTGTTGTCGCCCTTATTGATGAAAATAGCTTCTGGATTGAAGGTTACTTTAAAGAAACAGACCTCGCGGGCATTGCCCCTAACGACCGCGCAACCGTGACATTACTCATGCATGATGACGTCGCATTAGAGGGCAAAATCAAAAGCATTGGTTTTGGCATTGCGAAAAAAGATGGCATAACAGGCAATGACCTTCTGCCAACAGTGAACCCTAACTTTCAGTGGATTCGCTTAGCTCAACGTATCCCAGTCAAAGTGACATTGAATGAAATGCCAAAAGATCTGCAGCTTCGCGTAGGCATGACGGCATCGATAAAAATCATCAAACACTAATTAGGTGAAGGTCATGCTGAGTTCATCGACTAAAGAAGCAATAAAAGCAGCGCTCTCAATTGTTGTCGCTATTTGCCTTGCACTGTGGTTTCAGTGGGAAAAACCTTATTGGGCGGCCATTGCGGTTGCTGTTATGGCACTAAATGAAAGCTTTGCCCACTCAATTCATAAAGGACACAACCGCGTTTGGGGAACGCTCATCGGAATCGCTTATGCGCTTTTCTTAATTGGTACATTTCCTCAAGATCCATTTTTGTTTTTGAGCTTTTTAACTCTGTTTCTTGGCTTGTGTATTTTTATGTCGAGTGACGAAAAATATGGCTACATATTTTCGATGGCCTTTACGGTTTGTGCGTTAGTTGCTTGTATGGGTCAATTTGACGACCAAACTATATTTCATTTCGCGATATTACGACTTCAAGAAACAGTTCTAGGTGTAATAACATTCTCTGTTGTTTATCGAGTCATTTGGCCAGTAAATACTGAGCAGAAATTTATTCAGCAGTTTGAAGAAAGTCGAACGTTGCTACTGGAAGCTCTTAAAAATAAGCACGACTTTAACCTTGAAGCGCTAGAAGCCAATTCAGGAAATATCAACAAGCTTTATCAACTGCTTAACCTACCGTTAAAAGGCAGCTATCGGCTCAGACAGCACCGACGTGCTTGGCTTGAGCGAGTCAACGAACTGACTCACATTCAAGAAAAACTACTAAACCGAGGGGATAAGTCAAATTCAAACAGTGCAGAATGGAAAGCTCTTACCGAACAGTTAGAAAACTTTTATGTAGATAAGCCTCAAACTTCGCTCATTGGTGTCAAAGATAGCGATAAAATAGAAAGCGTTAACTCATCACTTCGCCAAGGAAAACGAACATTTTTCCAACATATCAAAGAGGATAAACGTAAAGTGTTTCACGGGGTGTCGATGTTCGTAACATCATTGCTCGTTTGGATTTATCTCCCAATACCCGGTGGTTCTATTTTTCCGATGATCGCAGCGGCTTTTTCTTGCATCTTACCGACAATGCCACCGAGCGTACTTAAAGATGCTTTCTTTGGTGTTATAGGCACAGGAACCGTAATTCTACTGGAGTACGTGTTTTTGATGCCACTCATGACTGAGCTATGGCAGTTAGCGTTATTTTACTTCATCAACACGATAGTAATTTGGGAGGTATTTTCAACACCCAAAATGCTGATTCATCGAGTTCTAGGGATTAATCTATTGGTTGTACTGACCTCCGGCGCGTTAAACCTGACTCCAATATATAGAATTGAAACACCAATTTTAATGCTGACGAATATTTTAATTATTCTTCTGATCGGCAAATTGTTTTCTGACCTGTTTTGTAAACCTCAAAATGTGCGCAGAGTTTAGAAACTCGATATTAATAGCCATGCTATTCATGTAATGAATTATCAAAATAAATTTTGAAATAACACATACACATTTTTAGAAAATGGGTATTTAGAATATTAAAGAGAGACCATTGTGAAATTAAAAATAGGACTGGTATTTTTAACCACTTTATTTACCCAGTTAAGTTTTGCTCAAGATTCATTTTTCCCTATTTGGGGAGATGAAGCAGAAAAGCGTGGCTATTCACTGCCAAAACCTTATGGTCTTTCCCTTTCATACATGGATATGAGCAATCCAATCACGGTCAACAGCATTGATTTAACAGGACATCCGGTACTTGAGGCGCTTGATATTGATGCTAACCACGCCGATTTTAAAGGTTCCAATATTACTCTAAGGGGAGACGTGTGGATTTTCCCGTTTATGAATATCTATGGAATTATTGGTTATACCCAAGGCACGAGCACAGCAAAAATTAACGCTTTAAGTTGCGATACTTCCTCCGTGCAAGGTATCGGAAACAAAGTTCTGTGTTCGCTGCTCGATGCCGCGGGTGACGAACTACCGGATAGCGCCGCATTTGAGTTAGAGATGGACGGAGGAACCTATGGAGCAGGCACCACATTAGCTGGCGGTGTGGGAAATTGGTTCGCACTACTCGATATGAACTACACCTACACCAGCATAGCCGCCATTGATGGCAATATTAAAACCTTCGTGGCTGCCCCTAGAGTCGGATATCGCTGGCAATACGATGGCGGACGCGAACTGCGCGTATTTGTTGGCGCCATGTATCAAAATGTTCAACAAGAATTGTCTGGTGACCTCAAAAGCTTAAACCTACCACCGCAACTACTTGGCTTAGTTGAAAACTTGAGCCCTGATGCGGGCTTCAACGTAAGTCAAAGTGCCGATGAGAACTGGAACAGTGTACTTGGTTTCCAATATGCCTTTAACAAAGACTGGGAGATATTGATGGAGGCCGGATTTGGGGAGCGTGAGACCTTATTCTTTTCATTAGGTCGTCGATTCTAGGGTTGAAAGCATGACAAGATTACTTCCTATTATCTGTCTATTGCTATCTGGAGCAACTCTCGCCGAAGAGGCTTTGCAAGAGTCAGAAACGCATGAACTGACAAGCTATCAGCAATATCAAGCGTGGCTTGAGAACTTATTGCTGGAACTAGGCGCGGATGGTCAGTTCGATCCTGAAAAAGGCATAGACTGGAGTGTCATGCCCGGCCCCTTTTATACTCCAGAGAAAAAGTTTGGTATTGGCGTCTCGGCGGTCGGCCTCTATAAGCCAGATATCAATGATATCGACTCACAACCAAGCTCTATTACCGTTAACGGTTTTGGGTCAATAAATGGTGCTTATGGGGTATCTATCAACAATGCCAACTACTTAAACAACGATAAATACCGCTTGTTTGTTGACGCTGAACTAACGGATTCTCCCGATGTATTTCATGGTATGGGCGTTGATGCAGGAATGCACAATGAACGAGTTAATTATGACCGACGCAGTTATTCCGCCTCAATCACTGGTATGACGCGTGTATTACCATTTACCTACTTAGGCATAGGGCTCTCCTTTTTCCACAATGAAGCGTCCAACGCCAAACAAGAAAATACACACATCCCCTGGATAGGTGATGATTTGGCGGAGTTTCCTAGCACGCAGCGAAATATTGGCAGCATGCTCAACCTCACTTATGACTCTCGGGACTTCGCCCTAAATGCCTCAAAAGGCAGGCTGATTGAGCTTGAATACCAGCACTTCAGCACTGAATTAGGCTCAGATAATGATTTTGAACGTGTGAGGCTTAATTACAGCGATTATCGTGCCCTATCGTCAATTCCTGGTGTTTTGGCCTGGCAAATACGCTCCGAATCCAACTTCGGCGACGTGAGCTGGGATCAAATGGCAATGCTCGGAGGCGCTGAGGCTCTTCGTGGCTATGAACAAGGCCAATATCGCGGCAGAAATATGCTGATTTCCCAAGTAGAGTACCGGCAGCCGCTATCTGGGCGCCATGGCATGGTGTACTGGTTAGGAGCAGGCACACTGGCTGAAGAATTTGATCAACTGGGTCAAGACGAATGGCTCTACTCTGTCGGCGTTGGCTACCGATTTGAAATCAAGCAGCGAGTTAACTTGCGCTTAGATATCGGCTTTGGTAACGATCAAAGTGGATTTTACTTTGCAATTAATGAAGCGTTTTAACTGAAATGAACCGTATACTTTTTATATCTCTTTACACTGCCACCCTTTGTACCTTCTTGGCTGGATGCTCGTCCGACAATTGGGCAATTCATGCGATGCCAAGTTCGAATCAGGCCGCTGATATGCTCGCAGGTGATCTGACGACCAATCAAAATTGGTATTTGGATGAGTCTCGCTACCCTCAATTGACCGTACCGCAGAACGTACGCCCGTGTTGTGCCTTTGGGGATATGCAGAAAGTCAAAATTGGACCAGTTCCAGTGCCCTTTTTCCGACTGAACAACGTTGTCGAACTCGAGGAGATAGGCCCACACAAGTTTGCCAGCGGGATATATCACTACACACCGTCATCCTCATCGGCATTGGGTCATGGCGGTAGCGAAAATAACGGAATCTTATACACGCAAAAAGGTGGCTTTATCGACCTCGCCCATGTGCGCGATACCGCCGATGACACCATGGGCTTATTTTTCGAGATACTCGCCAACTTAGACCAAGCCCATCGCATTGATTTACCTGCTGAATTAGGGCCAAGATACATCGAGATGGCCTCGTTCGACGCATCTTCTCTAACCGATGAACAAAGGTGGTCTGTGGCCGCTCATTTAGCCGCACGCTTAGCCTACTTCAAGGCTGAATCCCATGAGATCGCCCAGTGGCACGGCTACGCAAGTTTTTCAGGTTGGCCAGAAACCATTTCCGCCTACTCGCTTGAAGATCTCTACTCCAACATGTTGGGAGCTAAAATTGTACTTAACCTCATTCAACAATATAAGATGCTGAGCGAAAGAGAATACAACCAAAATGTCAGCTTGCTTCTCAATGCAAGTCTGCAAGAACTTGGCGTCGTTGATAAATCTCAATCAAAACTGGTATTAGCCGCCGTCGACGGTAAATGGTGGAACTCACACGAGTCAATCCCAAACAAATACATGGTTCTGCAACGTAACTATGACCTAGGAGATATACAAAAGCCCCACCGACTAACACCGGATCTATTAGGTAAAGAGAACTCGAACTTACAGTATCTCGCGCAATCTCCCGCGATTGTGCTCACCATACCAGCATCTGTAGAGTCGCTGGATCTAGATAACATTGCCAAGTTAGTACTTGAAGTAGCGCCGAGTTATGCAGATACCTTCAACCACATCCCAAAACGTATCTGGTCAGAGCGTATCGAACATACTCAGTTTCCTGTCATTGCGAAGTATGCAGAGTTACAAGATGGTCAAGAAATGAAAGCGTTAGATGTGACGGAGAAGTAATTTAGAGAAATAATAGCTGTACATAACCTCTCATTTAGACACGACATACCCTAAAGTGTACGAATTCAGACCTGAGCTGACAACTACCCACTTTTAGACTCGGTGCCTGTCAGATTATATCTGGGATAGATTCCTTTCAGCCCAGATTGATTTCCCATCCTCTAATGTTTCTATTGGCGTTCTGCCACAGCACATTTTTCCTTGATGAGTACGATGATTGTTGTAGTACTCCATCCATTCACCCAGATATTTCTGCAACTCTTCCATTGAGCCATACAGTTTCTTTCTGAACGTAACTTGATAGAGCTCATTCAATATGGTTTTGTGGAAGCGTTCGCAGATCCCGTTTGCATTGGAACCGACATGCACATGAGCAGCAACCTTGCCATCGACAAGCTCGGACAGCAAACCAGCAGGTACCCAATATACATCGCCGTTTGAGGAGATATTAGGTCATGGGTTACCACATTGAGGACACGACTCAGATTTAAAGCCCGAATTAGTAGAGAAAGTCTTAATTTGAGGTTCGCCAGTTTACCATTCAAAATTTGACACTTTGACAATCAAAACTGAGCTAGATGAAAAACCCAACACTTTGCGACACAATTAGCAATGACATTGATAAATGAGTGGTAACTCTCCTTATAACTCAAACGAAACTTCCCCGCACAAATAATTTCCCTTCAATCTAATTAATCCTTGTTAACTAGACGCATAATACCGTTGTAACCGGTTAAAAATAGTTGGCTAAAAATTTTGTGAGGCACGAGCGAAGCCAACTGTTTTTGTTTGCGTTTAGGGCCTTGTTATGCTTAATAGCTCGGACAACTTATGTCCTCTTCGCTTTTTATCACTTTCTCGAACTTACCGAAAACGTAGCTTGGCATTAAGTCATCTATATGTATAACACCACTTGAATTAGATGACCCTTCACCTCTTAGCGAAACAAGTATCCAGTGGTTATAGCCACCTTTAACCCATCTCTTAATTACATATTCAATTCCATTGGATGTTTCATTTCTATCTACAGACAAAGTTACTGCACCCAATGCCGTTCCATTCATTTTGACGGTCGAGCCTTTTGAGCGATAGCATTTATCAATATAGCTTTTAACGTTTTCATCTAATTTTACTAAAGGTACACCTGATTCATATCTTTCACTTTTAGGTTCATCATTTCTCAAATTTTCAAGTGTATTTATGTTTGCACAAGCTGCTAGTGTTGATACAGCCAAAATAGTAAAGACCTTTTTCATTTTTATTTAACTACTCCAAGTTTAAATTGAGCATAACGCCCAGTTGAGGGGTGAAGCACGCAATGACTAAGCTGCTGCATGGCACTTCAACACCGAAACCAACGCATACCAAAAATGCAGTGCGTGCTGAACCCCTCTTGAACTGTTTGTTAAATTCATTAGTACGTCACTGAAATATTGTACTTTTGTATAAATGCACTAGAGCTAAAACACCCGATCAAACTCCCCAACGTAACCAAGAAAGCGATAATAAAAATTACAGCCTTTGATATGTCACTGTTAAAAATATTACTTCCAAACAAATAAGCCATCAGTGATAAAAGAAATTACACAATTGCATATTTATTTAATGGAAAAAACCATTGGATTTCAAAGTCCCAAATTTCGCTGCGACCTTTAAAGGAAAACAAACCCCAAAGTACATATGTGAGTACACTAAGTAATGCTACAAAAATAATTGTCAATATACAGGGTAGGCAAGGTTTATCCATCAAAAGATAGAACCCCATACGCTACGTAAAAAAGAATGGCACTATCCAGAAAACCACCACTGGTGCAATTACGAGTTCCATTTATCCTCCATGAATTTAACACCCTGTTAAGGGGTGAGCAACGCAATATCGAAGCTACCGCACACCACCTTAAACACTAAAACCAACGCATAGTGAAAATGCCTCGCGTTGCGAGTCACTCTTGAACAGTTTGTTAGCACTCTATTTCGGCTTTTTGCTCTGATGGTTCTACTGTTTTTTCTAACTGAACAACTTTGGTTCCTGCTATAAAATCATGTATACATCGACGGTCTTTACGAAAAATAAACAAGGCGTCTAAAATAGGTAAAAAGCTACCAATAACAGGAAGATATGTTACCAAGGAAATTGGAAGGTAACGCTTCAATAACACAGGAGCAAATTCAATTTTTGAATTGTCCAATTTGACGATTGATATATCAAAAACCCACTTACCAAAAGTCTGCCCATTTTTGTATAGTAAATAGCCATGACATAAAAGAAAAACTCCCCAACCGTATAGCATTAGCAAAAATGCTTCCATTGGCAAGACTATCTCAGAGGACATGATTTTCTCACCAAAATCAGTAGCATATAAAATAGCCAGGCTACTACCTAAAGCTATCAAAGCATCGATGAAAGCAGCCCAAAACCGTGACATACGAGAAGCCAATTTTTTATCAACGATAGTTATTTCTTGATTTGTTTCCAACATATTTACCTTTTATCCTTACTACCATACTCCTGAGAGTACTAACGCCCAATTAAGGGGTGAAGCACGCAATACCAATGTTACCGCATAGCACTTCAACACCGAAACCACCGCATACCAAAAATGCCATGCGTTGCGAATCCCACTTGAACTGTTTGTTATGTTTATCCACAAGGTGGCTTAGGAAAGCCCCCCTTCGAAAATGCCTGGGTCTCGACGGTTCGTGAATCGGAGTTAATTTCAATTTTACTCGATGAACTTGAGATGCCTGTACATTTCCACCAACATCGAGAACAACCAATTTAGCCGAACCTTCAGCTTTAGCGTCCAACGTAAAACTAACTTCTAACTCCACCTCCTCCATTAAAAAAAAGAGTTTCTTCACCAACCGCACTTTTTAGTTCACTTTTCACTTCTTCTATGAAGTCTTTGAGGCTGACATTTCCTTTTTTGACACTTAAAACTCCTATAAACATAACGCCCAATTAAGGGGTGAACAACGCCTCCACCGAAACCTAAAGCATTGTGCCATAAACACTAAGTTTGAAGTAAAAGCAAAAGTGCCAAGCGTTGTGAATCCCTCTTGAATGCTTTGTTAGTTGCCAAGCCTAAAGCTTTTCTTTGAGGTTAATCGCCGCTTTGCCAACACTAGCTTTACGTGTTTTAAGAAACTCAAATCAGGCGCAGATTCAAAGCACCTGCTACTGAAATCACTTGGAAAAACAACACCGTAGAAAACGAACTGACAACACCAAAAAGACCTTTTGGAGAAACAATGCCACAAAGCTGACTTTCAACAAGTAAATCGGTTTCTGAAACGGTAAATTTAACCAAAAAAAGAAACCTGAGAACGATTTTCACAAACCCAAACGATTGGAAATTGAAGTTCGAAACCTCACTCAAAACACACTGACTTTAACTCTAAACATTCTGCTTTAGCTGCGTTTTCCTCATTGGCAACTAACGCCCTGTTAAGGGGTGAGCAACGCAATACCGAAGCCGCCGCAAACCACCTTAAACACTAAAA
>NZ_MQVK01000012.1:0-35271 GCF_002002385.1 Vibrio sp. SALL6
CATCGCCAGGCTTTTAATTTAGACTTAGGTCTAACCAGTGCGGAGCGGTAGTTCAGTTGGTTAGAATACCGGCCTGTCACGCCGGGGGTCGCGGGTTCGAGTCCCGTCCGCTCCGCCACTTATTTCAAAGACCTCGCTTTTGCGAGGTTTTTTTGAATCTACAATGTGATAAACTGTAGATACTACAGGGGTGTAGCTCCAATTGGCAGAGCAGCGGATTCCAAATCCGCGTGTTGGGAGTTCGAATCTCTCCACCCCTGCCATATTTAAAGCCTCAGTCGAAAGACTGGGGCTTTTTTGTATCTGCAGATCTGAGCTGAAGAGATCTTTCCATACCGTTATTATTTCTCTTTCAATAAAATGTGAATCAGCATTTTCTTCAAGTAGTACTTAAACGAGATATTTTTATCTAAACGGCAAATTCCCGTAAGGGTTCTTCCTATGAAAAATTGCTTGGAACGTATGTAAAAGTGACTCTTGTAACTTTTAAATATTTCAGTGGTTTTAAAGCGATTATATTGTCGAATTCTAAGATTGTGTTACCGATAGCCGAGCGATTTTGATTACAATATCATCAGAACTTATTGGGGGAATTATGGGGCAGTTTTCTATTTTAGGCTTTATCGCACTCGGTGGGGCAATCGGTGCGTGTTCTCGATATTTAGTGTCTGAGTTTTGTGTCTTACTTTTCGGACGGGGTTTCCCTTACGGTACGTTGACTGTTAACGTTGTTGGCTCTTTCATTATGGGGTTGCTCATTGCTGCATTTGAAAGTGAAATATTAGCAACTGAACCATGGAGACAAGTGATTGGCTTAGGCTTCCTTGGTGCGCTTACCACCTTTTCAACATTTTCTATGGATAACGTACTGCTTATGCAGCAAGGTGCGTTCTTTAAAATGGGTTTAAACATCTTATTGAATGTTGTTCTGAGTATCTCGGCGGCTTGGATCGGTTTCCAATTATTGATGCGTAGCTAGCAAAAGTAACGAAAATGTAATCAGGTCGGCTTGGTTTAACCAAGCCATTTTTATATACTGGCTTCACTTGTCGGAGTGCCATAAGGCTGAGACCGTTAATTCGGGATCCGTTGAACCTGATCAGATTAATATCTGCGAAGGGAACAAGAGAAGATACCTACACCAGACAACGTCTGGCTAACCTATCAAAACGTCGAATGCAGTAATAGACAAAGAGTGAGCACCTGAACTCTAATCGTCCATAATTCGACCCCTCTTGTCGCATCTATCCGCCAAGCATTTTTATCCCAATACTTTTTATCTAGAATAACAAGCAAGGAAAAATGCTATGTCGAGTCGCAAACAAGCGAGACTGGAAGCAAAACAGTTTATTGATACTCTCTCGGTACAGCCGTACCCAAACTCAACCAAAGTGTATGTAGAGGGTTCTCGTCCTGACATCCGAGTGCCAATGCGTGAAATTTCTTTGGCTGATAGCCTAATTGGTGGCACCAAAGAGGCTCCTGTTTTCGAGTCAAACGAATCAGTACGTGTTTATGACACCTCTGGTGTATACACTGACCCAAATCACTCTATCGACCTTTACAATGGCTTACCAAAGCTTAGAGAAGGGTGGATTGAAGAACGCAATGATACTGAAATCCTTGAAGATGTGAGCTCTGTTTACGCAAAAGAGCGTCTTGACGATGAAACCTTAGATGATTTGCGTTATGGCAACTTACCACGTATTCGACGAGCTAAAGCCGGAAAATGCGTCACTCAACTACACTATGCTCGCAAAGGCATTGTTACTCCGGAAATGGAATACATTGCACTGCGTGAGAACATGGGTCGCGCTCAATATCGCGATGACGTGCTGACTCAGCAGCATCCTGGTCAAAGCTTCGGTGCAAATCTACCTAAAGACATTACTGCAGAATTCGTTCGTAAAGAAGTTGCAGAAGGTCGCGCCATCATTCCTTCGAATATCAATCATCCAGAATCTGAACCAATGATTATTGGCCGTAACTTCTTAGTTAAGGTGAATGCCAATATTGGTAACTCATCGGTCACGTCTTCAATCGAAGAAGAAGTGGAAAAACTTGTCTGGGCGACACGTTGGGGTGGCGATACCGTGATGGACCTTTCTACCGGCCGTAACATTCATGAAACTCGCGAATGGATTTTACGCAATAGCCCGGTGCCAATTGGTACGGTTCCTATGTATCAGGCTTTGGAAAAAGTAAATGGCATTGCTGAGAACCTGAATTGGGAAGTCATGCGCGACACGTTAATCGAACAAGCAGAGCAGGGGGTTGATTACTTTACTATCCATGCTGGTTTACTACTTCGCTATGTTCCAATGACGGCGAAACGAGTGACGGGGATTGTTTCGCGTGGTGGCTCGATTATCGCTAAGTGGTGTCTAGCGCATCACCAAGAAAGCTTCTTATACACCCATTTCCGCGAGATCTGTGAAATTTGTGCGAAGTACGATGTCGCTCTATCTCTTGGTGATGGCTTGCGTCCTGGCTCGGTTGCAGACGCGAACGATGAAGCGCAATTTGCAGAGCTGCGTACGCTCGGCGAGTTGACGAAAATCGCATGGGAATATGATGTACAGGTCATCATTGAAGGCCCTGGCCATATTCCAATGCACATGATCAAAGAGAATATGGACCAACAGTTGGAACACTGTCATGAAGCGCCGTTCTACACCTTGGGTCCTCTAACGACAGATATAGCTCCGGGTTATGACCATATTACATCCGGTATTGGCGCGGCGATGATTGGTTGGTATGGCTGCGCTATGTTGTGTTACGTGACCCCTAAGGAGCACTTGGGGCTTCCAAATAAAGAAGACGTTAAAACCGGTATGATCACCTACAAGCTAGCTGCGCATGCTGCGGATTTAGCAAAAGGGCATCCGGGAGCACAAGTTCGTGACAATGCCTTATCAAAGGCGCGTTTTGAATTCCGCTGGGAAGACCAATTTAACCTCGCTTTAGACCCCGATACGGCACGTGCATTTCATGATGAAACGCTACCGCAAGAGTCTGGAAAAGTAGCGCACTTCTGCTCAATGTGCGGCCCTAAATTCTGCTCAATGAAGATTTCTCAAGAAGTCAGGGAGTATGCCAAAGATACAGAGCAAGTTGCCGCGGATCAGGCGATTTCTATCAAGATGTTAGATGACCCGCTGGAAGGCATGCGTAAGAAGTCTGAAGAGTTTCGTGCGACAGGCTCGGAGCTTTATCACCCAGCCGTGCACGCCGAGGCGGATGAGTAATGGCTAAAATCCTTATTCCATCGTCGTTAATTCCGCTGACAGGATCTGTTCAGCAGTGTTTATTGTTGGCGAAAGAACAGGGTTTTAGTATTGATGAGATTGAGTTGGGCGTAAGCCCGACTCAATTTATTCAACTTGTTCTTGGGCAAAATACCTTTCGTGTAGGTACCGATCTGATTGACGTATGTGAGGAAGCAGAGACTGCCGATTTTGTGCTTTACTACCAATCAGGTCTATCGGTTTCAGAATGTCGCCAACAACCATCCTCGGCCATTTTTATTGGTATTGAAGACATAGAGTCTAAGCACGATGATTCTGTTAAAACGACAAGCGCAGACGTGTTGGATATCTGGCGCCATCCGGTTAATGATGAAATAAGAGCTCTGTCAGTTACTTCTACTTCTAGAACTACAACTCTTCAAACCGATCAACACTTAGCGTGGACAGTAACGCTGCTTGCTCTCGATTTCCCTATTGAAGATGCTTTAACCTTAGCGCGCCCAATGACGAATGTTTCACGTGAAACACTCATTAATGGTGAAACAATGGTTAAGCAGGAGTGGGCGTCTCAGTTTGCTGATTTTCCTACACCAGTCTTAGAAGATTGTCGTTTAGGCATCAAAGTAGGTTGGTCATCACACGGACAGTCGGTTAACTTTCCTCATCTGAGCAAACAGAGTTTGGGGCTCTATCCGGTCGTGGACGACGTCAGTTGGATTGAACGGTTGTTGCCATTGGGCATCAAAACCATTCAACTACGTATCAAAGACCCCTATCAGCCAGACTTAGAACAGCAGATTGCACGCGCAATTGAACTCGGTCGTCAGTATGACGCTCAAGTTTTTATTAATGATTATTGGCAACTAGCAATAAAGCATGGCGCGTTCGGGGTTCATCTTGGTCAAGAGGATATCGAAGATTCCAATTTGAGCCAGTTGAGCACCGCAGGTATTTGCTTAGGTCTATCAACCCATGGTTATTATGAACTTCTGCGTATCGTCCAAATTAATCCAAGCTACATTGCGCTGGGGCATATCTTTCCGACCACCACCAAACAAATGCCATCCAAGCCGCAAGGTTTGGTTCGCTTAGCCTTGTATCAAAAGCTGATCGATAGCATTCCGTATGGTGAAAGTGTTGGCTATCCAACTGTAGCCATTGGTGGCATTGACCAATCAAACGCGGATCAAGTTTGGCAATGTGGCGTGTCCAGTTTAGCGGTGGTTCGTGCGATTACCTTGTCCGAATCGCCGAAACAAGTGATTGAGTTTTTCGATCAACTGATGAGCACAACGAGCACGTCATTGGTCATGGAGGACTATCGTGCTTACTGATCAAGAATTCATTCGTTATCAGCGTCAAGTTTCGTTACCTGAAATCGGAGAATCGGGCCAAGCTCGTCTTGGTCAATCTCATGTATTGCTCATCGGCTGTGGTGGGTTGGGTAGTGCAGCAAGTTTGTATCTCGCGGCTGCTGGCGTGGGTAAATTGGTTGTGATTGATGATGACCGTGTCGACAGCAGCAATTTGCAGCGCCAGGTTATCTATCGTGAAGGCGACATCGAACTGGCGAAAACCGAGGCGATGGCTCAGCAGCTTCGTCATCTCAATTCAATGATTCAGGTACGCACGATTACCAAGCGTCTCGACCAAGCTCAGTTACAACTCGAAGTCATGTTGGCGGATGTGGTGTTGGATTGCAGTGACAACCTGCCAACGAGGCAGCTGATCAATCAAGTTTGTTATGAGCAAAATACACCTCTGATATCGGCGGCAGCGATTGGTTGGCAAGGGCAGTTTGCTGTTTTTGACTACTCAGACAAACCATCAAATTCAGGCTGCTATCGATGCTTGTATCCATTTGACGAATTGCAGCAAACAATGACGTGCAGCGAAACCGGCATTATCGGCCCGGTGGTGGGCACTCTGGGGAACTACCAAGCTCTCGCTGCTATTCAAAAGTTGGCGATAGATAGCTTTCATGTTGAGTGTGGTCAGTTACACCTCTTTGATGGACTGCGGATGAACTGGCAGACCATGTCTATAACCAAAGACAAGCAATGTCAGGTTTGTGGTGACAATAATCTTGCACAAATGAGCAGTTAAGAGATGACCGCCATGACAGTTTCAAATCAATTCGCAGCAAGTTCGTTTGTGCGTTCCTTTGTTAAAGGAGAGAGGTAACGTGATAACTATCGCTATTAACGACCAAGCTCAGCTGGTCGAGTGTAAAGCCAACCTACAGCAAATCATTACCCAGTTTTCTCTGCCTGAAATGGGCTGTGTTTTTGCCATTAATAATCAAGTGGTGCCGCGTAGCGAATGGGCGAGTACGGTACTTTCTGAGGGAGATAGCATCTCTCTGTTTCAAGCCATCGCAGGGGGATAATGTCGATGCTGAAAATTGGAGATAAAGAATTTAAATCACGCTTGTTCACAGGAACAGGTAAATTTTCTAATAGCCGTTTAATGGCCGAAGCCATCCAGGTTTCAGGTTCACAGCTCGCGACGATGGCGCTTAAACGTGTGGATGTACATGATCAGCAAGATGACATTTTGCAGCCTCTGATTCACGCCGGTGTGAATTTGCTACCGAACACCTCTGGCGCTAAAAATGCCAAAGATGCTGTTTTTGCTGCGCAGCTTGCTCGCGAAGCGTTGGGCACAAATTGGGTCAAACTGGAGATCCATCCCGACCCAAAATACTTAATGCCTGATCCGATAGAAACCTTAGCCGCTGCCGAGCAGCTCGTGCGAGATGGCTTTATTGTGTTGCCATATTGCCATGCTGATCCGGTTTTATGTAAGCGGCTGGAAGAAGTTGGCTGTGCTGCGGTGATGCCATTGGGTGCGCCGATTGGTTCGAACAAAGGTATCGCTTCGCACGATTTTCTAGAAATCATTATTGACCAAGCGAACGTACCTGTTGTCGTGGATGCGGGAATTGGTGCGCCTTCACATGCGGCAAGAGCGATGGAAATGGGCGCGGATGCCGTGTTGGTCAATACGGCCATCGCTGCCGTAAGTAATCCCGTTGCGATGGCGAAAGCGTTCAAGATGGCAGTCGAGTCAGGTCGTATGGCTTATGAAGCTGGGCTTGCAGGGAAAGTTTCTCATGCCGTTGCTTCCAGTCCGCTAACGGCTTTTCTCGATGAACTGTAGAAGTGAGGGTTCAATATGAGCTTTTATGATCGCTTTCAGCAGCTCGATTGGGATGACATATCCATGTCGATTTATGCCAAAACGGCGCAGGATGTGGAAAGGGCGCTAGCAAACCCCAAACGAGATTTGGAAGATTTTAAAGCGTTGATTTCTCCTGCAGCTGAACCGTACTTAGAGCAGATGGCAAAGCTATCTTATTCGCTGACGCGTAAGCGTTTTGGCAACACTATGTCGCTGTATATCCCGCTGTACCTCTCTAATCTTTGCGCCAACGCTTGTACCTATTGTGGCTTCTCTATGGAGAACCGCATAAAGCGAAGAACGCTGAATAGGGACGAAGTTGAGGCGGAGATTGATGCGATTAAGCGAATGAAGTTCGATAGCGTGTTACTGGTAACGGGTGAGCATGAGACCAAAGTTGGGATGAAATACTTTCGCGAAATGGTGCCAATGATCAAGCAGAGATTTAACTATTTAGCGATGGAAGTCCAACCGTTGGATCAGGACGAATACGCTGAACTGAAAACATTGGGCCTTGATGCGGTGATGGTGTATCAAGAAACCTATCATCCCAAAACATATGCTCAGCATCATTTGCGTGGCAATAAAATGGATTTCCGATACCGGCTTGAAACGCCTGATAGGTTGGCAAAGGCGGGGATCGACAAAATCGGTATTGGCGCTTTGATTGGTTTGGAAGAGTGGCGCACCGACTGCTTTTTTGCTGCTGCGCATCTGGATTACCTTGAGCGTACTTATTGGCAATCGCGTTATTCGATTTCTTTTCCTCGTTTACGCCCTTGTGCCGGTAATGCACCTGCGTCGGGATTACAACCGAAATCCGTCATGACGGATAAGCAGTTGGTGCAATTGATTTGCGCCTATCGGCTGTTTAATCCGGAAGTGGAGTTGTCATTGTCGACGCGCGAATCACCGCAGTTTCGCGACAATGTATTACCGTTAGGCATTACGAGTATGTCTGCGGCATCGAAAACACAACCCGGTGGTTATGCGACCGAAGAGGTGGAACTGGAACAGTTCGAAATCAGTGACGAGCGTAGCGCGGCATCGGTAGAAGACATGATCAGAGCGAAAGGTTTCGACCCGGTCTGGCGTGATTGGCACTCAGCTTACTCAGGTTAACCGAGGCGTTTACTGTGTCATTGGCATGTTTCACGTGAAACATTGTGATTGAATGAACGCTTAGCTTTGAGTTTCATGGATGTGATTTATGGAATGCGATTTACGAATTTAGCCCTAAAAAAGGCTCTCAAAGTAGAGAGCCTTTTCTATTTTATCTTTAATAGAGTTCGCACTTTTGTTTAAGAGTGGGCTAACGGCAGAGTTGCTTCGCGTAGCCATTCTTTTACTTCGCCTTCAACAAGCGGGCTGATTTGTTCCCATACTTTTTGATGGTAGTCGTTCAACCAAGCAAGTTCTGGACGAGTCAGCATATCGACATTGATGTTACGTTTGTCGATTGGACAGCGCGTCAAGGATTCGAATGATAGAACAGGGAAGTCGCCGTTAGTCGGTGTTTCAACTACGAGTTCTAGGTTCTCGATACGGATACCGAACGCATCTGCACGGTAGTAGCCAGGCTCATTTGATAGCACCATGCCTTCAGTTAGCGGCACATCAATTTGTTTCTTAGAGATGCTTGCCGGACCTTCATGCACACTTAGGAAGTGACCTACACCGTGGCCAGTGCCGTGGTCGTAGTCATAACCTTCTGCCCAAAGATGTTGGCGAGCCAATGTATCGATTTGGTAACCGCGAGTGCCTTTCGGGAAGCGGGCACGTGCTACACCGATATGACCTTTCAGCGCGAGAGTGAACTGCTTGATCATTTCTGCTGATGGCTGACCAATCGCGATGGTGCGTGTAATGTCGGTTGTGCCATCTAGGTACTGACCGCCTGAATCAACAAGGTAAAGTGTGTTCAGCGCTAGCTTACCTGGCTCAGGTTGGTTCTCATGATTGTAGTGACACATAGCAGCATTGCCGCCTGCCGCAGAAATGGTATCAAAGCTCAGATCCATCAGCGTTGGGTCTTCTTTACGGAATGCTTCTAGGCGATCAGCCAGTGTAGCTTCATCATGAAGATTGCCTGCAGCCACTTCGGCATCTAGCCAGCAAAGGAATTTGCTCATCGCTACACCGTCGCGGATATGACAGGCTTTCATGCCCGCAATCTCAACTTCGTTTTTCGCGGCTTTTGGCATTAAACATGGATCGGCTGCAGCAATAACCGATGCGCCCGCATTTTGCAGAACTAACTTAAACCATGCGTTACTGATTGCTGGGTCGAGCAATACCTTTTTGCCAGACATGGCTTCAAGGCGAGATTGAAGTGCTTCTGGATGATGAACCGTCACACCAGTGCCCACGTGCGCTGCAAATTCAGCAGGTAAGCGAGCGGGATCTAGGAAGTACTCCACACTTGAGTCGGCATGAAGAATCGCATGCGACAGTAAAACTGGCAAACGCGATACATCCAAGCCACGTACGTTCAATAGCCAACAAATAGAATCAAGTGCTGTGATGACTGCGCTGTCTGCACCGGCTTTTGCTACCAGTTGAGCGATCTCTTTACGCTTACTTTCGCTTGATTGACCAACGGCTTCTGTTGGCATGAGGCGAACGTCAGAAACCACTGGTGCAGGGCGGTCATGCCACAGCTCATCAATTGGGTTGCTGGAGAGAATGTTCAGCTCAAGTTTTCCGGCCAGTTTTGCTTGTGCCATATCTAGCCAAGCTGAACTGTGCATGCGTGGGTCGATAGCCACGGACGCATTTGTGGTTAGATTGTCTTGAATCCAATCCAATGCCGGTTCTTCAATTAGGTGGCGATATTCAAACAACTCACTAGGAACTTGTTTGGTCACTTGAACGGTGTAGCGGCCATCAACAAAAATCGCGGCTTTGTCTTGTGTGATCACGGCTGCGCCTGCAGAGCCTGTGAATCCGGTTAGCCAATGGAGGCGTTCATTGTGCGCAGGGACATATTCACCCAGGTATTCATCTTCATGAGGGATCAGTAGGGCATCAATGTTGTGTTGAGTAAGCCATTCGCGAATTGCGTTCACGCGGCTTAGGGTATCGTTGTGCATCTGTTTTATTCCTTCAAATTACCGCTCCTTCATGCTCAGGTGTGGGAGCTGTTTCCTTCTGCTTCGTGCAGTGATTGAGTTAAACGCCGTAGCAAGATGACGTTTAAGTCTGGGTACAACAGGCCATAGATGAGCCAAAAAGGACTATCGACTGTTAAGCTACTCATTTTAACCGCTAAGCGCAAATTGCGTCCGACATTTTTATCTAAGGTGATCGGTTTTTTGCGTGATCATCGTGCGCAGCCAATTCAAGGCTGGGTCGTTTTCTCTGTCTCTGTGCCAAAACAGAGTGTAAGCCATGGGCGGGAATTCAAGCGGCAATGGCAAGACCACCAAGTCGAGCTGTTTGGCAGCCAGTTGCACAAAATGGCTCGGCGCGGTAAAGATGAAGTCGGTGTAAGAACACAAGCTAGCAGCACTATTGAAATCTGGAACGGTGACTGCAATATCGCGCTCTGCGCCAATGTCCGCTAAACGATAGTCCAACAACCAACGGTCGTTTCCATCACATCGCACTTGTACGTGACGAAGTGCGAGATACGCTTCGAGGTTCCACTTCTGTTTTAGTGCGGGGTGGTTTTTACGAATGATGCACATCTGATGGTCGCGATAGATTTCGAGTTCGCAAATATCATCCGGTGGCAGCAGGGTAAGCTTTGCGTCATTGATGTCGATGTCTTTACCAGTTAATCCCAAATCCAACTCACCACGCTGCAACATTTTGAAGGTGTTATCTGACCAAGGATGCGTGCTGATAGTGACGCCGGGTGCCTGTTGAAAAATCGCTGGTAAGAAATGCGGCAAGATTAATGGGTAGACACTTTCCACGGCTGCAATTTGAAAGCGGTATTCACTGCTTTGGGGCGAAAACTCTTCTGGCTGGGTCAGCACTTCTAATTGGTTAATCAACAGATCCAGTTTCGGTTTGAGGAACAATGCACGTGGTGTTGGTGTTAATCCATGAGAGTTACGCGTAAACAATGGATCATCAAATTGAATGCGAAGTTTGGCTAATGATTTGCTCACCGCGGATTGGCTGAGGCACAGTCGATGCGCTGCTCGAGTCACGTTAAGCTCTTCAATTAACACTTTAAAACAGACCAGTAAGTTCAGGTCGAGACGAGCGAGCTTTTCTATGTTCACGGTGAATTTCCTCTGGGGAATAATGGTCATGATTATACATCATTTCCATTCATATCATCAGATGATTAAGCTCTCTGCAAAGTTCTTGTTCAATTTGGAGTGTTGTGTGTCTAGCCATATTTCTAATAGTAAAAAACAAATGGCGTTGTTGACCCTTTTGGTTCTTTTCAGTCCGCTTGCGATTGATATCTATCTACCTGCGTTACCTCTTATCGCTTCAACTTTTCAGGTAGACAATGCGCTAGCACAAGACACGATTACATGGTTCCTATTTGCTATGGGTGTTGGCCAACTGTTTGCTGGCCCCTTGGCAGATAAACTCGGACGTCGAACTGTTGCATTGGGCGGCATCACTATCTACGCAATGAGCGCTTTATTGGCGTGGAGTGCTCAAAATATAGAGTGGATGTTGATGTCTCGTTTGCTACAAGGCTTAGGTGCGTGTGCGACATCGGTAGCAGCCTTTGCAACAGTTCGCGATATTTTCGGCCCAGATAAAAGCGGCAAGATGATCAGCTACCTTAATGGTGCGATCTGCTTTATTCCTGCACTGGCACCAATCTTAGGTAGCTGGTTAACACAGCAATTCGATTGGCGTGCAAACTTCAGCTTTATGGCTGGTTTTGCGGTTGTCTCAGGAACGTTGATGTTCTTGATGATGAAGGAAACCAACCCTGCAACCGAGAAACAAGCGGTATTCAAGGTAAGTCGTTACTGGTCGGTACTGAGCACGCCATCTTTCATTTTCCACGCGTCACTATGTTTGATGGCCATGGCGGTTATCTTAGCTTACGTGACGTCAGCACCGTCGGTATTGATGACAGGCATGGGCCTTTCAATGAATGAGTTCACATTCTGGTTTGGCATTAACGCGGTCATTAACATCGCTGGCTGTATGTTGGCACCGAAGTTCATGGAACGTTTTGGCACACACAACACGCTTGTGGTTGGTATCTCGACGTTGGCTCTGGCTGGTGTGGTGATGCTGGTGATGAATGGCCAAAACACGGCGCTGTCGTTCATGCTGCCAATCTTTATGTCGTCCGTTGGTTTTGCTTTGATTCTTGGCGGCGCCGCGGGCAAGGCGTTGGAACCATTCGGTGATAAAGCGGGCACAGCCGCGGCGCTACTCGGTTTGTTCCAAATGAGCGGTTCTGGTTTGTTAGTGGGTACCTTACAGCGTTTGCCGTTTGATCCACAAACATTGATTGCTATTCATATGTGGGTATTGCTACCAGCATTGGTGATTCTATTTTCAAAGGCTGGTAAGAGCTGGCACGCTCGCTTCGCTAATGCGTAAATCAGTGTAATTTAGTATTTTCCAATGTATGTAACGCGTGTATATTTGTCGTTCACACTTTTCCTGACACCATAATGGAATTCAAAAAGTAATGTCGTTAACCACGTATGAAATGGCTCGTATTTTAGAGCAAATGGAAGAATCACCAGAAAAGGTGATGTTTGGTAAGTTGCTTAATGAGCTGGGCAATCAAAGCTCCGAGCGCATTCGTAGTGCGGCAAAACAAGTACCTCTACCAATCTTGCGTGACATTGTGTACCAATTTCAACAAGTGATTGAGTCACGCAAGGGCGAGCAAGTTGAGCTATTAGCAAAAGACCTCGCACAACAAGGTATCTCAGCGGATGAACTGCTGGCTTATCTAAACAAGCAATAAAAGAAATCCCCGCAATCGCGGGGGTTTTTCTATCTGACGAATTTGTTTTTTAGCAATCGGTCGAGCGAAAACGGACCGCCTCCCCACAGCATCACAATCAAAATCATTAACCCCCAGAGTTGGTGGTCATGGAAACCTTTCTCCCACAGTAGCGGGTAGGACAGGACAGCGATAATGTTGAACACAAACAACATGGCAGCCATAGGGCGAGTAAATAATCCAATCGCTAAAAAGACCGGAAGAACTAGCTCTGCGAATGTGCCTGAATAGGCGGCAAATTCCCAAGGTAGCAACGGAACTTGATACTCAAATTCGAACAAGTACAGGGTGCTATCCCATGAGGCAATTTTGATAAGGCCAGAATTAAAAAACACCCAAGCGACCCATAAACGGCAAAACAGCAGCAACAACGGCATTGCGTGAGTTTGTAAGCTGTTGGTGTATTCGTCGTAGCGGCTAATCAGGCTTTTAACAGAATCTGTCATCGTATCCTCCTTACGCGGTTTGCAGCGTAAAACCTTCAATCAGGTCAAGCGTCATGATGTGATTAAGATGAGCGAGCAACGGCTCAGGGATATCGCTCAAACATTGCTTTTGTTCCAAGCTGGCAAGCAATTGATAGGCTTCGTCATCCAGCGCGAAACACTGCGCTTCACCATCGGGCTCGATGCGGATCACCCCTTGTTGCAATTGGTTGATGTTGAGCTGATCGAATTGTTGAGTACGAACAGCTGCGAATAAATCAAACACCGCGTAATGAGCATCAAAGCACTTACACCCAGGACGAAGGTGGAAAACTAAATGAGAATGTTGCGACTCTGGTACGTGTGGTAATTCAGTCAGCGGTTGCACGGCTGTGTCTGCTTGATGCTCATAACGAGCTTGGCGAGCAAGGTCGATGTTCCATTCAAAGAGAGCAACTTCTGGGCTGTATGGTGCTTGAGCCATGACCTGACCAAACAACATCACAGTGAGGTGAAAGTCTTTTCCGTAGTGAATAACACTGCCTTCTTGGAGTGGGTGCGTTAAAACATGTTGGCGTGCTATTTGAGCAAAGCACGTTTCCCCTAGTAACGCTTCAACCATCGGATAAGTAGCAGAAAGGACTTCGCTCAAGCTGATGATAAAGTTGTTGCGATATATCTGCATGCGCTCGTCAGCGGTAAACTGATCGCTCGCAATATCACAGTCATCGCCCAATGCCTGATAGTGAAGCGCTTTCGCAAACTGGTTTTGTAAGGTGGCTAGCTTCATGAGGCTTTCCTCGTAGCGCTAAGCGGGGTGGTAATTTGGGAGAGAAGGAGCGAGGCCTTTTCCGCTTCTGCCAATAACACTTCTGGTGCTGGGATATCTAAGTCCCATTCAATTAAGGTATGGCGCGGACCATACTGTTCGACCCAGTGTTGATATAACTTCCAGACTTCCGTGCTGACGGGACGGCTGTGAGTATCAATCCAAATTTCGCCTTTATCGAGTTGTTTGATGGTGAAACCCGCCAAATGAATTTCATCCACTTTGTCTGCCGGAATGGCGGACAGATAGGTATTGCAATCAAAGCCGTGATTGAAGGCTGATACGTGTACGTTATTCAGATCGAGCAGTAACCGGCAACTTGTGCGCTGCTGAACTTCAGCGAGAAACTCCCACTCGCTGATCGTCGAGTGTTGAAACTTCACATAGCTCGATGGGTTCTCAATTAATATTTCGCGTTGCAGATAATCCTGAACTTCAAGCACATTGCGAGTAAAAACGTTCAGTGCTTCTTCGGTGTATGGTAGGGGAAGCAAGTCGTTAAAATAATGCCCACCATTTTCACTCCAGCTCAAATGGTCAGAGACAAACATCGGGTCAATGGCATCAATCAACGCTTTCAGTTGAGCTAGGTGTACTTGGCTAACGCGTTCAACAGAGCCTAACGACAAACCAATTCCGTGGCAGCTGATCTGGTATTGCTCTCGCAAAGTGTGTAGATATTTTCGTTCGGCTGCATTGGGTTGAAAGTAGTTCTCGCTGTGAATTTCTAACCAAGACAGTTCTGGGCGTTGTTGCTGAAAAAAGTCCAAATGAGGAGTCCGTAAACCAACGCCAACAAGAGGGTGAAAATCGTAGTGTTTCACGTGAAACTCCTTTTCGAACTGGATGAGAAGAGGTTGTGGGGTGTGAGTTGAGCCATCACACGCCCACAACAATTAACGGAGAAATTAAGATGCGCTGGTGCTGCCGCCAGCCAATTTGTCGCAAAGACCTTTTGGAACCACCACAAATGCGTCTTTCTGGTGGTCTTGTTTTGACGTGCCGGCGCAAGAGCTGTTCTTCGTCGCACAGTCATTTTTCCCCGCTTTTGCCACGCCGTAGCACTTTTCTTTTTCTGCCGCGACAGCAGGTGTTGCTGTTAGTAGAGTGCCACCAAGGGCTAGTAGACCAGTAACCGCAGCAGTAACAGCAAGATTCGACTTTTTCATAATAATTTCCTCTGAATGATTTCCTTTACGTTGAGATGGGCAAGCAGACGAGCGATTAAGATGCACAGTTTTTGTCCGCTTGCTTAACTTAAGAGATAGGAAGGTGAGTGAAAAACTTTCAGGGAAATTGTTTGGGAGAATGCTTTTTGATGGTTTGATTTACATAACCGATTGAATAGATGAGTAAAAAATCGTCGAACTTTTTATCTAGTTTTGTCTCAACACACCCTAGTTGTTTAGGTTATAATCTATTTTTATGTATAAATAACCAGTAGCTCATCATGATGGATCCATCTCTATTACTCGACGGTTTGAACGACAAACAGCGTGAAGCCGTTGCAGCACCTCTAGAAAACTTGCTCGTCCTTGCTGGTGCAGGGAGTGGTAAGACTCGTGTTCTTGTTCACCGTATCGCTTGGTTGATGTCGGTAGAACAAGCGTCTCCGTTCTCAATTATGTCGGTAACCTTTACCAACAAAGCGGCGGCGGAGATGCGTGGCCGTATTGAAGAGTTGATGATGGGCAGCGCGTCAGGCATGTGGAATGGTACCTTTCACGGTATTTGTCACCGCATTTTGCGCGCGCACTATCTTGATGCCAAGCTACCGGAAGACTTTCAAATCATCGACAGCGACGATCAACAGCGTTTACTGAAGCGTCTGATCAAAGCACAAAATCTGGATGAAAAGCAGTGGCCTGCACGCCAAGTGGCTTGGTGGATTAACGGCAAAAAAGACGAAGGTCTGCGCCCAGCACATATCGATGCTTACCACGATCCTGTGACCAAAACCTACTTGCAGCTATACACCGCTTATCAAGAAGCGTGTGACCGTGCAGGTTTGGTCGACTTTGCAGAAATTCTGCTTCGCGCTCATGAGCTACTGCGCGATAACAAGTTTGTCCGAGAGCACTACCAGGCACGCTTTAAACACATTCTGGTTGACGAGTTCCAAGACACCAACAATATCCAATACGCTTGGCTACGCATGATGGCGGGGCCTGAGTGTCATGTGATGATTGTGGGTGACGATGACCAATCGATTTACGGTTGGCGCGGAGCAAAAGTCGAAAACATTGAGAAATTCACCCGTGAATTCCCAAGCGTAACCACCATTCGCCTAGAGCAGAATTACCGTTCCACCAAGACCATTTTGGAAGCTTCCAATACTTTGATCGCCAATAACACTGAGCGTATGGGTAAAGAACTGTGGACTGACGGCGTCGTTGGTGAACCGATTTCGGTTTACAGTGCTTACAACGAGTTGGACGAAGCCCGTTTTGCGGTTAACAAAATCAAAGAGTGGCAAGACAAAGGTGGAGCATTGAATGATGCAGCGATGCTGTACCGCAACAACGCCCAGTCTCGTGTACTGGAAGAAGCGTTGATTCAAGCTGGTCTACCATACCGTATTTATGGTGGTATGCGATTCTTCGAGCGTCAGGAAATCAAAGACGCACTGGCCTACATGCGTTTGATGGCCAACCGTAATGACGATGCTGCATTTGAACGTGTGGTGAATACGCCAACTCGTGGTTTAGGTGACAAGACACTAGAAACCATCCGCCGTGCGGCGCGCGATCGTGGTTGCACTATGTGGGAAGCCAGCGTTGCGATGTTGGATGAACAAGTGCTCGCGGGTCGAGCGGCTGGGGCATTAGGTCGCTTTATCGAACTTATTACCGCACTCGAAGACGACACGTTAGAGATGCCGTTGCACGAGCAAACAGACCATGTGATCAAGTACTCTGGCTTGTTTGCCATGTATGAGCAAGAGAAGGGCGAAAAGTCTAAGGCTCGTATTGAGAACTTGGAGGAATTGGTGACCGCAACTCGCCAATTCGAGAAGCCAGAAGAAGCGGAAGAGATGTCGCTGCTGACTGCGTTCTTGACTCATGCGGCGCTAGAAGCGGGTGAAGGGCAAGCCGACGAATTTGAAGATGCAGTTCAATTGATGACACTGCACAGTGCAAAAGGCTTGGAATTCCCATTGGTGTTTATGGTGGGCGTTGAAGAAGGCATGTTCCCAAGCCAGATGTCGGCGGAAGAGGCAGGGCGTTTAGAGGAAGAGCGCCGCCTGTGCTACGTCGGTATGACGCGCGCGATGCAAAAACTCTACATCACTTACGCGGAAATGCGCCGTTTGTATGGTCAAGATAAGTACCATAAGCCATCGCGTTTTATTCGTGAGTTGCCGGAAACGTGCCTGGACGAAGTGCGGATGAAAGCGCAAGTCAGCCGACCTGCAAGCAGTGGTCGCTTTAGCCAAACTGCAGTGAAAGAGAACTTCAACGAGACGGGCTTTTCACTTGGTTCACGCGTAATGCATCCAAAGTTTGGCGAAGGCACCATTATCAACTTTGAAGGCAGCGGTCCACAGAGTCGCGTTCAAATCGCGTTCAATGGTGAAGGCATTAAATGGTTAGTGACTGCTTACGCTAGACTAGAGAAACTGTAAGGTTTTTATCGAAAGCTAGCTTACATTGTTCGCAAACTAACTCAAGGGCTGCTTCGGCGGCTCTTGTTGTATCTGGAGCCTACAAAGTACCTTATGTGAATTTGAGATGGGGACAACTGTGCTTGGCAGGTCGGGCGGAAATGGCAGAAAAAGAAAAACCCCGAGGGCTTGCGCCCATCGGGGTTATAGTCTTACTCGCAGCAATCCAGCTACTAAAAAGTGCTCCTTGCATCGAATCCTTGATAGCGTGCTGTATTCCTTCAGCTTAATCCTTTCGTCGCCTTCCTAGCGGTGTCCTTGATGACCTTATCCTGGTCTGCTAACTATCCTCGTTAGCTCTCATCACTTGTCCCCTGAGCGGTGTCCATGACATCATCCTGATGTTCAGTCCTTGCCTCGTCCAGAGGTGTCCATTTCCCGTCCTTAGTAGCAACCATCCTAGTCGCTATTGATTCCGTTCAATGTCCAGTTTTGCATTCCATGCCCGACTATTCATCCTGAATAACCGTTTCTTCTTCCTGAAGTTCACCAAATCCGTGGTGTTTCCTGTTCCGTGTCAGCATCCTTCCGACAGGTTTAATATTACGTTTTTGGCGCTATCCAACAACGGTGCAAGTTCACATTTTTTTATTCCGCAAACGTTTAAAAACTGCACGTACTTATATTATTCAATAGGTTATGGTTCGTTTGGGGTGCTTTTACTGCTAAAAAAGAGAGTTTTACTCAACCCTTTGTGAGAGATCTCGCACAAAGGGCCGAGCGAAAGGCTACTATTTTCCGATGGCTGCACCTTCTCGGCGTGGATCCGCAGCACCTTCTAAGCCATTTTCAGTGATGCGAATGGCGTGTAAACCGGAATTTAAATCGCGAATTTCGGTCTTAAAGCCCATCTTTTCGAGTGCCGGTTGCAACTGAGTTGCTGCGCTATCTTGCTCGAGGTCGACTGTACCAAAACGGTTTAACACTCTTGGTTGGTTGATCGCTTGCTGAATGTCCATATCCCATTGAGTATGAGCAATGATGGCTTGTGCCACGTAGCCGATAATGCGACTGCCGCCCGGTGAACCAATTGCCATGTATGGTTGATCATCTTTCATGATGATGGTCGGAGCCATGGAGGAGCGAGGACGTTTGCCCGGTTCTAATCGGTTGGCGATTGGCGCGCCATCTTGATGAGTGCGGAAAGAAAAGTCTGTCAGCTCGTTATTGAGCAGGAAGCCGCGAACCATTAAGCGCGAGCCAAAAGCGTTCTCGATGGTGGTGGTCATTGAAACCACATTGCCTTGCTTATCGACGATGTTGAAATGGCTGGTGGAAGGAAGTTCTATCGATTCATCCATACTGAGATTCATTGCATGTGACCACGGTGGGTTACCGGCTTCCACTTTCGTCAGTGCTTTGCCGACCTGAATCAGTTCGGCACGTTGTTTGAGATAGTCTTTGTCCAACAAACCTTCGGTTGGCATGGGTACATAGTCTTGATCGGCCATGTACTTACCGCGATCAGCAAACGCGAGACCAGATGCGTCCGCAATGACCTGCCAAGATTTGGCGCTGTCTGGTCCCCAGCCTTTGAGGTCGTATTGCTCGGTGATAGCCAAGATCTGCCCGACAGTTAGCGCGCCTGAGCTTGGTGGCCCCATGCCGCAGATGTCGTAGCTTTGATAAGCCGCACAAACGGGCTCTCTCTGTTTGATGCGGTAAGTATCAAAATCTTGTTGTGCCAACACGCCCGGGTTACCCACTGAGGTTTGCACGGTTGCGATAATGTCTTTGGCAATATCACCTTGATAGAAGGCTTGAGCACCTTGCTTGGCGATGGCTTGCAAGGTTTGCGCGTATTCTGGATTCTTTAATCGTGTGCCTTCGGCTTTTGGTGAGCCATCGGCGTTAAAGAAATACGCTTTTGTGGTCGGAAAACGTGATAAACGCTCGGCGTCGTTGGCAATCAAACTGGCGAGACGAGGACTGACGGCAAAACCTTCCTCAGCCAAGTTGATCACTGGCTGAATGATCTTTTTCCATTCCAGCTTGCCGTATTTTTGGTGGGTATCCCACAACAGTTTGACGGTGCCCGGCGTCGCGACAGATCGTCCACCTACAACCGCATCATAGAATTGCAGCGGCTGGCCTTGGTCGTCCAAAAACAGTGTTGGGGTTGCGGCGAGGGGCGCAGTTTCTCGACCATCATAAGTGGTGAGCTTTTGTTGTTCGCCATCCCAATACACCAAAAATGCGCCGCCACCAATGCCGGAAGACTGTGGTTCGACTAAGCCAAGCATCAGTTGTACCGCCACCATAGCATCAATGGCATTGCCGCCTTGCTCCAGTACATCAGCACCTGCTTGGGTAGCAATTGGGTTCGCTGCTGTCACCATATAGTCTTTGGCTTTGACCAGTTGTTTGTGCTCAAGCCCAGTACTTTGCTCTGGGGCAATCGCATCGGTGGCTTGGTTTGCAAACGCGGTGTGGGTGATAGAGGCGCTAAGAAAAAGACCCGTAGACACGAGTCGGTTGAACGTCCATTGCATGATGACTCTCCATGTTGCCAGTTTGATTGTTTAGCTTGGCAGCCATGGAGAAGATCGTCGAGTCAGCTTTTTAATAAATGTCGGGTGTGCGACGCTTTTAAATCAGAGAGTTAACCGATTAACGTGCTGATGGTTTGCACCAAGATACTGCCGCCAACGAGGGTAAACACCACACCACAGATGCCATCGATGTAGATGCCTGTTTGTTGTAATCGACGTTGTAAACGTTGCGTTGAGAGCATCCACGCCAAGCTAGAAAACCAAACCAGAGACAAGCTGAACAGGATAACTAACGCGATGCTTTTGCCTGAGACCGACATTCCGGCTGGCACCAAGCTCGACATCAAGCTGATGAAGAAAACCAGTGCTTTGGGGTTGAGAATGTTGGTCGCAAAACCTTTGGCAAAAGCCTGACGTTTGTTGCTGATCACGAAGCTGTTTGTTTTATTTTGTTGATCCGTTTGCGGGTTTTTGATCGTAGCGATCACGCCGCGCAGGGCCCCAACACCGAGGTAAAGCAGGTAACTGCCACCTAGCAGTTGTAATACCGAATACAGCAAAGGATGTTGATGCACAAGGTAGCTCACACCAGTCAGGCTGAACAACGAGTGCAGCAAAATACCAACGGATAAGCCAAGAGCGATGTATAAGCCCGTCTGGCGACCATGACGCGTGGCATTTTGCACCACTAATGCGAAGTCGGGGCCTGGGCTCATTAAGGCAATAAAGTGAATGCTGGCCAATGTCAGCAGGATAGTGGATTCATTCATAACACATCTCAAAGATTACCAATGCAGCTATTGTGGAGGCTTGTTGTGGCATGCGCTTGTAAAAAACTGACAGCCTAAGATGAGCGTGCTGTTATCGAGTGACTTGAGACGGAGAGACGCCATAAGTCTGCTTAAAGGCTTTGCTGAAATGTGCCTGATCGTAAAAACCAATTTGATGCGCGACTTCAGTACCGCATTGTCCTGCTTGTAGTAGCTTCATCCCTTGCTCGAGTCGTAAACGGGCAAACCACGCATACGGTGTCATGCCGGTTTGCGCTTTGAAATGGCGTTGAAATTGAGTCGGGCTTAGCTGGCAAAGCTCAGAAAGAGACTCCAGCCGTACCGATTGGTCGAGGTTTGCCATTAAGTAATCTTTTAAGGTGTTGAGAGATTGCTTACCTAATGGAATGACTTTTTGCCTTGCCAGCGATCCGTAGCGATCAAAAAGTTGGTTAAATCCCTCAAACGGAAGACAATCTTTGGTCAATTGACTGAGATTTTCGCGTCTCAACAGAGCATGTAAGTTACTAAGTTGTGAAAATATCTGTGGATCGGAGATGATCAACTCATTAAAGCGGATAATTTGACCATTTTGCTTAAGATCTGCCAGATCGCTAAGTAAGTGTGGTTCGATCGAAAAAACATTCACTTGATAGCCACTGGCAAGCTTAGATTGGCCGTCGTGCAGTTCATCGGGCGGCATAATAACGATTTGCCCATGACCGACTTGGTGATGAGAGCCTTGATAATGAAACTTCTGCTCACCATGCGTGATCAAGCCGAGGTGAAAATCCAAATGATAGTGCCGTTGAAAGGCAAACTTTTGGTATTTCGCCTCGATCAGACTCAGTTGGTCATGGTCGGTCGCGTAGTATTGAATCTGTTCCATTACATACAAAAAAAGCTTGGTCACATAATGACCAAGCTTATCCATCAATTGTTAGATTGTCTTGTAAAAAACGATCACTGTGACTGAATGGCTCGGCGTGAACGGCGATTGTTGCGCAGCCCATCGAAGCTAAATACCACAAGAGCTCCCCAAATAAAGGCGAACGTAATCGCTTTATCCATCGTGAAGGTCTCGCCGTAAATTAACACTGCAAGCAAGAACATCAGGCTAGGGCCGATGTACTGGAAAAAGCCGAGCGTTGATAATTTGAGGCGAGTCGCGGCACCAGTGAAGCACAGCAATGGCAAGGTCGTCACCACACCTGCTGCAATCAACAACGTATTGAGCTGCCATGGGTTTTCAATCATGTTTGCCGTTGGTGAACTGGCAATAAACAGAAGATAAACGGCGGCAGCGGGTAATAAGATTAGCGTTTCGACAAACAAACCCGTTTGAGCATCCACCGCGACTTTCTTACGTAGCAAACCGTAAAAACCGAAGCTCATCGCCAACGCCATCGCTACAATTGGCACCGAACCAAAGACGATCAACTGCACCAAAACGCCACATCCTGCCAATACCACAGCAAACCATTGCAGCTTACGTAGTCGTTCGCCCAAGAACACCATACCGAGCAACACGTTAATCAGCGGGTTGATGTAATAGCCTAAGCTGGCATCCAGCATGTGATTGGAGTTAACCGCCCAAATGAAGATCAGCCAGTTGCCACCAATCAATACCGAACTGGAAAGCAAATACGCGATTTTCTTTTTATCTGTGGCGATGTGATAAACCGAGCGCCAGTGACGGCCAAAATGAAGAAGTGCGGCAAGCAAAAAGAAAGACCAAATCACTCGGTGGCTTAGGATCTCGAGAGGAGACACTTGTGCTATCGATTTAAAGTACATGGGCGCAATGCCCCACATCGTGTACGCGCCAACCGCAAGCAGGACACCTTGCCGCGCGCGCTGTTGTTCTTCTGGTGTCATGAAGTGTCACCTAATTGTGTGTTTATAGAGCAGAAAATCAGTATACGAGCCGTGGTGTGAAACACCTAACAATTTGCGGTTTTATTCGCCATGAAACCCCATTACAATGTGCCCTCACTTTGTGTGCTGGTGGCATGCAAAAGCATTTCTACATCACCCAATCTGAGATTTTTCATGACCTCAACTTTGTTAGCCGAACAATCAGACTCACCGGTAACGCCTCAACGTGTGTTGGAGGAAGTTTTCGGTTATCAAACGTTTCGTGATGGCCAGCAAGAGGTCATCGAATCGGCGGTCGAGGGCAAAGACAGTCTAGTGATCATGCCGACAGGTGGTGGCAAATCTCTTTGCTATCAGATACCTGCGCTGGTTCGTAGTGGCATCACCTTGGTGATTTCGCCGCTGATTTCTTTGATGAAAGACCAGGTCGATCAGCTCAAGGCTAACGGCGTTGCGGCAGAGTGTGTGAACTCCACCATGAGTCGTGAAGAGCTGCTGAGTGTGTATAACCGCATGCACAGCGGTCAACTCAAATTGGTTTACGTCTCACCAGAACGCGTGTTGATGCGTGACTTCATCGAGCGCCTCGAAAATCTGCCCTTGGCGATGATTGCGGTGGATGAAGCGCACTGTATCTCGCAATGGGGACACGATTTCCGTCCTGAATACGCCGCGCTGGGTCAGCTAAAGCAGCATTTTTCGCATGTGCCATTTATGGCGCTCACCGCCACTGCGGATGACGCTACACGTCGCGACATTCTTGAACGCTTACGTTTGCATGAACCTCATGTCCACTTAGGCAGTTTTGACCGTCCGAATATCCGCTACAACCTGGTCGAGAAGCATAAGCCGATTTCTCAGATCATTCGTTATCTCGACACCCAAAAGGGCAATTGCGGCATCATTTACTGTGGTAGCCGTAAGAAAGTCGAAATGGTGACGGAGAAGTTGTGCAACAACCACATCCGTGCGGCGGGCTATCATGCAGGGATGGACGCTGATGAGCGTGCTTACGTTCAAGAGGCGTTTCAGCGTGATGACATTCAAATCGTGGTCGCGACGGTTGCCTTTGGTATGGGCATCAACAAGCCGAACGTCCGTTTTGTGGTGCACTTTGATATTCCGCGCAATATTGAATCCTACTACCAAGAAACGGGACGAGCAGGGCGAGATGGTTTACCTGCTGAAGCGATGATGTTGTACGACCCCGCAGACATCAGTTGGCTACGCCGCATGCTGGATGAAAAAGACGATGGACCGCAAAAGCAAGTAGAAAGCCATAAACTTAATGCGATGAGTGCCTTTGCAGAAGCGCAAACCTGTCGTCGTCAGGTTCTGCTCAACTACTTTGGTGAATACCGCGAGAAGCCTTGTGGTAACTGCGATATCTGCCTCGATCCACCCAAACATTTTGATGCGACAGAAGAAGCGCGAAAAGCGTTGTCGTGTGTTTACCGCGTTAACCAAAGCTTTGGTATGACGTATGTGGTTGAGGTGCTGCGTGGTATGCAAAATATCCGCGTGCGTGAACATGGCCACGATAAGATCTCTACATACGGCATTGGCCGCGATCACAGCCATGATTACTGGGTGAGTATCTTCCGCCAGTTAATCCACAAAGGGCTGCTGTTTCAAAACATTACTCGAAACTCGACGTTGCAACTGACCGAGGAAGCTCGACCATTATTGCGCGGGGATGTGTCGCTCGAGCTAGCGGTTCCTCGTTTGGATACCACTGCACGCGCTGCGAAGTCGGACAAACTGACCAGCAAAAACTACGATAAGAAGCTGTTTGCGAAATTACGCAAGCTGCGTAAGTCGATTGCCGATGAAGATGGCTTACCACCATACGTTGTATTTAGTGATGCGACCTTGATTGATATGGCGGAGATTCTGCCAACGTCGTATGGCGAAATGCTGGCGGTGAGCGGGGTAGGTCAACGTAAATTAGAAAAATATGCCGATCCATTCTTGGATCTGATTCAAGAACACATCACTCACCACGGATAAGGAACCAAAATGCAGAAGGAATTTGGCCTAACAGAATACATTGCCGAAGAAGGTCGTTTGCTGATTGCAGCCCCAAGATTTGATTTAGACACCTTTCCGGCGTTAGGTGAGCGTTTGGTGGGTTTACTCTCTGCGACGGTAATCGAAAAACAGTGGGATGCGGATATCCACTCTTGGCTGATCGATTTTGAAGGTTGCCGCTTATTTATGAAAGCGGAGCATTACAGTGAAGCGATTTGGTTTGAAGCGCTGAACATTGAAGAGAGTAGGGAAGAGCTCGATTATCTTGCTGGATTATTTCAACGCGGCTTCTAAACTCAACTTATCAACTCTTTAAATCATTTCCTTATAGGGTGTTTCACATGAAACACCCTTTTTCGTTTTTCGCCCAATTCTTTGGTGTAAAGGTGAAATTATCGGATAAACGTTTGCGTAAAAAGCACCGCTTGCGAGCGCAATTGGTTAATGTATAATCGCCCACCGCTTCGCTTGGAATGAGTGAAGCCGATTTGAATTTTCATTTTACATTGTTGGTAAGAGTCGTTTTCGTTAATGAAAATGCTCGATTTGGGTTCCCTCGCCCCCAAACCAAACTAAAAAGGTATCGCATGAGTAACTTTACCCCTGCGCAGCAGCGCAACGCCCTTATCTATCTGGTTTTATTCCATCTAGTCATTATTGCATCCAGCAATTATCTGGTTCAGCTACCGTTTACTATCTTCGGTCTGCACACCACTTGGGGCGCATTTACCTTCCCATTTATCTTCCTAGCGACAGACTTAACTGTTCGTATTTTTGGTGCTCAGTTAGCGCGTAAGATCATCTTCTTAGTGATGTTGCCTGCGTTAGCGGTGTCTTACTTCCTTTCGGTTGTGTTCTTTGAAGGTCAGTTCCAAGGATTTAGCCATCTAGGGGAATTTAACCTGTTTGTCGCACGTATTGCGATTGCGAGTTTCATGGCTTACTTACTTGGTCAGATCATGGATGTGCATGTGTTCAACCGTCTACGCCAAATGAAGCAGTGGTGGGTAGCTCCAACGTGTTCGACACTCTTTGGTAATGCGCTAGATACCATCGCGTTCTTTGCGATTGCATTCTACCAAAGTCCAGATCCATTTATGGCTGAGCATTGGACGGAAATCGCGCTGGTGGATTACGGCTTCAAGTTGGTGATCAGCCTTGGCTTGTTTGTCCCAATGTACGGTGTATTACTGAATTATCTGATTAAGAAGCTAACCGCAGTAAACCCAGACTTCAAAGTGAGTACGGCTGCGTAATCTCGCTGATTGAATGTGAATAACAAAAAGCCGCTGAATCCAGCGGCTTTTTTGTATTTGAAGGACGGGTACGAGTCTCGTTGTACAGCACAAAGAGCAATAAGATCATGGGTGTTCTAAAGCTCCAAGCACTGTACATTGGAATGCCAAATAACAAAAAGGCTCCATAAGGAGCCTTTTTACTCGATAACAATCATTAGCAAGCGGTAATCGTTAATGGCCAACCAATGTCTGTTTGACGGTTCGATTCTATTTCTAACTCAGCAGCCGTAAGCGGGTTAGCTTCTAGCCATTTCGCATCAATGCTCAACGTCAGTTTATCACCTTCAGCCAATAGCTCGACTTGTGGTTCTAAGCTTGGGTTGCGGCGGTGGGTCAGTAGAACCGCAAGACGCAGCAAACGCAGCACGCGTTTGGCACTTGTTCCAGATATAGCATGTTGCTCTGGTAGTGAGCTTAGCTGCTCGCGGTAACGGCGTGCAATTTCACCAATAAAGAACTTCTGCGCACGTGTATAGCCTGGCAAATCGAGGTTTTGCAGTAAGTAAGCACTATGTTCACCGCCTTTTTTAAAGTCGATGGTTAGGCCAATTTCGTGCAATTTTGCTGTGGTTTCGAGCAGAACTTTACCTTGAGGCTCGGCAATCCACTCATCGCCACCGGCTTGCTCTAAAAGCTTACCTGCCAGCGTTGCCACTTGTTCACCATATTGGCAATCAAGCTGATAACGGCTTTGCACGCTACAAATGGTGCGAGCACGAATGTCATTTTGACGCAGCTCGTCGACCATTTCATAAACCAAGCCTTCACGCAGTGCGCCGCCCGCGAGTGTCATCGCATCGATTTCAAGTAACTCAAAAATCGCGATAAGAATAGACAGGCCGCTAGGGAAGACCAAGGCACGCTCAAGCGTTAAACCTTCGATGTCGAGCTCTTCCAAATGATCGGCTAGCATGGCTTGCTTTTGTAAACGCTTAAGTTTGGAGTGAGTAATTACTTCGTCCATACCCTGCGCCAGCATGATTTCTTGTAGCGCCTGAACGGTACCAGATGCACCTACGCACACATCCCAACCAAGATCGGTGTACTGTTCTAAGATTGGCTTGATGGTTTGCTTTGCGCCTTCAATCGCAGCTTCGAAGTTACGGGCATTCAGTTGGCGATCTTTAAAGAAGTTCTCCAACCATGTCACGCAGCCCATTTTTAGGCTGGTGAGGGCTTTCGCTTCAAAACCTTCGCCAATAATCAGCTCAGTGCTCGCGCCACCAATATCAACCACAAGGCGACGACCACTACCACCTGACGTGTGGGCAACACCTTTATAGATAGTGGCTGCTTCTTCTTCACCAGAGATGACTTCGATTGGCTGCCCCAGAATCTGGTTCGCTTTCTCTAGAAATACATCCACATTGGTGGCAGTACGTAAAGTCGCTGTGCCGACAATGCGAATGTTTTGTGTAGGAATATCCTGCAAGCGTTCCGCAAATAGACTTAAGCAGTCCCATCCTCGCTGCATAGCTTCCATACTAAGAGAATTATGTTCATCTAAGCCCGCCGCTAGACGAACTTTGCGCTTAATTTTAGCCATTGTTTGAACGCTGCCATCGATGTGACGCACAACGAGCATGTGAAAACTGTTCGACCCGAGGTCGATGGCTGCGTATAGCGGTGATGATCCTGCTTGACTCATAAACGACTTCAGTTTCCTTTTATGATTGTTTCGGCGCTGATTGACGTGGCTGACGAGGACGACGTCCTTGAGGCTTACGGTTACCAGAGCGAGTACCACCGGTGTTGGTGCGGCGTTGCTGAACGCGCGGCGCACGCATGCGGATTGGCGCAGGCAGATCTTGAATCAGAGCTGATGCATCGTATTCCGACACAGGAATGGTGTGTTCGATGTATTCTTCAATCGCAGGCAAGTTGATTGCGTATTCTTCACACGCAAAGCTGATTGAGTGACCGCTCGCGCCCGCACGACCCGTACGACCAATGCGGTGTACGTAATCTTCACAATCGTCAGGCAGGTCATAGTTGAATACGTGCGTTACTTGAGGAATGTGTAGCCCACGGGCTGCAACGTCAGTCGCAACAAGAATGTCGACATCACCTTTAGTAAATTGCTCAAGAATCTTTTCACGTTTCTTCTGTGGAACATCACCTGTTAGTAGGCCAACGCGGTGACCATCTGCCGCCAAGTGGCCCCAAACTGACTCACATTTATGTTTGGTGTTCGCAAACACGATTGCGCGATCTGGCCATTCTTCTTCAATCAGAGTTTGAAGTAGAGCCATCTTGTCTTCATTAGATGGGTAGAACAGCTCTTCTTGGATACGGTGACCGGTTTTTTGTGCTGGCTCAACCACAACATGCTCAGGATTGTGCATGTGTTCGAAAGCCAACTCTTGTACACGGTAAGACAAAGTCGCAGAGAACAACATGTTCAAACGCTCTTTTGGCTCAGGCATACGACGGAACAAGAAACGAATGTCTTTAATAAAGCCAAGATCGAACATGCGGTCAGCTTCATCTAACACAACTGCTTGAATGTTGTTTAGGTTGAAAACGCGCTGTTTGTAGAAATCGATGATACGGCCAGTCGTGCCGATAAGAATGTCTACGCCATCTTGTAGCTTCGCAAGTTGCTTATCGTAGCTTTCGCCACCGTAAGCTAATGCGGCTTTTAGACCTGTGCTTGCAATCAGCGGCTCAGCATCGTTGAAGATCTGAATCGCTAGCTCACGCGTTGGCGCCATAATAATTGCGCGCGGTTGCGTTGGTTGACGGCCTTCGTGCTCAGGTGTCGTAAGTAGGTGGTTGAAGGTTGCAGTTAAAAACGCAAGCGTTTTACCAGTGCCCGTTTGGGCCTGGCCTGCGATGTCTTGGCCGGTGAGCAGTACCGGCAACGCCAAGGCTTGGATAGGGGTACAATATTCGAACCCTTTTTTTTCCAATCCTTCAGTAACTTGGGGCTGTAAACCCAAATCGGCGAACTTTTGCTCTGTGATATGCGTCTTTTTCATGGCTATAGAATATCAGCTAAAGCTTGCAATACGAAAGTAAATACATTCCAATAGGGCATCTAATTACTGGTTATCATCCAACCAGTTTCGAAAAACACATTGGAGTGGAAGATGAGTGATAAGATTTTGCAGCTAACTGATGACGGTTTTGAAAACGATGTAATCAATGCTGCAGGCCCAGTTCTCGTAGATTTTTGGGCAGAATGGTGTGGTCCTTGTAAAATGATCGCTCCTATCCTGGACGAAATCGCTGAAGAGTACGAAGGCAAACTCACTATCGGTAAACTAAACATCGACCATAACGCAGGCACGCCGCCTAAGTTTGGTATTCGCGGTATTCCAACGCTACTGTTATTCAAAGACGGCAACGTAGCGGCAACGAAAGTTGGTGCTTTGTCTAAGACTCAGCTTAAAGAGTTCTTGGACGCAAACTTATAATCACCAAGTGATTACAGATAAAACCGTGCAATGTAACAATGCGCGGTTTTGTTTTTCTAACTCTGGACTAGAATATTAATTAGTGCTAACTTATCGCGCGTTAATTGAACAAATTTCTCTTCTTGGTCGATCCTGAGACCAAATCCATCTTAACTAGAAAACAGATCTTATTTTGACTAAACAAGAATCCACCACCATGAACCTTACCGAACTGAAGAACAGACCTGTGTCTGACCTTGTAAAACTGGGCGAAAGCTTAGGACTAGAGAACCTAGCTCGCTTAAGAAAACAAGACATCATCTTCGCGATTTTAAAAGCGCACGCTAAAGGCGGCGAAGACATCTTTGGCGATGGGGTTCTGGAAATTCTGCAAGACGGCTTTGGTTTCCTACGCAGTGCAGACAGTTCGTACCTTGCTGGTCCGGACGACATCTACGTATCACCAAGTCAGATTCGTCGTTTTAACCTACGTACTGGTGACTCAATTGCTGGTAAAATTCGCCCACCAAAAGACGGTGAACGCTACTTTGCCCTTCTAAAAGTCAATACAGTTAACGACGACAAACCAGACAACGCTCGTAACAAGATCCTATTTGAAAACCTTACCCCTCTGCATGCGAATGAACGCATGGTAATGGAGCGTGGTAACGGTTCTACAGAAGACATCACAGCACGTGTTTTAGACTTGGCATCGCCTATCGGTAAAGGTCAACGTGGTCTGATTGTTGCTCCGCCAAAAGCGGGTAAGACAATGCTTCTGCAAAATATCGCTCAAAGCATCGCATACAACCATCCAGAGTGTGAGTTGATGGTACTTCTTATCGACGAACGTCCAGAAGAAGTAACCGAGATGCAGCGTCTAGTTAAAGGTGAAGTAGTCGCGTCGACTTTCGATGAGCCAGCATCTCGTCACGTACAAGTGGCAGAAATGGTAATCGAGAAAGCAAAACGTCTTGTTGAACACAAGAAAGACGTGGTTATCCTGCTTGACTCTATCACTCGTCTAGCTCGTGCTTACAACACCGTAGTACCTTCATCAGGTAAAGTACTGACAGGTGGTGTGGATGCAAACGCATTGCACCGTCCTAAGCGTTTCTTCGGTGCGGCACGTAACGTAGAAGAAGGCGGCAGCCTAACTATCATCGCAACGGCACTAGTCGATACTGGTTCTAAAATGGATGAAGTTATCTACGAAGAGTTCAAGGGTACAGGTAACATGGAACTGCACTTGAACCGTAAGATTGCTGAGAAGCGTGTATTCCCTGCGATTGACTTCAACCGCTCAGGTACACGTCGTGAAGAGCTACTGACGAAGACTGACGAACTACAGAAGATGTGGATTCTGCGTAAGATCGTTCACCCAATGGGCGAAATCGACGCAATGGAATTCCTAATCGATAAGCTAGCAATGACGAAGACGAATGATGAGTTCTTCGATGCGATGCGTCGTCAGTAATAACTGAGTTCTTATTTTGAAAAAGCCACCACAAAAATGGTGGCTTTTTTATTGCTTTCTATCAATAGAAGCAGCAGAATGAGAACAAATGTTATCGGGAGGTTAACATGCAACAAGGAATGTTGTCGTCATTACTCCTGAGCTTGTCACTGCTCACTCTACCCGTGGCCGTTTCTGCGAAGGAAATGCAGGAGTCTGTGGTAGAACAGTGGCTTCAGGATACTCAAATTCAAACCAAAGTTTCTGAACTCCTTGAGTACGTGGTCAGAGATGAGGTTGATTCGCTTAAATTTTCCCTCGATCGGCTCGCTTTTCCTCAGCAAGAAGTGGTGCGTTTTCGCCTGTTGGAAAAATTAGAACAGCAAAACATCATACTTACCCCGCGCATGGCACTGTTCGTGGAATCGCAAGTTCGTTTGACACCCACGTATCAAATGTTGGAGCGAGGCGATGGCTATGAATTCAGTGTACCCGCATTCAATTACCCAGCGATTGCGAGTCGTTTAATTAAGCGTTGGAAACAAGACCAAAGCACGTTAGATTTTGTGCTGCAAGCTGAACGAAAAGAGTTAAACCTGCAGCAGTGGTTAACGGGGACGTCTCAACAAATTCAGACGAGAGAATCCTTGCTCATTCGTGAGCTAGATAGCTTATCGCCAAGTGCGTTAAAAGCCTTAACGACGCAGTTAACTCAAGCGAATGTCACCAGTTGGCTACCGTCCACAGCAGTGGTCGTTTGTATGGCGCAAGTCAGCCAAGACAAAGCCATGTACGATTTACTATGGCGAATGCGCGCCGATTACAATAGCCAACAGGAACTCAAGCGCTTAGCTGATACAGGAGATGCTTTCTCTTTGCAGCAGTTGATGAATGCCACGATCAACCCAAGCCTCAAACCTCACGCGATTCGCTTACTCACCAAATCCAATCCATTATCGCCGGAAGTGAAACAGTTTCTTATTGCGAAAATGGCATTATCTGAAGAAGCGACACTGGTCGCTCGTCAACTGGCTCAACAAGGCCACCAAACATGGCTTGAAGAATTAATTTCAAGTAACCGCCAAGTCAAGGCTCGTCAGATCGAGCAAGTACTAAAGTAACCCTGCTCACATACCCACACAAAATAGGAGGATCTTAGCGTCCTCCTATTTGTTATACTGCGGACAGTTTAATCAGCCAGCATGAAGGCCTATGAGTTTTAAGGATTTACGCGAATTTATCGACCATCTAGAACAGAAAGGTCGACTTAAACGCATTACTCACCCTGTCGATCCCGCTTACGAAATGACAGAGATCAGCGACCGCACCTTACGTGCTGGTGGCCCTGCGTTGTTGTTTGAAAATCCAATCGGCTACAACGTTCCTGTTTTGACCAACCTGTTTGGTACGCCAGAGCGCGTCGCGATAGGTATGGGGCGTGAAGACGTAAAAGAATTACGCGAAGTCGGCAAACTGCTGGCTTATTTAAAAGAACCTGAGCCACCAAAAGGCTTCAAAGACGCATTGGAAAAACTGCCAGTATTCAAACAAGTGTTGAATATGCCAGCCAAGCGACTGCGTAAAGCGCCATGCCAAGACATTGTGTGGCAAGGTGACGAAGTCGATTTGGATAGAATTCCGGTGATGAGTTGCTGGGCGGAAGACGTAGCACCACTATTAACGTGGGGTTTGACGGTTACCAAAGGGCCGAACAAAAAACGTCAGAACCTCGGTATCTACCGCCAACAAAAAATCGCCAAAAACAAAATCATCATGCGTTGGCTAGCTCACCGTGGTGGCGCGTTAGATTTGCGTGATTGGATGGAAACCAACCCGGGTAAGCCGTTCCCAGTTTCCGTGGCGTTTGGTGCCGACCCTGCCACTATCCTTGGTGCGGTGACGCCAGTGCCGGATACGTTATCAGAATATGCCTTTGCTGGTTTGCTGCGTGGCAGTAAAACCGAAGTGGTCAAATCCATCAGTAACGATTTGGAAGTCCCAGCAAGTGCTGAAATCGTCATGGAAGGGTACATCGACCCGAACGAGTTTGCCGATGAAGGCCCTTACGGCGATCACACTGGCTACTATAACGAAAAAGAAAAGCATCACGTCTTTACCATTACGCACATCACCATGCGTAAAGACCCAATTTATCACAGTACCTATACTGGTCGTCCGCCAGATGAGCCAGCGGTATTAGGCGTGGCACTGAATGAAGTATTCGTGCCAATTCTGCAAAAGCAATTCCCTGAGATTGAAGACTTCTACCTACCGCCAGAAGGTTGTTCGTATCGCATGGCCGTTGTAACCATGAAGAAGCAATACCCAGGTCATGCGAAGCGCGTGATGATGGGAGTGTGGTCCTTCTTGCGTCAGTTCATGTACACCAAGTTTGTGATTGTGTGTGATGAGTCGGTAAATGCGCGCGACTGGAATGACGTCGTCAAAGCGATGACCGAACATATGGATCCAGTGCGCGATACCTTGATGATAGACAACACGCCAATCGATTCTCTCGACTTTGCGTCGCCAGTGGTGGGGTTAGGTTCCAAAATGGGACTAGATGCGACTATCAAATGGGATGCGGAACTTGCAACACGTCCCCAAATCAGTGAGCAAGACAGTAAAGTAATAACAGAAGCCGATTTGGAATCACTGAAACAACAGCGTCCAGAGATCATTGATATCTATCTACCGCCAACAACCAATAATCGTTTTGCCGTCGTTACGATGAAGAAAGACCAAGCGGGCCAATCTCAAGCATTAATGGAATACCTGTGGGACTTCTTCGCGCAGTACACCGACAACAAGTTCGTTATCTTGTGTGATGAGGACGTCAATGCGCGAGATTGGAATGACATCATTTGGGCGGTGACCACTCGTATGGATCCGGATAGAGATACCACTCAAGTATCAGGTAAGGCAGAAAGTTCGTCCAAACTCGGACTGGATGCGACTAACAAGTTCGAATCTGAAGTCACGCGTGAGTGGGGTACGCCAATTAAAAAAGATCCTAAACTTGTGGCTAAAGTCGATGAGATTTGGGACCAGTTAGGTATTCTATGAGTCATCAAGTCCACCTTCTGCCTATAGACGTAACATTTGAGGTTAAAGAAGGGGAAACGGTGTTGGAAGCCGCGCTCAACAACAATATTCGCTTCCCACATCGTTGCCAAGTTGGCGCTTGTGCCATGTGCATGTGTAAAAAGCTATCGGGCGAGGTGACATACCACCTCAAACCCATGCTAACCAATAAAGAGCAGCAGCAAGGTTGGATATTCCCTTGCCAAGCCTATACAGAAAGTAATTTAGTGCTTACTTTTGATGAGTAAGCGAGAGGAACACCATGACCATCCAATGTAAAGTAAAGTCTATTCAGCCGTTAGCTTGTAATACTTACCAAATTCTACTGCACCCTGAGTCTCCAGTTGCGTTTAAAGCTGGCCAATACCTGATGGTTGTGATGGGAGAAAAGGATAAACGCCCATTCTCGATTGCAAGCAGCCCTTGCCGACATGAAGGCGAATTAGAACTTCATATCGGAGCTGCTGAACACAACGCTTACGCCATCGAAGTTGTCGAAGCGATGAAAGCTGCGTTAGAAACAGGTAATGATATTGAAATCGATGCGCCGCACGGTGATGCGTGGGTACAAGAAGACAGTGAACGCCCGCTGTTATTGATCGCTGGTGGTACAGGTTTTAGTTACGTACGTTCGATTCTGGATCATTGCGTAGCGCAGAATAAAACCAACCCTATCTATTTATATTGGGGTGCTCGTGATAATTGCCAGTTGTATGCGAAAGACGAATTGCTCGAACTTGCACAGAAATACGCAAATGTTCACTTTGTTCCGGTTGTTGAGGAAGCCCCTGCAGATTGGCAAGGGAAAGTCGGTAATGTACTACAAGCCGTGAGTGATGATTTCGAAAGCCTAGAAAACTACGATATCTATATTGCAGGTCGTTTTGAAATGGCGGGCGCAGCTCGTGAGCAATTCACTCAGAATAAAAAAGCGAAGAGTGAACGCATGTTTGCAGACGCGTACGCATTCATTTAAATTCCGCGTTTCAGGCAGGAAAAGAGGGTTTTTTACCCTCTTTTTTGCTTTTTTGATGAAATAGTCATCGAACGGCTAGTTTTATCCATTTTTTTTCAAAAAAGGGTTGCGCTCGGAACTCAACTCCCTATAATGCGCATCCACCGACACGGCAGACGCGATAAGGCTTCAGCAGGGTCGGAGAGGTAAAAAGCTTCTGAGAAAATAAATTGAAAAAAGTGTTTGACTCTTTCAATTATCTCGCTAGAATGCACCTCCGCTTTGAGAGAAAAACTTCTCGCAGAGCAAGCTCTTTAATAATATAGACCTATCAATCTGTGTGGGCACTCGTTGATGATAATCCAATTCGATACTTCGGTATCAAATTAGGTTTCAATGAAACGAAGTGACCATTGAATCTTCGGATTCAGCACAGTCAATTCAAACATTACTTTATGTAATGTTCAGTATTCATTGAGCCGAACAAAACCTTAAATTGAAGAGTTTGATCATGGCTCAGATTGAACGCTGGCGGCAGGCCTAACACATGCAAGTCGAGCGGAAACGAGTTATCTGAACCTTCGGGGAAGGATAACGGCGTCGAGCGGCG
>NZ_MQVK01000013.1:0-100546 GCF_002002385.1 Vibrio sp. SALL6
TTACTCACCCGTCCGCCGCTCGACGCCGTTATCGTCCCCCGAAGGTTCAGATAACTCGTTTCCGCTCGACTTGCATGTGTTAGGCCTGCCGCCAGCGTTCAATCTGAGCCATGATCAAACTCTTCAATTTAAGATTTTGTTCGGCTCAATGAATACTGAACATTACATAAAGTAATGTTTGAATTGACTGTGCTGAATCCGAAGATTCAATGGTCACTTCGTTTCATTGAAACCTAATTTGATACCGAGGTATCGAATTGGATTATCATCAACGAGTGCCCACACAGATTGATAGGTTTATATTGTTAAAGAGCTTTGCTTTTCGAGAAGTTTTTCTCTCAAAGCGGAGGTGCATTCTAGCGATTTGGTTGTTAGTGTCAAACACTTTTTCAACTAATTTTCGTAGAAGCTTTTTACCTCTCCGACCCTGCTGAAGCCTTATCGCGTCTGCCGTGTCGATGGATGCGCATTATAGGGAGAAGAATTTCTTTGGCAATACTAAAAATGCATTTTTTCTAAAAAAACATGCCAAATGGACACTTTCCACTCAACATCTAAATTCACCCAAATTAACACCCAGCATTTCTACAGAATACTCACAAAAACCTGTGGATAACTACTCATCACTGTCAAAGAAATAGGATATTCGCGAGCGTGGGTTTAGGTACTCTTTTATCTTATCTGGCAATTTAGATGGATGAATCGCATTTACGATCCTCAAATCTTTCGATGCAAGCTCAATGATGGGAGCTTGAGTTCTTGGCACTGATGGGTCGTAAACCAGAACATTTGGAAATAGCAGGTTTGAAGCGTTCACTGAGATGACCAATCCCACCATATTATTAGATAACTGAACAACCGTGCCAGGAGGGAAGACGCCCATGAACTTGATCAGGATATTAAGGTTTTCTTCTTTATATAGGTGTTTACAGTTTTTATATAAATGAGAAAGGGCGGTGTATGGGATTTTCTGTTCTGAAGCGATCGGTGTATGGCACAAATTATCAAATGCATTTGCCACTATGACAATTTGAGCCAATTCATCAATTTCATCCCCTTTAAGACCCTCAGGATAACCGGAGCCATCTCTTAACTCATGATGCTGAGCAATCACGGTTTTAGCTGGTTCAGGAAAACCTTCGATCTGATTCGCGAGATCCAAACCATATTTAGTATGTAACTTTAGGTAGTTGGTTTCTGGCTCGGTTAATGGCACTTGCTTTCTTAATATAGCGGTAGGGATTTTGATCTTACCCATATCATGAAACAGAGCAGCGAAAGAGAGCTCTTTTAGTTGCTTGGCAGAATACCCTTTCGCACGCCCAATCATCATGGCAATAACCGCAACGTTTAGAGAATGGAAATAGATATCTTCAAATTCGTTTTTGCCGTTCATTAGATGAAGCGTGACATTATCATCGCACATCAACTTCTCAACAATGTCTTCTATTAACAGTTGAGCTTCATCAACAGCGGCAGTTGGGCGGTTACGAATTTTCGTCATGACTGATCGCATCCGCGCAAGTGAGCGCTCAAACTCTTTCTCACACTGAATCACTCGTCGACGATATGCACTGAGCTTTTCAATTCGTTTCTGTTTTTCTTGCCACAGTTTTTGCGTTTCTAGATCCAACGATTCATTGCTTGTTGTGCTGTCCGTTTGGATTTGATTGACGGGCAATGGTGCGGTGTCGCTTTGTTCGGGATTAAAGTACACGAACTTCACACCGAGATGACGAATCATCTCGATCTGTTCCTGGTCTTTAATTTTAAAGCTATTGAGTAGGAAGGGGTGATCGTTCCACTTTAGCGGAAGGCGGATATGTAATCCCGGCTGAATACGATCCACTGTAAGTTTAATTGCTGCCACTTTTTCACTACTATTAAGTTTTCACGATAAACCAAGAATAGTAGTAGATTCTGTAAATAAATTCATCAATAAGAACTCACAAGTGCGAGTCATTCGCGTTAAGAACCAATGTGTTGTTCATAATTTGAATCAAGCTCATACCTGAGTATCAATCAGAGTCTTGTTTTAAGACTCGATCCGCATGACGCAATTTCAGCTTGGCTTCGAAGACAGGTTTTTCTATGTGCTCCTGTTTTTTTACTAACCCCATTAACGTTTGCACAGCCGCTCGCGCCATATCACTAATAGGAAAATGCACCGCAGATACCGTCGGGTACAAACTTTCACATAGGTCTACACTGTCAAAACTGGTTAAAGAGATTTGCTCCGGCACCGAAATTTTATGCTCATGAAGATATTGCATCGCCCCAACCGTCATTTCTTCGCTGCATGAAAATACAGCAGTTACCTCTGGGTGACGTTTTAAAATGGAAGCCATCGCATCATAACCGCTTTGTCTGCCGTAATTCCCTTCTTCACACCAACTTTCATCAATGTCGATACCAGCTGTTTTCATTGCATCAACATAGCCAAGCTTTCTGAGCAAACTATTGTGACGTAGGGATGGCCCGGTAATACAGGCAATGTTTTTATGGCCACCAGCGATTAAGTGCTCAACAGCGATACGACTTGCATGGTGGTGATTAAACGTAATGCAGCGCTCTTCAATACCTTCGACATAACGATCGAGAAGCACAAAAGGCGTAGGAAGTTTTGCTAACTCACGTAGATCATCATCGGATAAATAGCGACTATGCAGAACATAGCCATCGCAACGAAGATCGTTGAAACGCTGAATCGCTTCTTTCTCTCCTTCAGCAGAATGATGGCCTTGCGCAGTGATGAGAAACTTCTTATGAATGTCTAATTCTGTTTGCACTTGCTCCATCATTTCACCGAAAAATCCACCGGTGTAATAAGTCACCAACAAACCGACCATATTACTTGACGATGTTGCAAGAGAACGGGCGATCGCACTTGGACGGTAATTCAATTGCGCCATAGCTTGTTCTACTTTTTTTCTAGTTTCTTCACGAAACTTTCCTTCCCCATTAATAATGCGAGAAACGGTAGAACGATTTACACCGGCGAGTTCGGCGACATCTTTAATCCTTGCCATAATGCTAATGAATCCGACTGCTAATAAATAATGAATGTTTTTATTCGAAAAATGGCTGCCAGCAATTCGTAAGGTGACTATAGGGGTCGAATCTGGCAGCCTTAATCATACACCTACAACTTGGTTGGTAGAAACGAGTGCGGAGTAATCCGTGACGGCTATACCATGCTGCGCCAATTGCTCTTTTAGAATGGGAGATGTGAGCACTTGTAGCTCTAACTCTCTTTGCAGTGCATAGCCACTTTTCATAATAAGGGGCTGGTCGGCATAAGCAGGATGACACATCACCTCTACCACATCGTAATTCTCTTTTAAGCTCAAAAGGTGTTGCATTAATCCGTCCAAACTTACCTTTTGATCGTAAAACTCATCGGTAAAGAAATAGCTTGTCGTCATTGGTTGGTGACAGATACCACTCCCGCGAAGTGGCACGCGGTGCTCTTTCGCGAGTTTCTGAACAATAGGAAGAATCTGGGGATGCGTATGAGCATGATGATGACTATCAAGGTGGCTGAGCGTTAGTCCAAGTGACAAGAAGTGATCAATTTGAGCTTTAGCTTCATCGTAAACCGCTTGAGCTTCAAAATCTTGCTTGTTCCACAATTCACTGTATTTGACGAAATGCGTTCTACCATTGGTTAAGTTTGGGTGCTCCGTGAGAGGAGCACCTGCTGTAAACCGTAGATGTACGCCAATTTTTAAGTCTGGATTTTGATGAGCTAACTCGATTGCATTCTGCTCGGCATCCATCCCTACCATCATAGTAGTCGATTTCACGACACCATCTTGATGGGACTTTACAATGCCGTTATTAACACCTTGAGTCAGACCAAAATCGTCCGCATTAAAAATGACTTTCATTGACGCTCTTCCTTAGTATTACAACGCTGTAAGTTTAAATTGAGGCAAATAAGGCGCATTAACCGCTAACAGCTCATCCAATATCGCTTTCGCTCGACCAATGTCTGGCACCAAAGGATTATTCGTTAATGCCATCAATGCTTTGTCGTAGTTACCTTCAACAGCGGCTTCTATCGTCAACTGCTCATAAGCTTTCACTTGATGCAGTAGTCCTTTGATGTTGTTTGATAGCTCACCAACAGCAAGTGGTTTTGCTCCCCAACTACCAATCACTGCACTGCATTCAATCACGGCGTCATCCGGTAGACCATTGATCGCGCCGTTGTTTAAGACGTTTACGACATGAATGCTGTTACGGTTGTTATAAATAGAGTCGACGAGATTGAGTGACGCATCTGAGTAATACGCTCCCCCTCGCTCTTCCAACTCTTTCGGTTTGTGGTCTAAGTTCGGATCTTGATAGAGCTTAAACAATGCGTTTTCGGTTTCCATGACTTGCTCTGCGCGAGTCCCTTTTTCACTTGCGCTCTGCTTTTCTTCTGCCAACATAGCGTCTGTTTGGTAAAAATAGCGATGATAAGGACAAGGAATCGCACCAAGCGCTTTTAGAAATGCCGGATCCCACGGCTCTTCCCAAATGTTCTTCATACTGAAGTTAGCGCCATCTCCAACTTTCTCTAAGACGGTTTGAGTGATGTCTTCGCCTTTCAGCCACGCTTTGTGTACCCAGACCAGATGATTTAGACCTGCAAACTCCAACTGTAGCTCTTTGGGCTCGCAATCCATCATCTCTGCAATCATCATTTCCATTGAGACGGGTACATTACATAAGCCGATACTTTTGACTTTAGTATGTTTACTCACCGCTTCTGAGACGAGACCGGCAGGGTTCGTAAAGTTGAGCATCCAAGCGTTTGACGCCAACTCTTCAATGTCTTTACAGATATCAAGAATGACCGGAATGGTTCTCAGTGCTTTAGCAAATCCGCCAGGGCCAGTGGTTTCTTGTCCGATCACATCGTATTTAATAGGAATTCTTTCATCGTTTGCTCGAGCAGCAAGCCCGCCAACACGGAATTGAGTCATGACAAAGTCAGCGCCTTTGATCGCAGCACGGCGGTCAAAATCCGCTTTAATTTCAATATCCGCGCCCGCTTTATCGACCATCCGCTGAGCCAAGCCTCTGATGATTTCTAGCTTTTCCGCGCCGGATTCTATGTCCACAAAGTGAATCTGTTTAACTGGCAAGTAATCCAAGCGTTTGATTACCCCTTCAACCAATTCCGGGGTATAGCTACTGCCACCACCAATAATGGCAAGTTTGATCGCCTCTCTAGACATAATGATTTCCTTACTTATTCGCGAGTTGCTTGTTCAAAGCGACAATCTCAACAGCCATTTCTTGCGCTAGAATCGTTGTCATTAAATGATCTTGAGCGTGCACCATAACCAGAGTCATCGGCACTTTGCCTTCCCCCTGATCTTCTTCGATCAATTGCGTCTGAATTAAATGCGCCTTATTAATGCACTCTCTGGCTTGCAACAATTTCTCTTCTGCTGCTTCAAATTTTTGCTCTCTCGCCAAACGGAGTGCTTCATAACTTAAACTTCTGGCTTCACCCGCATTACAGATGATTTCCATTACAACCAGTTCTTGTTCCATTTTCTCTCTCCAAAAATATGGGCTGCTTGGTAAAACAGCCCATTCATAATTAAGCGGTTACGCCTTCACCAGCAGGTTGTTCTGCCTGTTTCGTTTCTTTGGTTGTTGGTAGTTCTTGCTCAAGCATTTGCTTCTCAAACATTTTGAAGAATGGGAAGTAGATAAGAAGGTCAAGAATCAACAGACCCACTACGAGCAGTACCGGAGAAAACGTCCAGCCGCTTCCCCAAGACGCACCAATAATTGCCGGCGTCGTCCATGGTGTAGTAGCCACCCCCATACCTACGAAGCCAAGATGCACAGCAAAGTAAGCAATCGTTGCGTTAATTACTGGAGCAAAAACAAATGGGATGAACAATGTTGGGTTCATTACGATTGGGCTACCAAAAATCACTGGTTCATTAATTTGGAAGAAGCCAGGAACCGCACTCATTCGGCCGATACTTTTTAGGTGAACAGAGCGGCTAAATGACATCAGTAGAACCAACGCTAACGTCGCACCAGAACCACCAATGAAGATATAGAAGTCCCAGAACGGCTGAGTGAAGATATTCGGAACAGGTTGCCCAGCAACAAATGCGTCGATGTTTCCACTGATGTTTGTTAGAAAGATTGGCGATAGAAGGCCAACCACAATCGCGGCACCATGAATCCCTGCAAACCAAAGTAATTGACACATGAGTAGTGCACCAATGATGGCAGGCAAAGTATTTGATGCGCTGATTAATGGCTTGAACATCGCCATAACTGCATCAGGAATCAACATGTCGTATTGGGTTTGAACGAAGATGCTTAATGGATAAAGCGTGACAAACACAGCTAGAACAGGCAGTAACACCTCGAAAGAACGCGCGATCGCAGGTGGCACCTGCTCTGGCATGCGAATCGTGATGTTGTGCTTTTTCATAAATCGATACAGCTCAACAGCAAAGAAGGCACACATTACTGCAGTGAAGATCCCTGTACCGCCCATGTGTTTCATCGCTAACGTGCCATCTTGAGCTGGTGCGGCCACCAGCAAGAAACACATTAAAGATAAAACCGCGCTAGTGATCCCATCCATTTTGTACGCTTTCGCCAAACTGTAGGCGACACCAAGCGACACGAAGATGGTCATGATCCCCATCGACATATTGAAAGGCATCATAATGGTGTCAAAGTGAGTGGTAGCAAAGTCAAGCCAAAGACGACCAAAGGTAAACGTCGTATCTTCAGCAAATGGTGGAAATGCAAAAATCAAAATGAAACTGCCCACGATGATAAACGGCATAGCGACAATAAAACCATCTCTCATTGCGCGAACGTGGGGTTGATTACCCACTTTTGCAGCGATAGGGGCTATATGCTTTTCGACTGTTCCTATAATCGCGTCATAAAGCTTCATAGAGTCCATCCTTATTTCAGACAAAATAATCCCGCATCAAATATTTATATTTGATGAACAATTTTCTTTTATTTCAAATTATTGGCTTAGTTAATTAATTCTAATGCTTGTTCTAGTACTTCGTCCCCTTTCATCATTCCATATGCTTGGGGAGATATCGCATCGATATTTTTTCCGTACTCTTGCGCTGTTTTTCTTAACTCTTCCAGTTGAAAGCGTACCTGAGGACCTAGTAAACAAACGTCATACTCTTTAATCGCCTCTTCAAATGCATTCACTGACATCGCATCAATTTTGCATTCAATTCCTTTAATTTCAGCAGCTTGCTCCATTTTTTTAACAAGCATACTGGTCGACATCCCTGCGCTACAGCATAAAAGGATCTTTTTCATAGCCTTACTCCCGTTGTGTAAATTTCAACCTGCAAAAACTGTAGCAAAAATAATCAGCACAAAAAAGCGCAACCGGTTGCGTTATTCGTGAACAGAATCTCACTTTAGAAAATAAGGTCTATTTTTTAATAATTATTTAGGTCTAGGATAAAAGTCAGAGAATTAAGGAAGATTACGAATTTACATTTACAACTATCAATATATTACTACTGACAACGTCATTATTAATTTCGAAAAGGAATCGAAAATGAAATTAAATAAACTGGCTATTGCAACGCTTGTAAGTGCCGCTCTATCTCAATATGCATTTGCCCAAACTGACACCAAAGGAACCATTTATCTGACGTTTGATGATGGCCCAATCAACGCCTCAATTGACGTCATTAATGTGCTAAATCAAGAAGAAGTAAAAGCGACGTTTTACTTTAATGCGTGGCACCTAGATGGTATCGGTGATGAAAACGAAGACAGAGCGTTAGAGGCACTAAAACTGGCGTTGGATAGCGGCCACATCGTCGCAAACCACAGTTATGACCATATGGTTCACAACTGTGTTGAAGAATTTGGCCCAAACAGTGCGGCAGAATGTAATGCAACGGGTGATCACCAGATCAACTCTTATCAAGATCCTGCCTACGATGCCTCGATGTTTGCAGAAAACTTGTCAGTACTAGAAAAATATTTGCCGAACATTACGAGCTACCCAAACTATAAAGCGAATGAGTTTGCTCGTTTGCCTTATACCAATGGTTGGCGCGTTACGAAAGACTTCAAAGCGGACGGCTTATGTGCCACGTCCGATGATCTTAAACCTTGGGAGCCTGGCTATGCATGTGATACGGCAAACCCATCTAACAGTGTAAAAGCAGCCATCGCGGTTCAAAATATCCTAGCGAATAATGGCTATCAAACTCACGGTTGGGATGTGGATTGGGCCCCTGAAAACTGGGGCATTGCGATGCCAGCAAACAGCCTTACAGAAGCTGAACCATTCCTTGGGTATGTCGATTCCGCGCTAAATACTTGTGCGCCTACGACAATTAACCCTATCAACTCCAAAGCACAAGAGTTCCCATGTGGTACACCTTTGCATGCCGATAAAGTTATTGTACTAACTCACGAGTTCCTGTTTGAAGACGGTAAACGTGGCATGGGTGCAACTCAAAACCTACCGAAGCTCGCGAAGTTTATCCAGCTAGCCAAACAGGCTGGTTATGTCTTCGATACCATGGATAACTACACGCCGAACTGGCAAGTTGGTAACAACTACAGCGCCGGCGACTACGTTCTACACCTCGGTACGGTATATCAAGCAGTAACAAGCCATACAGCGCAACAAGATTGGGCTCCATCACCAACATCTAGCTTGTGGACGAATGCGGATCCAGCAACTAATTGGACTCAGAATGTTTCATACAAACAAGGCGATGTGGTGACTTATCAAGGTTTGCGTTACCTAGTTAATGTACCGCACGTATCTCAAGCAGACTGGACTCCAAACTCACAGAACACCTTGTTCACAGCTCTATAAGCTGTTCCCTACTATCATCATGTAGTAGTTTGCGCGAGGCATACCCCTCGCGCTTTTTTCTTTTGAAACGCGGAAAATCGGTATTCAACTCGAATCTCCAAACACACGTAAATCTAAGCACATAAACACCCCAAACGACGAAAGGCCGCTATAAAAGCGACCTTTCTATGTATGGTACTGATAAGTGAGGTGACAAGGCTTGCATCCAACTGGGCAGGCACTCCTGACGCCACGCTGGATTTGAATTCACAAACGCCAGATACAACAAAGCCCCGACTTTCGTCGAGGCTCTGCCTTAGAATATGGTACCGGTGGACGGACTGATTGGACAGGCATTCCTGCCGCCACCGCGAAGGCAACGTTAACTTTCTTTTGATATTTACAAGCACCTAAAACGACGAGAGGCGGCTACAAAAGCGATCTTTCTATGTATGGTATTGATAAGTGAGGTGACTGGACTTGCATCCAACTGGGCAGACACTCCTGACGCCACGCTGGATTTGAATTCACAAATGCCAGAAACAACAAAGCCCCGACTTACGTCGAGGCTCTGTCTTGGAATATGGTACCGGTGGGCGGACTTGAACCGCCACGCCCGAAGGCAACGGATTTTGAATCCGTCGTGTATACCAATTTCACCACACCGGCATCTCTGGGCTATTGCCCTTTGATGGTTGGCATTATACGGAAGCTTTTGACCTGCGCAAGCAGAAAAACCTTAAATAACTATCGTTTGCTGATAATTTCGCCACAAAGTGTGACAAAGCTAAGCTCGGAGGAGAAAATCAAATTCATCTTCACAAAAAACCGTGCAAAATTCTCTCGTTTAGAAAAGATTTACAGTCGATTCACTGTAATATCAGAAACGTAGCCATTGCCAATGTTAGCTAGCGAACCATGTATCATTAATGCTGCATCTTCTGCGCTCATAAAGCTACTCGTATCCAAGCTCTTACCACTGGTTTCCCAAAACTCCGTCGCCATTCCTCCCGGATACACGGCAATAATCTTCATTGGCTTACCTTTCAGCTCCAGACGAACCGATTCAATCAATCCTTTGACTGCCCATTTCACAGCGCAGTATGTGGATTCTTGAGCTTTGGGCTGCTGAGCCGCAGTAGACATGATCATCACTACATTAACAGGCTGATCCTTGTATCGCTTAACCAACTCCCGAAGCACGTTAATCGCTGAGCTGAGATTATTCTCTATTAAGGTTTGAATCTGCTCTGGATCTTGCTCTTGTAACAACCCAAAGTACCCACTGCCTGCACTGTGAACCACCGTGCTCGGAATAGAATCTAATTGTTCAAACAATTGTTCCACTTCTTGATGGGATGCGAGATCACAAGCTCGATAGCCAACATTGTTCGATAAGCAGTTTGTGACTGTAGAGAGCTTACTCTCACTTCGTCCAGTCAGATAAGTGGCTTTCCCTTCCGCATCATAAAGCTTGGCCAACTCCGCCCCTAGGCCGCTACTTGCACCTGTGATGACAATCATTTTCTACCTCGTTCGTAAAAGTGCTTTCTAATGTGTGTACCAATTAAGGTAACGGAATATAGGCTGATTCACATCTTACGAACGCCATTCTTTGAAGCAGCATGACTTTCTGATTTTAACGCTCGTTAACTTCTAAATGTGCCCAATAGTTTTCAAAACTATCCAATGGTTCGGATACCAGTACCTTGATCACGAAGCCCATCAAGCACAAAGAGAACCCGGAAATTTCACCTATGCTTAAACAAAGAATAATGTTTTGAATTTCCTATCGACTTTCTCACTAAAGATAAGAGGCACATGAGAATGACCGGCTCCAAATGGCAGTGGCTGCTTAAACAAATGACACGCAAACTGTGGGTTCGTACATCACTTTTCGCCTTACTTGCTGTTGTAACCGCCCTGATCTCTATTGTTTTAAATAAATTCATTACCCTGCCTCCCACCATCAATGTCAGTAATGAGCTGCTGAATAACATATTGAATATTCTCGCGACGTCGATGCTGGCGGTGACGACGTTTTCACTCAACATTATGGTTTCAGCGTACAGCGCGGCCAGTGCAGGGGTCACTCCTAGAGCTACCAAGCTATTGATGGAAGACAGCACAACGCAAAATGCTCTGGCGACTTTTCTTGGCTCATTCTTGTTTAGTTTGGTAGGTATCATCGCACTTGGCATCGGCGCCTATCACGAGCAGGCACAGATCTATTTGTTCATCGTAACCATGGTGGTGATCATTATGATCATCCTGACTCTACTTCGCTGGATTCAGCACCTATCTGTACTTGGTAGAGTCTCGGAAACCACCTCAAATGTGGAACAAGCGCTATTAAGTGCGATTCGAAAACGAGGCTGTGAGCCTTGGCTGGGCGCATTTCCTTGGAGTCATCCAGAGCACAAGCCGAGAGGAAGCAAACCGATTGTCAGCAAAGAAATTGGTTACTTACAACATATTGATATGCACCATCTAGATAGTATTGCTAAAGCCTCTCAATCCACAATCTATATTGAGAGACAGCCAGGGAGTTTTGTTTATCTTGGTCAACCATTGGCTTGGGTCTGTGGCGAATTAGCAGAAGAAAGTGAGGTAACGGCAGCGTTCACGATCCGAACTGAGCGATCCTATGACCAAGATCCTCGCTTTGGCTTAGTTGTACTTGCAGAAATAGCCTCTAGGGCCCTCTCTCCTGCCGTTAATGATAATGGTACTGCGATTGATGTTCTGGGACGTTCGATTCGGGCGCTTTCACTTTGGGGAGAACTTATTAGCCAACAGCCGACCAAAACTCGCTTCCCAAGATTGTTTGTGCCCTCGCTAAACTGCCAAGATTTATTCGATGATGTCTTTTTGCCGATAGCGCATGATGGGGCAGCTCAACTGCAAGTTCAGGTTCGCCTGCAAAAGGCATTACTAGCTTTGTCTAGTATGCATCCCAAGCTGTTTAGCGCTCCAGCAACCAAACTGTCAGAGAAAGCTTTAGAACTCACGTTGACCCAACATTTTACTGAAGATGAAAAGCATCAACTTGCGCAACTTTCGAACCAGGTAACTGACCCAAAAACACGGCGCTGACGATCCATTCAATCAGCATCGTTTTAAGCATACGCCTCAAACATGCGTATGCGCAGCCATCATCCTTCGTGAAAAGCTCTTAGATTTGGTCGTAATTGGAGAGTCTGTGCGTCAGCTCTCTTTTCACAGACTGGCGGAATCTATATCCTGACGCACAATTTTTAAGGTAAGTGATGGAATTATGACTACTTCTACAACTCTTCCACCAGCGGGATTTTTCCGTCGATTGGCCGCTTTGTTTTATGACACTCTAATTGTCTTAGCCATTGAGATGATGGCGGCGGGTGTCGTAATAGCAGTGGTGTTTGCTTTGAATGCAGCAGGCTTGCTGAGCTACGGAGAATATGTGGATGCCGCAGATATGTTAGGGAAACACCCGGTGTTGAGTCCGATATTCACACTTTATCTGGCGGTAGTCTGGATTTACTTCTTCGTCTTTTTCTGGACGCGAGCAGGTCAAACCCTTGGCATGCGCGCTTGGAAAATGCAAATTCGAAACGCGAAAGACGGCGCTCCAATTACGGCGACCCAAGCATTAATCCGCCTTGCGACATCAGGCTTTGGTCTTGCGAACTTAACCGTGCCAATTGACCCGAAAAAACGTGGTTTCCATGATATCTGGGCAAAAACTGAAGTGGTGGTTTTGCCAAAAGCAAAATAAATCGCCTAGAAACAAAAAAGGAAGGCATAGCGCCTTCCTTTTTCTTTGATTATAGCTTTCTTCTCAGCAACGCTACCGCAATCGCCAAAAAAGCTAAGCTCGGGGCTAAGGCACCAAATATCGGCGGTATGCCATACACCAGAGTCAATGGCCCGAAGAATTCACTGGAGATATAGAAAGTGAAACCAGCCACAACGCCAGATAAAACTCTCGCCCCCATTGTTACACTTCGCAACGGACCAAAGACGAAAGACAACGCCATCAGCATCATTACGGCAATCGACAAAGGCTGCGTCAGCTTACGCCAAAATGCGAGTTCGTAACGTGAAGCATCTTGCTCTGATGCTTTCAAATACGTCACGTAATCATACAAACCGCTCAGAGAGAGCTCTTCTGGTTTTACTGTCACCACTGCTAGCTTGTCAGGAGCCAACGACGTGTGCCATTCCATTTGATCCATCTCTTGTTTGGAAATCACGTTTTCGTCTTGCATGTTGGTGATTTGCACGTCACGCATCAACCAATTGTTATCTTGTTGGTAATCCACTTCTTCAGCGAAGATAACTTTTTCTAAGTTCTTGTCATCATCAAAGCGCCACATGTTCAACGCATACAACTTGTCATCTTCCACTTTACCGATGAAGATGAAGTCGTTAGCATCACGAGCCCAAACCCCAGCACGAACCGAAACGATGCTGCCGCCAGACAATGCAAAAGATCGCAAATCACGCGCCATTTTCTGAGCTTCTGGAGCCCCCCATTGACCTAACGTCATCACGATAAGCATCAATGGAACGGCCGTTTTTAGCACGGACAAACCGATATCCAGCTTGGAGAAACCCGCCGCTTGCATGACCACAAGCTCAGAGCTCGACGCCAGCATACCCAAACCAATCAGTGCACCCAGCAATGCTGCCATTGGGAAAAACATTTCAACGTCACGAGGCACGCTCAACAAAACGAAATACAAAGCGTGCGTCAGGTCATACACACCACGCCCCACTTTTCGTAGCTGTTCCACGTATTTTATGATACCCGATAGGCCAACAAACGTTGCCAGAACCAAGGCTGTGGTAGAGATGATGGTTCTACCGATGTAAAGGTCTAAGATTTTGAACACAGCTTACGCGAGCCTCTTCTTACGGAATTTTTCTTTCATTCGTCGAGCTGGAACACTGTCCATCATATTGGCCATGATCGCGACAATCAGCAACATCGCATTAATAGGCCACATGCCAATCGCGGCAGGAATCGCACCATCTTCCAATGCCGATTTTGTCGCACTAATCGCAAGGAAGTATGCCAAGTAAATCAGAATCGCCGGGCCCATTTTGGCAAAGCGCCCTTGACGAGGGTTCACCGCAGACAAAGGAATCACAAGCATCGTGAGCAATGGAATACATACAAACAGAGAAATACGCCATTGCAGCTCCGCTTGCGCTTCAGGATCCGGGTGGCCAATCAAATCCGCCGTTGGGTAAGCTTCCCAGTCACGACCTTTCTGTTTGACTTCACGCTGCCCGATCACCCCTTCATATTCATCAAATTTGGTGATCATATACTCCACGCGAGTTGGCACACCTTCATAGCGTGTACCTTCTTGCATCGTAATAACCTGACGGCCATCTGACAGTTCTTTTACTTCACCAGAAGAAGAGAACATCACGCTAGGTAGAACCGAATCTCGTGGACGCATTTGCGCGACAAACACGTTACTAAGCGTGCTGTCCTTAATATCGTCAATGAACACCACGGATGAACCGTCTGGCGTACCTTGGAACTGACCCTTTTTAAGTAAGTCGACGCTATTTTCCGCCGCGACTTGTTCGTAAAGGTGCTCCACTCGGTCTTGAGACCAAGGTGATAACCAAAGTGCATTAAACGCAGCCACACCAGAGGTGATCAACGCCAAGTAAAGTGCAGCTTGCACTAGGAACTTGTTGCCGATCCCCGTCGCATTCATCACGACAATTTCGCTTTCTGCATAGAGACGACCAAAAGTGATCAATATGCCGATGTACAAACTCAATGGCAGCATCAATAAACCCATTGCTGGCATGTTCAAACCAACAATAGAGAAAATCAATCCAGCAGGAATATCCCCGTCAGAAGCATCAGCGAGAACACTGATGAACTTCTGGCTCACAAACACCAAAAAAAGTACGAAAAAAATCGCAAATTGACTCTTGAGTGTTTCGCGGATCAAATATCTAACAATAATCACGCTGAAATTACCTATACAAAACTTGTTTTTTTGGTCGAATCACTATAGTTTCCCGTTGAACCATTTATTTTTTTAAAAATTATAAACTAAATGTTAGTCGCTTAAATCAGCTCTAAATGTAAGCTCGGAGCTAAAATTCAACAAGTAAGCGATCATTATCTAACATTTAGAGCAATTTGTCTTCAGGATGTAGGAGTACGCATGGAGTTCAGTGTTAAAAGTGGCAGTCCAGAGAAACAACGTAGCGCATGTATCGTTGTTGGTGTGTTTGAACCACGTCGCCTTTCTCCAGTAGCCGAGCAACTTGATAAAATCAGTGACGGTTACATCAGTTCACTACTTCGCCGTGGTGATCTAGAAGGTAAACCTGGTCAGATGCTGCTACTGCATCAAGTACCAGGTGTTTTGTCAGAGCGCGTTTTACTTGTCGGTTGCGGTAAAGAACGTGAGCTTGGCGAACGCCAGTACAAGGAAATCATTCAAAAGACGATCAGCACACTTAACGAAACAGGTTCAATGGAAGCTGTATGTTTCCTAACAGAACTGCACGTTAAAGGTCGCGATACTTACTGGAAAGTTCGCCAGGCAGTAGAAGCGACGAAAGATGGTCTATACACATTCAACCAATTCAAGAGCGTTAAACCTGAAACTCGCCGCCCACTGCGTAAACTTGTTTTCAACGTACCAACGCGTCGTGAATTGAGCCTAGGTGAAAAAGCAATCACCCACGGTCTAGCCATTGCGTCTGGTGTAAAAGCATCGAAAGACCTTGGCAACATGCCACCAAACGTAGCCAACCCAGCTTACCTTGCCTCTCAAGCTCGTCGTCTAGCGGACGATTACGAAAGCGTAACCACCAAGATCATCGGTGAGCAAGAGATGGAAAAACTGGGCATGACATCTTACCTAGCGGTAGGTCGTGGTTCTAAGAACGAATCTATGATGTCTATCATCGAGTACAAGGGTAACCCTGACTCAGATGCAAAACCTATCGTGCTTGTAGGTAAAGGTCTAACCTTCGATTCAGGCGGTATCTCATTGAAACCGGGCGAAGGTATGGATGAGATGAAGTACGACATGTGTGGTGCGGCATCGGTATTCGGTACAATGAAAGCGCTAGCGAAGCTAAACCTACCAATCAATGTAATTGGTGTTTTAGCAGGCTGTGAAAACATGCCAGGCAGCAACGCTTACCGTCCAGGAGACATCCTGACCACAATGTCAGGTCAAACTGTTGAAGTACTAAATACTGACGCAGAGGGCCGTTTGGTTTTGTGTGATGCACTGACTTACGTAGAGCGTTTCGAACCAGACTGTGTTGTTGACGTAGCAACGCTAACAGGCGCTTGTGTTATCGCACTTGGTCACCACATCAGTGGCGTTCTATCGAACCACAACCCACTGGCGCACGAACTTGTAAACGCATCTGAGCAATCAAGTGACCGCGCATGGCGTCTACCAATGGCGGACGAATACCACGAACAGTTGAAGAGCCCATTTGCTGATATGGCAAACATTGGTGGCCGCCCTGGTGGCACTATCACTGCGGGTTGTTTCCTGTCTAAGTTTGCGAAAAAGTACAACTGGGCACACATTGATATCGCAGGAACTGCGTGGAAGTCAGGCGCAGCGAAAGGCTCAACGGGCCGTCCTGTCTCAATGCTTGTCCAATTCCTTTTGAACCGCAGCGGCCAAGAGACAGAAGAGTAATTTCTGAACAAAATCGAAAAGGGCCGCAAGGCCCTTTTTTATTACCCCCGATTTTCTTCATTGAAAATGGGCTTTAAGATGGTCTTAGGATGAGACCAAGGCAAGTGAGAGAATGATGCAAACTGCGACCTTCTACATCATTAACGAAGAGAGCCCGCAAGCAACGACGGCTGGCTTTGAAGCGTACATCGTTTTTTTGGCGCAGCATTTCGCACGCCAAGGCGCTAAAGTGTACCTAAACTGCCAAGATAAACCGCATGCCGAACAGCTTGCTGAAGCTTTCTGGCAAATTGATGCAGACCAGTTCATGGCACATAATCTCGTTGGCGAAGGACCGAAATACGCCACCAATATTGAAATCGGCCACGATGGCGTGAAACCATCTTGGAATCGTCAACTGGTAATTAATTTGGCGGAAAATGAGACAACCTTTGCGAACAAGTTTGCTCAAGTGGTAGACTTCGTGCCTTGCGAAGAAAAAGCTAAACAGCTCGCAAGGGAAAGATATAAAATTTACCGACAAGCAGGCTACCAGCTGCAAACGATCGAAATTCAATATCCTTAGCGGTCAATCCTTATAGTTAAGCTCTCTCTTTAGAGAGTTCACTTATAGAGATTGACTAAGATTCAACCATCAACGTATCCATTTAAAGAGCGCTATGGAAAAGACATACAACCCAACTTCAATCGAACAAGCTCTGTATCAGACTTGGGAAGAGAAAGGCTACTTTAAGCCACACGGTGACACTACTAAAGAATCATACAGCATCATGATCCCGCCACCGAACGTCACTGGTAGCCTACATATGGGCCACGCGTTCCAAGATACGATCATGGATACGCTTATCCGTTGTGAACGTATGAAGGGTAAAAACACCCTTTGGCAAGTAGGTACTGACCACGCAGGTATCGCTACTCAGATGGTTGTTGAGCGTAAGATCGCAGCAGAAGAAGGCAAAACTAAGCACGATTACGGTCGTGATGCTTTCATCGACAAAATCTGGGAATGGAAAGGCGAATCAGGCGGCACAATCACTAAGCAGCTTCGTCGTCTTGGCGCATCGGTAGACTGGGATCGTGAACGCTTCACGATGGACGATGGTCTGTCTAACGCCGTTCAAGAAGTTTTCGTTCGTCTATACGAAGATGACCTAATCTACCGCGGTAAGCGCCTAGTTAACTGGGATCCAAAGCTACACACCGCTATCTCAGATCTAGAAGTAGAGAACAAAGACACTAAAGGCCACATGTGGCACTTCCGCTACCCGCTAGCAGATGGCGTTAAAACAGCAGATGGCAAAGACTACATCGTTGTTGCGACCACTCGTCCAGAGACCATGCTAGGCGATACTGGTGTTGCGGTTAACCCTGAAGATCCACGTTACAAAGATCTTATCGGTAAAGAAATCATCCTTCCTATCGTTGACCGTCGCATCCCAATCGTGGGCGATGAGCACGCTGATATGGAAAAAGGTACTGGCTGTGTGAAAATCACACCTGCGCACGACTTCAACGACTACGAAGTTGGTAAGCGCCACCAGCTACCAATGATCAACATTCTGACGTTTGACGCAAACATTCGCGGTGCGGCTGAAGTATTCAACACAAACGGCGAGCCAAGCGACGCTTACTCAACAGAACTTCCTGCTAAGTACCACGGCATGGAACGTTTTGCTGCACGTAAAGCTATCGTTGCTGAGTTTGACGAGCTAGGCCTGCTTGAAGAAGTGAAAGATCACGATCTACAAGTTCCTTACGGCGACCGTGGTGGCGTGGTTATCGAACCAATGCTAACTGACCAATGGTACGTACGTACTGCGCCTCTAGCGAAAACAGCGGTTGAAGCAGTAGAAAACGGCGACATCCAATTCGTACCTAAGCAATACGAAAACATGTACTTCTCTTGGATGCGTGACGTTCAGGATTGGTGTATCTCTCGTCAGCTATGGTGGGGTCACCGCATCCCAGCTTGGTACGACAACCAAGGCAATGTTTACGTAGGTCGCACTGAAGAAGAAGTTCGCAAGAACAACAACCTAGAGTCAGTCATTGAACTACACCAAGACGAAGACGTACTGGATACGTGGTTCTCTTCTGCACTATGGACGTTCGGCACTCAAGGTTGGCCAGAGCAAACTGACGATCTGAAAGTATTCCACCCTTCAGACGTGCTAGTGACTGGTTTCGACATCATCTTCTTCTGGGTTGCGCGCATGATCATGATGACCATGCACTTCGTGAAAGACGAAAACGGCAAGCCACAAGTACCATTTAAAACGGTTTACGTTACCGGCCTAATTCGTGACGAAAACGGCGACAAGATGTCTAAGTCGAAAGGTAACGTGCTTGACCCAATCGACATGATCGATGGTATCGACCTAGAGTCTTTAGTAGAGAAGCGCACTGGCAACATGATGCAACCTCAGCTAGCGAAGAAGATCGAGAAGAATACTCGTAAGACGTTTGAAAACGGTATCGAAGCATACGGTACAGACGCACTGCGTTTCACGCTTGCAGCAATGGCATCAACAGGTCGCGATATCAACTGGGATATGAAGCGCCTTGAAGGTTACCGTAACTTCTGTAACAAACTATGGAACGCAAGCCGTTACGTAATGATGAACACAGAAGAGCAAGATTGTGGCTTCAACGGTGGTGAGATCGAATACTCACTAGCGGACAAGTGGATCGAGTCTCAGTTTGAACTAGCAGCGAAAGCGTTCAACAACCATATCGACAACTTCCGTCTAGATATGGCATCTAACACGCTGTACGAATTCATCTGGAACCAATTCTGTGACTGGTACCTAGAGCTAACTAAACCAGTTCTATGGAAAGGTACAGAAGCGCAACAGCGTGGTACTCGCCGTACACTAATCACAGTTCTTGAGAAGACGCTACGTCTGGCTCACCCAGTGATTCCTTACATCACTGAAACTATCTGGCAAAGCATCAAGCCACTAGTTGAAGGTGTAGAAGGCGAGACAATCATGCTGCAAGCACTGCCTCAATTCGACGAAGCAAACTTCAACCAAGAAGCGCTAGACGATATTGAATGGGTGAAAGCGTTCATTACCAGCATCCGTAACCTACGTGCGGAATACGACATCAACCCAGGTAAGCCGCTTGACGTTATGTTGAAAGCAGCAAACGCAGAAGACGCAGCTCGTCTAGAAGCAAACAAACAAGTACTGATGTCTCTAGCGAAACTAGAATCTGTACGCGTACTTGCTGCTGACGAAGAAACGCCAGCGTGTGCGACAGCATTGGTTGCTAAGTCTGAGCTGATGATCCCAATGGCGGGTCTGATCGACAAAGATGCAGAACTTGCTCGTCTTGATGGCGAAATCAAGAAGACTCACGGCGAAATCAAGCGTATTGAAGGCAAACTAGGTAACGAAGGCTTCGTTGCGAAAGCACCTGAAGCAGTTGTTGCTAAAGAGCGTGAGAAGCTTGAAGGCTACAAAGAAACACTAGCGAAGCTGGAAGAGCAAAAGAAAACCATCGCAGCTCTTTAATCGTTAGCGTTGGACTAGAAGCGAAACGCTTCTGCTCTTAAAATCAGAAAGGTTGGTCATCATGGCCAACCTTTTTTGTATCAGTCCATTCAGTAAAAACTTCCTATCGATAGTTTTTACCTATCAAATTAATATCCATCACCCATTAGCGTTAATGAGAAGTATTATCGATAATGTATTCATCGAAACAAACACGATTGAGTAATTATCATGAAAAAGACACTAACATTCGCAACGCTGCATTTTACTATCGCATTTAGTGTCGCTTACGTGCTTACTGGCGACATTCTAATTGGTAGTTTAATTGCCATGATTGAGCCATCAGTAAACACCGTCGCTTTTTACTTTCATGAAAAAGCTTGGGCAAGTGTTCCCGCTTTAAAAGCTCGTCAATTCATGACCAAGCTAAAAACCGCGAGTTTCGCAACGGTACACTTTAGCGTAGCGTTTACGGTGGTTTACTTGTTAACGGGTGATGCATTTATCGGTGGCGTTATGGCAATGCTAGAGCCATCATTAAATACCGTAGCCTACTACTTCCACGAAAAAGTTTGGTTACGGAAATCGTCTGATCAGAGTTCAGCGCCGCATTTTTGCTTCCACAAACACGCGTAAGAGCGGGTCGAAACCGAAGCAACAGCGAGCTCAAACCGATTCATCATTGACAATGTTGCGCACCGCAATTAAATTAATTGCGGTGCGCAACTTATTATAGGTAACTTAAGATGAATCCTCGTCAGCTCAGACATTACTCCCGACAGACCGTCCGCTTGTTAGGTATGCTTGATAAACAATGTGGCGAGGTTACCCTCACCCCAGTACAAGCTCATGCCTTGGGCGAGATCCAATTACAGCCACTGACTATCAATCAACTGGCGCAGCAGCTTAACGTAGATAAATCCAATGCCAGCCGCACCGTAACTGCTCTCATCAAGCAGAGCCTGGTTGAGAGCATCGAAAATCCAAAAGACAAGCGCAGCCAGTTCATAGCTTTGACCGAGCAAGGCCAACACGCGCTATCTCAACTCGACCAACAACAAAATACTTTCTTCGAATCATTGCTATCCCATCTGGACGAAAACGAGCAGCAACAGCTCAAACAAGGGCTTGAAGTGTATCTAAAAGGCTTAACCAAAGTATGCCAAGCAAACCAATTTGTTCTTCGCCCACTCAGCAAGGCCGATAACCCACAAGTCGCCGACGTGATTCGTCAGGTTTCCGCGGAATATGGTCTAACCGCAGACAAAGGATACGGCGTCGCAGACCCAACACTTGATGACATGTATTCTGTGTATAACCAACAAGGTGCCGCTTATTGGGTGATTGAGTACAATGGCGTCATCGTCGGTGGTGGTGGTTTTGCTCCACTAGCAGGCGAACCTAACGTGTGCGAACTACAAAAAATGTACTTTTTACCCCAAACTCGTGGACACGGCTTGGCAAAACGTATTGTCGCGCTGAGTCTGCAATTGGCTAAGCAACTTGGCTATCAAAAGTGTTATTTAGAAACGACAGAATGCTTAAAAGAAGCGATAGGTTTGTATGAGAAGTTAGGCTTTGAGCATTTACATGCCCCACTTGGACAAACAGGGCATGATGCATGTGAAGTAGTGATGCTTAAAACACTGTAATAAAGAGCATTACTAAGAATTAAAGCACAACATGGGTAACGCAAAGCTCTTGGCTAAGCGCAACTGAAAATGCTTGGCGCTGCCCATCTAATTCCACCGCAAGTTGGTAGAGATCTTTCGGATCGGGATTATTCAAATCAGCGTACTTAGGCGCTTCGATCTGAAATAACGCACTGGCATGATCGGCGCGCACATCAATTGGAATATGGTAAGTCATACCATCAAACTTCACTGATGCCGAGACCAAACCCGGCACAAAAGTCTGATAGTAAAGATCCACTTTAAACTCACAACCACCACCGTGATACCAAATTTGTTCGGTCGCGACACGCTCTAAACGTACGTTGCGAATAAATTGCAGGTAAGGCACTTGCCACACGCCTAAGCGGTCATCGCTTTTTCTATATTCATGATCGGACAGCGAACACAACTCAGGTTTATCTTCATCAAACAGAAGATCTTCGTCTTCCTCTAAGAACAAGATTTCAAAGCGGTTGCGCCCCATTTGCATGTAAGGGCGAATGTCTTTCTTGTAGACATTCTGAGAGCCATCGCAGTCAAACAATGCAACGCCATTCAAACGCACCTCAGCGTGGTAGTCCACCCCACCCAGCACCATTTCAACCGCTGGGAACGCCATCATGGATTCATCCACCTCAATGTCGTGCATCAAGTGCCATTCTTGTTGGCGAATGGCCGATTCCGTCAATTCAGCAGGCAGCACCTGACTCAGAGGAGCAGGGAAAGTGATGTCATCCTGTGGGATAGAAAGGTCCGTCAGTGGAGAGACTTGCCATAATCCGGCGAGTGAGAGTTGCATATTTACCTTGAGCTAGATCAATTTTCACGCATTATAGGGAGAAATCCCCCATAAACTCAACGTGAATTGTTTATCGTTACCCAGCGTTGTCATTTTCTAGGCATAAAAAAACCAGCGATAAACGCTGGTTTTTCGAAAACATTAAATTACTCGTCTTCATCATCTTCGTCAGAGTAAAGCGCATCTTCGCCTTCGTAGTACGTACCCCAGCCATCGTAGATGATGTCGTATTTTTCAGCTAGGTGAACCAGCTTTTCAACTTGTGCGTCAATCGCCTCTGCATTTAGAGCCGATTCCATTGTCGCGTCACAACACAGCAGTTTGTTGCCGTCTTCGTCTTCTGTTTCTTCTGCTTCTAGAACTTCGAAGCCCATTTTGAACGCTTCAACAACCGCTTTTTCTAGCGTATCGAAATCTTCAGCAAAAAGGTGGTGCTCAATTTCGTATAGCGAATCTGGATCGCTGCCATCTTCTAGCAATGCTGCAATGATATCGCGAGTCTCTTCCTTTTGAATCTCAATTAATTCTTCTACTGATAGATATTCATCTTCGTGAGACATGTTTTTGGCTCCAGATTAGTTACTTGATGGAAACACTATACCCGATACTGAGTATGCTGATCCGGTGAAATATGGCATGGATTGCGATGAAAAGCCACAAACAAACGCCAAACCGCGATGATTCTTCCTGCCCAAATATTAAAACCCATCACAAAGAAACAAAAAGTTAACAAAAAACGGTATTTTTTAATATTCAGAAGATCCTAATTGAGCTCATTGTAGGATATTTGATGGTTTGTTGAGTGATTATGACGCCTGAGTGAATACAGCCACGCTACCAATTTGGAAGGATAACGAATAAAGAAAACTGAAAAACTGCATATTTTAGAATAGAAATGCACGTTTTATGCACTAAGCATGTAATCTTTCCTGCAAAATACAAAAAGAATAAAAACGCATTCATTTAAAAACCAGCAAAATGGAATTAAAAACCAAAAATCAAATACAAAAATGCCAACTAAAATAAAAACCACTAAAAATACAACCAATCACAACATTTAAACGAAGTTAACGAATTTGCATCTTTGCCGTAAGATTGTCATAACTAATGGCTGGAAAATTTGTAAGGATGCAAAATGAGTAAGCTGTACGTTGGATCAGAAGTTGGTCAACTTAGACGAGTACTTTTAAACCGCCCAGAGCGCGCCCTCACCCACCTCACGCCATCAAACTGTCATGAGCTATTGTTTGATGACGTACTTGCTGTAGAAGCCGCGGGTGAAGAGCATGATGCTTTTGCTCGAACCTTGAGAGAGCAAGATGTTGAAGTACTTCTGCTCCACGATTTACTGGTGGAAACCCTAGCCGTTCCAGAGGCAAAGCAGTGGCTGTTGAACACGCAGATTTCTGACTTCCGCTACGGGCCAACCTTCGCTCGCGATTTACGCCAATATCTTTTGGAAATGGACGACGAACACCTCGCGACTATTTTGCTTGGCGGCTTAGCCTATTCTGAGTTACCTATTCAATCTTCTTCGATGCTACCGAAGATGAAGCGCCCACTGGATTTCGTGATCGAACCACTACCAAACCATCTATTTACCCGCGACACCTCATGCTGGGTATATGGCGGTGTATCACTCAACCCAATGATGATGCCTGCGCGCCAGCGCGAAACAAACCATTTACGCGCTATCTATCGCTGGCACCCGATCTTTGCAGGCCAAGATTTCATTAAATATTTTGGTGATGATGATCTGCATTACGACAACGCAAACGTTGAAGGCGGAGACGTACTGGTGATCGGTAAAGGTGCGGTATTGATTGGCATGTCTGAGCGAACCACGCCACAAGGGGTAGAAAACTTAGCGGCAAGCCTGTTTAAAGCAGGGCAAGCGAGCGAAGTGATCGCCATTGACCTGCCTAAGCACCGCTCTTGTATGCACTTAGATACGGTCATGACACATATGGATGTGGATACTTTCTCAGTCTACCCAGAAATCATGCGCAAGGATCTGGATACATGGCGTCTGACCCCGAAAGGCACAGACGGTGAAATGCATGTCGAAGCGTCACACAACTACCTACACGCGATTGAATCCGCTCTTGGTCTTGATCAGCTTAAAATCATCACCACAGGCGGTGACAGCTACGAAGCAGAGCGCGAGCAATGGAATGACGCGAACAACGTGCTGACTGTAAAACCAGGCGTTGTGATTGGTTACGAGCGCAACGTCTACACCAACGAGAAGTACGACAAAGCTGGCATCCAAGTGTTGACCGTTCCTGGTAACGAATTGGGCCGTGGTCGTGGTGGTGCTCGCTGTATGAGCTGTCCAATAGAACGAGACGATATATAGCCGATTCACCTTTTACATTAAGTGAATAAAAACTAAGGTTGATGTGAATGCATCAACCTTTTTTAGTTTTATTTTAAAATAATTATTCACAAATAAAGCATTTATATGTTTTAATGCAATGACTCAATTCAATCACACGTACTAAGGGACGAGCTATGGCTTTCAATTTACGTAACCGCAACTTTTTGAAGCTATTGGATTTCTCAACCAAAGAAATCCAGTTCTTGCTCGAACTGTCTGCAGAGCTAAAAAAAGCAAAATATGCAGGAACAGAGCAGAAGACACTTCAAGGTAAAAACATTGCACTCATCTTTGAGAAATCTTCTACTCGAACCCGATGTGCGTTTGAAGTCGCCGCCTTCGATCAAGGCGCACAAGTCACCTATATCGGTCCTTCAGGATCTCAAATCGGCCATAAAGAATCGATGAAAGATACCGCACGCGTCTTAGGTCGCATGTATGACGGCATCGAATACCGCGGCTTTGGTCAATCCATTGTGGAAGAGCTTGGCGCTCATGCGGGCGTGCCGGTTTGGAACGGATTAACTGACGAGTTCCACCCAACGCAAATCCTCGCAGATTTCCTTACCATGCAAGAACATGGTCGTGGCAAACAGCTCCACGAAATGACCTTCGCGTACCTTGGCGACGCTCGCAACAACATGGGTAACTCATTGATGGTTGGCGCAGCGAAAATGGGCATGGACATTCGCCTAGTGGCACCAAAAGCGTTCTGGCCAGAAGAACATCTTGTCGCGACTTGCCAAGACATTGCTAAACAAACCGGCGCGAAAATAACCTTGACGGAAAACGTCGAAGAAGGCGTGAAAGGCTGTGATTTCCTCTACACTGATGTGTGGGTTTCAATGGGTGAAGCAGCAGAAGCATGGGATGAACGTGTCGCGCTTATGACGCCTTATCAAATCAATATGGATGTCATCAAGCAGACGGGTAATCCACACGTGAAATTTATGCATTGTCTACCTGCGTTCCATAATGATGAAACCACTGTCGGTAAAGAAATCGCAGAGAAATACGGCATGAAAGGCCTAGAAGTCACCGAAGATGTGTTTGAGTCAGAGTACTCTATCGTCTTTGATGAAGCAGAAAACCGCATGCACACAATCAAAGCCATTATGGTTGCAACGCTAGGAAGTTAGTGTTTTTTTGGAAAGCAAAAAGCATGATGTAATCGCTTGCGCTCGCAAAAGTTAGGCGTATAATGCTCGGCAATTTGTCTGAGGATTAAGAAATGACCAAGCTGATTGCTGACGTAAAAACGCGATTTGCTCTAACTAAGCGACTACGCTTACGTGGTGTTATTTTCGTTAATTCTATCGATTTTTAAACCTCCCCATTTGGGGAGGTTTTTTTATGTCCAAAATTCCTCAGCGGTCAATTTTGGAGATAGTCATCACTGTTATAGGGAAGAAGATCATGGCGAACTCGCTTTACCAGAAGCACATCATCTCTATTCCAGAGCTTTCTCGTGAAGAGCTGGAACTTATCGTCGAAACTGCAGGTAATCTGAAAAAGGAACCTCGACCAGAACTGATTAAAAACAAAGTCGTTGCGAGCTGTTTCTTTGAGCCATCAACGCGTACTCGCTTGTCGTTTGAGACCGCGATTCAACGCATTGGTGGTGATGTCATTGGTTTTGATAACGATGGTAATACGTCTCTGGCGAAGAAAGGGGAAACGCTTTCTGATTCTGTACAAGTTATCTCTTCATACGTCGATGCATTTGTGATGCGCCACCCTCAAGAAGGTGCAGCGCGCCTTGCTTCCGAGTTTTCGAATGGCGTTCCAGTGATTAACGCGGGCGACGGTGCTAACCAACACCCAACACAAACTCTGCTTGACCTCTACACCATCGCGGAAACGCAAGGTCGCTTAGACAACCTAAACGTGGCATTTGTCGGCGATTTAAAATACGGCCGCACCGTTCACTCACTGACTCAAGCACTGGCGAAGTTCAATAACATCCGCTTCAACTTTGTCGCTCCAGACGCATTGGCGATGCCAGAGTACATCTGCGAAGAACTCGATGAAGCTGGCATTGAATACAGCCTACACACAGAGATGGAAGCGGTAATTCCTGAGCTCGATATTCTTTACATGACTCGCGTTCAAAAAGAGCGTTTCGACGAGTCTGAATATGCGCACATCAAGTCAGCTTACATTCTGACGGCGGCTCTATTGGAAGGCGCGCGTGAAAATCTAAAAGTACTGCACCCGCTACCTCGTGTTGATGAAATCACGACAGACGTAGATAAAACCCCACACGCGTACTACTTCCAGCAGGCACAAAATGGCGTGTACGCTCGCCAAGCGCTGTTGGCTTTGGTTCTAAACGAAACACTGTAATCGAGGAGATAAAAACATGGCTAAAGAAACTCAATTGCAGGTAGAAGCAATCAAAAACGGCACCGTCATCGACCACATTCCAGCACAAATTGGTATCAAAGTGCTGAAATTGTTCGATATGCACAATTCTTCTCAACGTGTAACGATTGGTCTGAACTTGCCATCTTCAGCTCTGGGTCACAAAGACTTGCTGAAGATTGAGAACGTGTTCATCAATGAAGAACAAGCAAGCAAACTGGCGCTGTACGCACCGCACGCAACAGTAAACCAAATCGAAAACTACGAAGTCGTGAAAAAACTGGCTCTAGAGTTGCCAGAGAAAATCAACAACGTGTTTGAGTGTCCAAACTCAAACTGTATATCTCACAACGAGCCAGTAGAAAGCAGTTTTAAAGTTTTCGAGAAGAAAGAAGAGATTCGTTTGAAGTGCAAATACTGTGAGAAAGTATTCTCACGTGAGATTGTGACTGAGCGATAATCTCGCCAACGTCCCGAACTCTCATACACATTAAATACCCTGTCTCGGCAGGGTATTTTGCTCTTTACCTGCTGCAGGTTTAAAGGCAAACTGATTACCTTCAAGCATATTAATAAGGCTTGGGTATACTCTTTCTTCCCCTAAAACAGATGGAAAAATCAAATGACGAAAGTACTTCACACTGAGTCTGCACCAGCAGCAATCGGTCCTTACGTTCAAGGCGTAGATCTAGGCAACATGGTTCTAACTTCTGGTCAAATTCCAGTAAACCCAGCGACAGGTGAAGTGTCTGCTGACATCGCAGAACAAGCTCGTCAATCTCTAGACAACGTAAAAGCGGTTGTTGAAGCATCTGGTCTTAAAGTGTCAGACATCGTAAAAATGACGGTTTTCGTTAAAGATCTAAATGACTTCGGTACAGTAAACGAAGTGTACGGCAAATTCTTTGATGAGCACGAAGTAGCAAACTACCCAGCTCGCTCTTGTGTTGAAGTTGCACGTCTACCAAAAGATGTGGGTATCGAAATTGAAGCAATCGCGGTTCGCAAATAATTGCGATATCAGATTGAATGAATAAAAAATGGGTAGCCTTAGCTACCCATTTTTGTGCTCGGTGTTTAACCCGTTCAAGCGGCGTTACGCTGTTTTACTTCTTCATCCAGCGCTTCTAGCTTTTCCTTCATCTGCTCGCGGCATACATTTGCGAGTTCACGAATGCCATCTTTACCGTAACCTTCAGTGCTCACCGGTGGCAACATTTCAACAATCACATGACCATTGTTCCAGCGGTTAAGTTTAATGTGGTCAGTGGAGCTGCATACGATTGGAATAATTGGCACTTCAGCGCCGATTGCCGCATGGAACGCACCCGTTTTAAACGGCAGCAAACCACGGCCACGTGAGCGTGTACCTTCTGGGAACATCCAAACCGACACATCACTTTCTTTCATGCTGTTAACCACTTGGTCGATGGTACCTTTGGCTTTTGAACGGTTTGCACGGTCAATCAGAATATTGCCCGTCAACCAGTAAAGCTGACCAAACAGTGGCATCCACGCTAGGCTTTTCTTACCGACGGTCACCACTTTTGGTGTCACTGCCGCAGACACAGTAAACATGTCCCAGTTGTTTTGGTGGTTAGCGATGTAAACGTGCTGACCACGAGAGTACGCATCTTCAGGAATACGTAATTCTAGCTTTACCCCAAATACGCGAGACATCTTGGCAAACAAGCGGCCAAATGTGAAAACGTGTTTAGGATTTCGAGGGCTTAATAGGCAGTAACCACAACCACCAATAAACATCACAATTGCGAAAATTGCGACAGCAAATACACGTAACAGTGCAATCATTCTTGTTCTCCAGGAACCGGCTTTTGCCAGATACAGCTATTAATATCGCTTTTTACATAGTCAGAAACTATGACAGAAAGCGCGATATAAAAAAGCCGAAACCTGAGTTTCGGCTCTCTTCATATCCAAGTCACCTGCTGTGCAGTTTAACTTGACTAGCTCACTCGCTCAATATTTGCGCCGAGTGCAGCCAGTTTATTTTCAATTTTGTCATAACCGCGATCGATGTGATAAATACGATCTACGATGGTTTCGCCTTTCGCGATACAACCAGCAATCACCAAACTTGCCGAAGCACGTAAATCCGTTGCCATCACTTGTGCACCACTTAGAGATTCAACGTCACCACAAATAACCGTATTACCTTCAATCTCCGCTTTCGCACCCATACGCATCAGCTCAGGCACGTGCATAAAGCGGTTTTCAAAGATAGTTTCAGTGATCACGCCGCCGCCTTTCGCCATCATGTTCAATAGCGTAAATTGCGCTTGCATATCTGTCGGGAAACCAGGGTGAGGCGCAGTACGGATACTTACTGCTTTTAACTCGCGGTCTGTCATATCAACAGAGATCCAGTCTTCGCCTGTCTCCACCAATGCGCCCGCTTCTTCTAGCTTCGCTAGAACCGCTTCAAGCAAGTGACCGTTGGTATTACGACAAACCACTTTACCGCCAGATACCGCTGCAGCTACTAGGAATGTCCCAGTTTCAATACGGTCTGCTACGACACTGTGCTTGCCGCCACCTAAGCGCTCAACACCTTCGATAGTGATGGTGTCTGTACCCGCGCCAGAGATTTTCGCGCCAAGTTTATTTAGGAAATCCGCCGTATCGACGATTTCAGGTTCGCGCGCTGCGTTGTCTAACGTTGTGGTACCTTCAGCCAGAGCTGCTGCACACATGATGGTAATGGTCGCGCCAACGCTCACTTTGTCCATCACGATGTGCGCGCCTTTCAGACGCCCATCAACTTCAGCTTTCACGTAACCATCTTCAAGTGTGATGGTTGCGCCTAGTTGTTCCAGGCCAGTAATGTGCAAGTCAACTGGACGTGCGCCGATAGCACAACCACCAGGTAGAGAAACTTGACCTTGACCAAAACGAGCCACAAGTGGGCCTAACGCCCAGATAGAAGCACGCATGGTTTTAACTAAATCATAAGGAGCGCAATATTCATTGATGCTGCTTGGATCGACGTGAACAGAACCGTTACGGCTTACTTTAGCGCCAAGGCGTTTTAGTAGCTCCATGGTTGTGTCGATATCGCGAAGATGTGGTACGTTTGCCACTTCTACAGGCTCTTCAGCCAAGATAGACGCAAATAAAATAGGCAGTGCTGCGTTTTTTGCACCAGAAATGGTCACTTCACCAACTAGTGGTTTATCTGACCCAATAACTCGAAACTTTTCCATCAATAAACCTTAAAGCGACATCAGTTTCTTATCACGAGCCCACTCTTCCGGTGTGAACGCTTTGATCGATAATGCGTGAATGTCGTTACGCTGGATGTATTCCATCAGAGGACCATAAATCAATTGCTGCTTCTTAACGCGGCTCATTCCCTCGAAACAAGCATCAACAGCAACCACTTCATAGTGGCTACCTTCACCTTTTACATGCACTTCTTGAAGGTTTAGTGCTTCTTCTAATAACTGTTGTACTTTTGCGCTGTCCACAATTTACCCCTGATAATTCTTTATGTGTTTGGCCACTAAAGATTCAACGTTGCTAAGTTGAAACAAAGTGCGCAGTTGCGCCGGCACGAAACTGAGCATTATATGACAGTTTTGCTTTTTTGCATGCTCTAATAAGTGGATTAACATCACCATTCCTGCAGAGTCGACTCGTTCGATCTCTTCTAGTGAGCATTCCAGTTCTTTTTGCGACGGTTTCCACTGCTGGGCAAAGGCCCACAATGACGGCACTGAGTCTCTATCCAGCGCCCCCGTTAGTGTTAACGTATCTTGTTGCAACTGCCACTGTGCGTGAGACTGAGCCATTACTTTTTCGCCTCAAAGCGAATTGGCTCCGCTGCAAGTTTTTCAAGGTCTTGCGCTACCGCAAGAATACCGTCTTGGCGAATTTTGGTGTTCCACTCAGATTGCTTGCTTGAAAGCAAACTAATGCCTTCTGCAACCATGTCGAACGCTTCCCATTCGTCAGTTTTGTTGTCTTTACGCAGTTTAAATTCTAGTTTGATGTTTGGACGAGGTGCATCAATGATCTCAACTTTGATGCTGGCAATACGCTTAGAGTCGTCTAATTTCGGCTCTGGACCAAACTCAATTTGTTGATCGCTGTATTGCGTCAAGACTTGTGCGTAAGACGCAATCAAGTAAGCACGGAACGCATCGACAAACTCTAGCACGTCTTCACGTTTTGCCCCTTTCAAGTTAGGGCCAAGCAGTTTCAGTGCTGCGTAACGGTCGTTGACGTAAGGCATCAGCTCTTGCTCAACAATCACCTTTAATAGATTAGGATCTTGTTTGATTTTTGGCTGTTCTGCTTTTAGTCGAGCAAATGTCACTTCAGCCACTTGCTTCATCATTTGATATGGCTGAGTTTTATCCACTTCTGCCGCGCCAACACCAAAAGCGGTAAGCACCACTGAAAATGAAAGTAATAGTCTAGCTAACATAGTTATTCCTTACTTGAACCGTCTGAACCACCAACGCTGTATAGTACCTGACCAATTAAGTCTTCAAGCACTAACGCAGATTTAGTGTCTTCGATGGTATCTCCGTCTACCAGCATAGCTTCGTCATCAAAAACAAACCCTGGTACTAAACCAATGTACTGCTCACCGATCAACCCTGACGTCAGAATTTGTACGCTGGATGTTTCTGGAAATTGATTGTACTGGCTGTTAATTGACAAGCTGACCACTGGCAATAAGTTATCTGGATTCAGAGTAATGTTACTTACACGACCGATAACCACGCCTCCAACTTTCACCGGAGAGCGTACTTTCAAGCTGCCAATATTATCGAACTCGGCTTTGAGGGTGTAAGTATCACCAGAGCCAATGCTTTTTACGTCAGCAACTTGAAAAATCATCACAAGAATCGCGCAAATTCCCGCTAATACAAAGCTGCCAACCCATAATTCTGTTTTACGTGTTTGTTGCATGATTAATTCCCAAACATCAATGCGGTCAGTACAAAGTCTAGTCCCAGTACTGCTAAAGAAGAATGCACAACAGTGCGCGTAGTTGCTCGGCTGATCCCTTCCGAGGTAGGAATCGCATCGTAGCCATTAAATAGAGCAATCCAAGTTACCGTAATGGCAAACACAAAGCATTTGATCATGCTGTTGCCGATATCTTGTCCCAACTCAACAGAAGATTGCATGGCTGCCCAAAAGCTGCCGTGATCCACACCTTTCCAATCCACACCGACGAGCTGTGCCCCCCAGATGCCAACAGCCATGAAGATCATCGCAAGTAGTGGCATTGAGATAGCCCCAGCCCAAAAACGTGGTGCAATCACTCGTTTCAGTGGGTCAACTGCCATCATTTCTAAGCTTGAAAGCTGCTCAGTAGCTTTCATCAAACCAATTTCTGCCGTCAGCGCAGAGCCTGCACGTCCAGCGAAAAGAAGCGCAGTAACCACCGGCCCAAGTTCACGCAGTAGTGACAACGCGACCATCTGACCAAGACTGCCTTCCGCGCCGTAATCCACCAGCACTACATAGCCTTGCAAGCTAAGAACCATGCCGATGAACAAACCAGATACGACGATGATAGCCAGTGATTGCACGCCAACGGAATACAACTGTTTGATGAGTAGAGGAAAACTTTTAGAGGGTTGAGGCTTAGAGAAGATAGCGCCAACAAGCATCAAGGTTGCACGGCCAAAAGCTTCACAGATGGCGAGCGTGCGTCTTCCTAATGAAGCGACAAATTGAATAAAGCTAGCGACCATCAAATAGATCCTTTTCGATACTTTGCGCAGGAAAACGAAACGGCACAGGGCCATCTGCATCACCTTGTAAGAACTGCTGCACTCGCGGGTCTGGGTTTTGACTCAACTCCTCTGGCGTGCCAAACGCGATGATCTTGCCATCAGCTAGTAGGTAAACCCAATCAGCAATACTCATGACCTCCGGTACATCGTGTGATACCACAATAGACGTAAGACCTAGAGCTTGGTTTAAGTCTTTGATCAACTCAACCAAAACCCCCATGGTAATTGGGTCTTGTCCCACAAATGGTTCATCGAACATGATTAAATCAGGGTCAAGTGCGATAGCACGAGCCAATGCGGCGCGCCTCGCCATACCTCCCGAAAGCTCACTTGGCATTAATTGCGCAGCTCCGCGCAGACCAACCGCTTCGAGCTTAAGCAGCACCATAGTACGAATCAAATCTTCTGAAAGATTGGTGTGTTCACGCAGTGGAAAGGCCACATTGTCAAACACATTCAAATCCGTGAACAGAGCTCCGGATTGAAACAGCATGCTCATTTTCTTACGAGCGTTGTAGAGTTTTTTGCGAGAAAGAGTCGGAATGTTGTCACCATCAAACCAAATCTCTCCTTGTTCGGGATACAACTGACCGCCAATTAAACGGAGCAGTGTCGTTTTACCAATTCCCGATGGTCCCATAATCGCCGTCACTTTACCTTCAGGAACATGCAGATCAATACCATCAAAGATCGTGCGATTTCCTCGTGAAAAAGTGAGGTTGTTCACGGTGACTAAATCGTTGTTCGACATATCATCTCTTCTACTGTCAGAGCATTAACGCTCGCAGAGTTGTCAAGTCAATCCACTTCCGAATAGCGCTAAGGGTTCCCTTATCGCCACTTCGGTACATTTATTAGGCTGCAATCATAAGCACATTGGCTTGGAATTTAAAGCACTGTTCGATTAAATAAAGCCGACCAAATTCAAGCTATTCTCCATAAATTATGGCCTGATTGTCACCAAGTGTTTAAATCCTAGACCAGAATCATCACTTTATTTGCAATGATTGAATGAGTGACAATTACATACATTTTCGTTACTAACCTTTAATTTATTCGTTGTTTATCTTCCATTTTAAGCTGCAAAAGGTCAAAATTAGCGGTTACTCATTTCACTCATTTAATACTTAGGAATTCTCATGCTCGAAGCCGTAGCGTTGCTTATCGTCGGTCTTGTTTTACTTGTTTGGAGCGCAGATAAACTTGTTTTTGGTTCTGCAGCAATAGCCCGCAACGTCGGTATTTCACCTTTAGTGATCGGTATGACCATTCTTGCAATGGGCTCATCAGCACCAGAAATGATGGTGTCAGCAACAGCCGCTTGGGACGGTAAAACCGATACCGCTGTCGGTAACGTTTTGGGCTCAAACATTGCTAACATTGCCCTAATCCTAGGTATTACTGCGCTGATCAAACCTCTTTCTATTAGCTCTGCAGTTATCCGTCGCGAATTACCATTAATGATCGCAGTAACCGTACTAGCCGGGATTTTACTGTGGAACAGCCACCTTGGTTTTTATGAAGGTGTCTTACTATTTGTTCTGTTTGGTGCTTTTTTATTTGCTATGTTGCAAATTAGCCGCAAAGAACAAAAATCTGGCGATGCGTTTCTTGAAGATCAAGAATCAGAAATCCCACAAGGCGTTAGCAACCCTAAGGCCATCATGTGGGTGGTTATCGGTTTAATATTGCTTCCTTTGGCAGCAAGCCTGCTGGTCGACAATGCGGTTATTATTGCTAAGCATTTCGGCATGAGCGACCTAGTGATCGGTCTGACAATTATTGCCATCGGTACGAGTCTTCCTGAGCTTGCAGCATCACTTGCTGGTGTATTGAAAGGCGAAGACGACATGGCAGTTGGTAACATCATCGGCTCGAACGTTTTCAATATTTTGGCGGTAATGGGCCTTCCTGGCATCATTAACCCATCCACACTAAGTGAATACGCAATGGGACGTGACTTCTGGGTCATGCTTGGCGTGTCACTGTTGTTAGTAGCAATGTGTTTAGGTAAATCACGCAGCATCAACCGCCTCGAAGGGGCGATTCTGTTTACGTGTTTCTTGGGTTACCAAGTGTACCTATTTGCCAACATGGCCGCTTAATCCCATTAATAAGTAGAGACAAATTGGAGCCCTGATATGTCCAATCCATTTGATTTTCGCGCTGCAGCTAAACAAGTTCTTGATATCGAAGTCGCGGCTCTGCAAGAGCTAGACAAATACTTTGATGAGCAGTTTGAACAAGCTTGCGAATTGATCCTTTCCAATAGCGGCAAAGTTGTCGTGATGGGTATGGGCAAATCAGGCCACATTGGCAACAAGATTGCAGCAACGCTTGCCAGCACAGGTACATCAGCGTTTTTCGTTCACCCGGGTGAAGCAGCGCATGGTGACTTGGGTATGATCAGCGCGGGTGACATTGTTATCGCTATTTCTAACTCTGGCGAGTCCCATGAAATCTTGTCTCTCTTCCCTGTTCTAAAGCGTTTAAACATTAAAATCATTAGCATGACGGGCAAGCCAGAATCCAACATGGCAAAACTGGCTGACTTGCACTTGCAAATCACTGTCCCTCAAGAAGCTTGTCCACTTGGTCTTGCACCAACCAGCAGTACCACAGCAACTTTAGTAATGGGCGATGCGCTAGCAGTTGCCCTACTTCAAGCGCGTGGATTCTCAGCAGAAGACTTCGCTCTCTCACATCCTGGTGGTGCTTTAGGAAGAAAATTGCTACTTAAGCTGTCTGATATTATGCACTTCGGAAATGCATTACCGAAAGTGTCTCCAGATGCGTTGATTCGCGATGCACTTTTGGAGATTTCAGAGAAAGGTTTGGGAATGACCGCAATCGTGGACGAACACGATGCTATGCTTGGTATATTCACCGATGGTGACTTACGCCGCACTTTGGATAAGCGCATTGATATTCATACCACGGCTATTGGCGAAGTCATGACGAAAAATCCAACCACGGCACATCCAGAAATGTTAGCAGTGGAAGGATTGAACTTAATGCAGAACAAAAACATCAACGCACTTATCCTATGCAAAGAAGATAAAATCGTTGGCGCATTAAATATGCATGATTTACTAAAAGCTGGTGTGATGTAATATCGGCAACACGAAACATTCAAACGATTGATTACACAGATTAAGGCAATAGTCAGGGAAGTACTGAGCTAAACAAAAGGCCTTTAATATATGAGTTTTACTCGCCTTATTTATTTGCTCTTGGTGTTCGTCGTCGCATGGTGTGGTTATTACCTACTCACACCAAAAGGTAACGATGCAATTCAAGTAGCCCCAGACACCGAACTGCCATTGTTCAGTGGAACTGGTTTAGAAAACATCACCTATGGTGAAGATGGTGTACGTAGTTACATCATCCGCTCCAACAACTTAGATTACTATGCTAAGAGTGGAGAAACGATTTTTAACAGCCCTACCTTGATGGTTTACCGAGAAGGTAGCGTCGTCGAGTGGAAGGTAACAGCCACAAGAGCTGTTTTAGATGAAGACCAAGTGCTAACTTTGTACGACAAAGTCTTAATGCAAAACCTATTACCGGGTGCCAGTTTCGATACGATGGCGACCGATAAGTTGGTCATCAATCTAACCAATCGTGATTTTAAAGCCGATCAACAAGTAATGTTGGTTGGACCGCAATTTGAAACTACTGGAGGCGCGATGCAAGGAAACTTAAAACAGCACACCGCGACTCTAACGAATGAAGTTCAAGGTCGATATGAAACCGTTACACCTTAGTCTACTGGCACTAGTATTAGCAGCGCCTCAAGCGTTTGCACTTAAGTCGGATACTCAACAGCCGGTTTACATTAACTCTGACACCCAACAGGTGGACATGAAGAGTAACCAGGTCATTTTTAAAGGTGATGTCTCGCTTAAGCAAGGCAGCATCAATATCGATGCAGATAGAATTGTCGTCACTCGCGATCCAAAAACGGAAGCAATCAAACAAATTCAAGCATTTGGTAAGCCTGCGACATTTTCGCAGCTGATGGACGATGGTAAAACGTTAAGTGGTCAAGCAACCGAGCTCGATTACCGCATCTCGACTGACGAACTGACCATGAAAGGCCAAGCGCAGCTCGCTCAAGATGGTAACACCATCAAAGGCTCGTCGATTCGTTACCAAATCGGTCAACAGAAGTTGGTGGCTGACAGCTCTAAAAACGAGCGTGTAACCACGATTTTGCAACCCAATCAGATAGAGAACTAATATGGCGGTACTGAGTGCAAAAAATCTCGCCAAGAGCTACAAAAAGCGCAAAGTCGTCACCGATGTTAGCTTAGAAGTAGAGTCTGGTCAGATTGTCGGTTTACTTGGTCCTAACGGTGCTGGTAAAACCACCTCGTTTTACATGATTGTTGGTCTGGTGCCTCGCGATGAAGGCACCATCACCATCGACGACAAAGACATCAGTATTTTGCCAATGCACAGCCGCTCTCGCATGGGTATTGGCTATCTACCGCAGGAAGCGTCGATTTTCCGCAAACTGTCCGTGGAAGATAACATCATGGCCGTATTGGAAACTCGCCAAGAAATGACCCGCGAAGAGCGTCAGGACAAGCTGGAAGATTTGTTGGAAGAATTCCACATACAGCACATAAGAACCAGTGCGGGTATGGCACTATCGGGTGGTGAACGTCGCCGAGTCGAAATCGCTCGAGCTCTTGCGGCAAACCCACAATTCATTTTGTTGGATGAACCTTTCGCAGGTGTCGACCCTATTTCGGTTAATGACATCAAGAAAATCATCGAGCACCTACGCGATCGTGGCCTTGGTGTATTAATCACAGACCATAACGTACGTGAAACACTGGACGTATGTGAAAAAGCCTATATCGTAAGCCAAGGGCACCTCATTGCATCGGGAACTCCGGAAGAAGTTCTGAACAATGAACAGGTGAAACAAGTTTATCTCGGCGAACAATTCCGTCTATGATTACATTAGGAACGGTAAGATTCTGAGCATTACAAGGTAAGTAACACTGAATGAAACCTTCATTACAACTCAAGCTAGGTCAACAGTTAGCCATGACGCCACAGTTGCAACAAGCGATTCGCTTGCTGCAGTTGTCGACTCTCGATCTTCAACAAGAAATCCAAGAAGCGTTGGACTCAAACCCACTATTGGAAGTTGAAGAAGGCCACGAAGAACCTCAAGCAAATGGTGAAGACAAATCAGCACTCGAAACTGCTGACAACAGTGCCAACGAGCCAACAGAAATCGAAGTTCCTGATAGTTCTGACGTCATCGAAAAGTCCGAAATCAGCTCAGAGCTTGAAATCGACACAACTTGGGATGATGTCTACAGCGCAAATACGGGCAGTACCGGTTTAGCGTTAGACGATGATATGCCGGTCTACCAAGGCGAAACCACAGAATCGCTACACGATTACTTAATGTGGCAACTCGACTTAACGCCTTTCAGTGAGACCGACCGTACGATTGCCATTGCCATCATTGATGCGATTGACGATTACGGCTACCTGACCCTATCTCCTGAAGAAATTCACGAAAGCTTCAACAACGAAGATATTGAGTTGGATGAAGTCGAAGCCGTGCGCAAACGCATCCAACAGTTTGACCCGCTTGGTGTGGCATCGCAGAACCTGCAAGAATGCTTACTACTGCAACTTGCAACCTTCCCAGAAGACACGCCTTGGCTTGCGGAAGCCAAAATGATTCTTGCCGATCACATCGATCACCTTGGTAATCGCGATTACAAACTGGTCATCAAAGAAACTAAGCTAAAAGAAGCGGATCTACGCGAAGTATTAAAACTGATCCAACAGTTAGATCCTCGTCCGGGCAGCCGCATTACCCCAGACGACACAGAATACGTCATTCCGGACGTATCGGTATTTAAAGATCATGGGAAATGGACCGTTTCCATCAACCCTGACAGCATTCCAAAGTTAAAAGTTAACCAACAATACGCTCAATTAGGCAAAGGCAACAGTGCGGATAGCCAGTACATTCGCAGCAATTTGCAAGAGGCAAAATGGTTAATTAAGAGCTTAGAGAGCAGAAACGAGACGCTACTCAAAGTTGCAAGATGTATTGTTGAACATCAACAAGATTTCTTCGAGTATGGTGAAGAAGCCATGAAGCCAATGGTACTCAATGATGTAGCCTTGGCGGTGGACATGCATGAATCCACAATATCTCGTGTTACGACACAAAAGTTCATGCATACGCCACGTGGCATTTTTGAATTGAAGTACTTCTTCTCCAGCCACGTCAGTACAGACAATGGCGGAGAATGTTCGTCAACAGCAATCCGCGCACTCATTAAGAAACTGGTCGCGGCAGAGAATACTGCTAAACCACTTAGTGACAGTAAGATTGCTGCTCTTCTGGCTGACCAAGGGATTCAGGTCGCAAGACGTACGATAGCTAAATATCGCGAATCCTTGGGTATTGCCCCTTCAAGTCAGCGTAAACGCCTACTTTAAGGCACTAACTGAAAAGGAAAGTCTATGCAAATCAATATTCAAGGCCATCACGTTGATCTTACCGATTCAATGCAAGACTATGTTCAATCTAAGTTTCAGAAGCTCGAAAGGTTCTTCGACCATATCAATCAAGTACAAGTTGTACTAAAAGTTGAAAAAATTAACCAAATCGCGGAAGCTACACTCCACGTAAATCATGGCGAAATCCACGCATCAGCCGATGACGAGAATATGTATGCCGCGATCGATTCGCTGGTAGATAAATTGGTTCGCCAACTTAATAAGCACAAAGAAAAATTAAACAGTCATTAATCATGCAACTGAGCGAAATACTGTCATTGGACTGCACGAAAAGTGCAGTCCATTGTACGAGTAAAAAACGCGCCCTCGAAATGATCAGCCAAATCGTCGCTGAACACACGGGCCAAGATTCTACCGAGCTGTTTGAGTGCATGCTCAACAGAGAGAAAATGGGCAGTACTGGTATCGGAAACGGTATTGCAATCCCACACGCACGAATGCAATCTAGCGACAAAGCCATTGCGGTACTTCTGCAATGCGATGAAGCAATTGAATTTGATGCGATTGACAATCGACCTGTCGACCTTTTGTTTGCACTCCTTGTACCAGAAGAACAGTGCAAAGAGCACCTCAAGACTCTATCCTCTATGGCAGAACGTCTGAGCGACAAGCAAGTACTGAAATTGCTACGCAATGCTCAGAGTGATGAAGAACTCTACGACATCATGATTCACCAATAAGCAGGACGATCACCATGCGATTAATTGTTGTTAGCGGGCACTCTGGTGCAGGCAAAAGTATTGCGTTGCGCGTGCTAGAGGACTTAGGGTACTACTGTGTCGACAACCTACCAGTAAACCTATTGGATGCGTTTGTGCATTCCATCGCTGACAGCAAGCAAAATGTTGCGGTGAGCATTGATATCCGCAACATCCCCAAAAAGCTCAAAGAATTGACTGGCACGTTAGAGCAGCTAAAAACTGAACTCGATGTAACCGTACTTTTCTTAGACGCCAATAAGGAAACCTTGCTCAAACGCTACAGCGAAACTCGTCGTATCCACCCGCTATCATTAGGCGGTCAGTCTCTATCGCTCGATCAAGCTATCGAGCGAGAAAAAGAGATCCTGACACCACTAAAAGCGCATGCGGATTTAATCCTCAACAGTAGCGGTCAGTCTTTGCATGAACTGAGTGAAACAGTTCGCATGCGAGTAGAAGGACGTGATCGCAAAGGCTTGGTGATGGTGTTTGAATCATTCGGCTTTAAATACGGCCTCCCGTCTGATGCGGATTACGTATTTGATGTTCGATTCCTACCGAACCCACACTGGGAACCTGCACTGCGCCCACTGACGGGTTTAGATGCACCTATCGCTGCGTTTTTGGAACAGCACCAGTCGGTATTGAGCCTCAAGTACCAGATAGAAAGTTTTATTGAAACTTGGCTACCTTTGCTCGAAAAAAATAATCGCAGCTATCTCACCGTAGCCATTGGCTGTACTGGCGGCAAACACCGCTCAGTGTATTTAACCCAACAGATTGGCGAGTACTTTGCGGATAAAGGGCATCAAGTTCAGATTCGTCACACCTCGCTCGAGAAAAATGCTAAGGAGTAGCAGTGGAGTTAAGTCGTAAAGTATTGATTCAAAATCGTCTTGGGTTACACGCGCGCGCCGCAGTTAAGTTGGTAGAACTTGCGCAAAGCTTTGATGCTGTAGTAACCATCGACAACGAAGAAGACAAAACTGCCACCGCAGACAGCGTTATGGGGCTGCTGATGTTGGAATCGGCTCAAGGACAATACGTAACGATTCATGCCACAGGCGATCAAGCAGAGTTGGCACTCGACGCTGTATGTCACCTGATTGAAGACAAGTTTGACGAAGGCGAGTAATTTACTCGCTTTTATAGTTCCAACCTCTAGCCTCCAAACTGAATAGAGCGCAATCACCTTTCCTAGCTAAAAAGTACAGCGATATCTCTCCCAAATCTTTGCGACTGCTCTGGCCACTCAGCAAATAATTTTGTCCTGTTTCACAAGTTGTTATTAAAAGGTGCCTAGAATTAAGTTATTATTCAAAGCATTGTAAATATCAGGAATTGGGAGGAACGAATGGCAGAGCAAATAGAATTCGACCAAGCTCACCAAGCCCTCCAAGAAGTCACAGAAGCGCTGGAAAACGGCCGCTTCGTCCATGTTCGTCGTCAACTGCAGGACATGGAACCTGAGGATATTGCTCACCTTTTAGAAGCATCCCCACGTAAAAGCCGTGAAGTTCTTTGGCAACTTACCGACCCCGAAGATTACGGTGAAATTCTTGACGAACTAAACGAAGACGTTAAAGACAGTCTCGTATCAAAAATGGCTCCCGAAGACCTTGCAGAGGCGACGGAAGGCATGGATACCGATGACGTTGCGTACGTCCTACGTAGCTTGCCAGATGATCTTTCTCGTGAAGTTCTCTCCCAAATGGATTCAGCAGATCGTGCTCGCGTCGAGACGGCACTGTCTTATCCTGAAGACACCGCTGGTGGGTTGATGAACACGGACGTTATCACGATTCGTGGTGACGTTGATGTCGACGTAGTCCTGCGTTATCTGCGTATGAAGGGCGAGCTGCCTGAAGCCACCGATGCGCTCTACGTGATTGATGACGAAAGCAAACTGATTGGCGAACTCCCAATCACGACACTTATCACGACCCAACCCGACGTAAAAATTATCGACGTCATGGAAGATGCTGACGATGCGATTACCGTTGACACCAGTGACTCAGACGTTGCTAGCCTGTTTGAACGTCGTAATTGGGTGTCAGCACCCGTAGTGGATGAAAACCAGCACCTTGTTGGTCGTATCACCATCGATGACGTGGTTGACGTTATTCGTGAAGACGCCGAACACTCAATGATGAGTATGGCGGGTATGGATGATGACGAAGATACCTTCGCTCCCGTCTTCAAATCCGCGCGTAAACGCAGTGTTTGGCTCGGAGCCAATGTCCTAGCTGCATTAGCTGCTGCTTCGGTTTCCAACATGTTTGAAGCCACTCTGGACCAAATGGCGGCAATTGCGGTCTTGATGACCATCGTGCCATCCATGGGTGGTGTTGCAGGTAACCAAACCGTTGCACTGGTTATTCGTGGCCTTGCTTTAGGTCATATCGGTGACTCAAACAAACGTGAACTGTTGATGAAAGAAGCCGCGATCGGTTTGCTTAACGGCATCATGTGGGCGTTGATCATCGGTGGTATCGTTGTGGTTTGGAAAGGCAACTGGATGCTCGGAGGTATCATCTCTGCCGCCATGTTGACCAACCTGTTCGTGGCCGGGGTTGCAGGGGTAACCATCCCTGTCCTTCTGAAGAAGATGAATATCGATCCTGCCCTTGCTGGCGGTATGGCACTGACGACTGTCACTGATGTGATTGGCTTGTCTGTTTTCCTCGGTCTCGCAACCTTGCTGATCTAAGCCAGTAACCAACAATGAACATTAAAAAAGCCTGATGAACACATCAGGCTTTTTGGTATTTCCGCGCTAGTAACTATTATTCACCTGCGACTTTCATTGTGTCGAGCAAGATAGAACCGGTTTGGATTTGTGAGCGTGTTTCAATATCACTACCAACTGCCACAATCTTGGTGAACATGTCTTTTAGATTACCGGCGATGGTAATTTCAGAGACTGGGTATTGGATTTCACCGTTCTCAACCCAGAAGCCTGCCGCACCGCGAGAGTAATCACCCGTTACCACGTTCACACCTTGGCCCATCACTTCTGTTACCAAAAGGCCTGTGCCTAATTCCTTCAGCATTTGCTCAAAGTTTTGACCTGTCGACTTCACGTACCAGTTGTGAATACCACCAGCGTGACCGGTTGGATCCATCTTCATCTTGCGTGCGGCATAACTGGTCAGTAGATAGGTCGCCAACACACCATCGGTAATGATTTCACGATCTTGCGTATAAACGCCTTCGCTATCGAATGGGCTGGAAGCCAAACCGCGCAATACATGCGGACGCTCTGAAATATTGAACCATTCAGGCAAGACTTGTTTACCCAAATGATCCAGTAAGAAAGAAGATTTGCGGTACAGGTTGCCACCGCTGATCGCCATCACTAGGTGACCAATCAAGCCAGTTGCCACATCTGCCGCAAACATAATTGGGTATTGGCCCGTTTTCAATCGTTGAGCATCCAGTCGGCTTACAGTATTTTCCGCCGCTTTGCGGCCGACGGTTTCTGGCGTCCACAAATCATCACGATGGCGGGCAACGGTATAGCTGTAATCACGTTCCATTTCGCCATTTTTGCCTACGCCAATAACGCAGCAGCTTGTGCTGTGGCGGCTAGACGCGTAGCTTGCTAACAAACCATGGCTGTTTCCGTAGACTTTGACGCCATAGTGGCTATCGTAGCTTGCACCGTCACTTTGCTTGATTGCATCGCTGTAGCTTAGCGCTTCTTTCTCAGCGGCAATCGCCACTTGTGCTGCGTAGTCTGGGTCTGGAGAGTCTGGGTGGAAAAGGTCAAGATCTGGCACCTCTTTCACCATAAATTCTTTCGGCGCTGGGCCTGCGAATGGGTCTTCAGATGTGTAATGAGCGATATCAAGCGCGGCATTCACTGTCTGTTCAATCGCCGCATCACTCAAATCAGATGTGGAAGCGCTGCCCTTACGTTGGCCTCGGTAAACGGTAATGCCAAGCGCACCATCACTGTTGAACTCGACATTTTCTACATCACCCATTCGAGTGGAAACACTCAAACCTGTGCTTTTAGTAATTGCGACTTCTGCTGCATCCGACTTCGCCGACGCGAGCTCCAATGCTCGTGCCACGGCTTGCTCTAGCTCGGTACGTTGCTCAGCAACCTGCTGTTTAATATCCATTGTCTTTCACATCTTGTATTCAATACGCAATAGAATAACAAGAATTTCGCTTTCTCCCCACGATTCTTGTTAAAATAGTCATAATATTAATCAAAACACAGGCAACTGAAATGGCACGTAAGAATCAAAAAGCGCCATGGGAACCAGAAGAAGAGATCATCTGGGTAAGTAAATCCGAGATGAAGCGAGACATGGAAGAGCTGCAAAAGCTTGGCGAAGAGCTTGTCGGCCTAAAGCCAGCAGTTCTCGAAAAGTTTCCATTGAGCGAAGACCTGCGAGAAGCAATTGCCGATGCACAGCGCTTTAAGAACGAAGCGCGTCGTCGTCAGCTACAACGTATCGGTAAATTGATGCGTTATGAAGACCCAGAACCAATCCAAGCGGCATTGGACAAAGTACGCAACAAACACTCACAAGCAACAGCAGCGCTGCATAAACTGGAAATGCTGCGTGATCGCGTTGTGGAAGAAGGCGACAAAGCCATTGATGACGTCATGGAATTGTACCCAGAAGCGGATCGTCAGCGTCTACGTCAACTTGCACGCCAAGCAGCGAAAGAGAAAAAAGCCGGTAAACCAGCAAAATCTTACCGTGAAATTTTCCAAATCCTGAAAGCGTTAAACGAAGAAGAAATCTAATCTTCCTTCGTAAACCATAAAGACAAAGCAGGCCACTAGGTCTGCTTTTTTAATGCGGATAATCAATGCCCATTAAGCGAGGCGATTGAGGAGGTCTCCGCGCTGAAACGCGTTAATGTTCTCAATCAGGATGTCGGCCAAGCGTTGAATCGACGAATCACTTCCCCACGCAACATGAGGCGTTAACAGCAAATTCGGTAAGTGAATATTAGCGATCAGAGGGTTGCTCTCATCGGCAGGCTCCTGAGTAAATACATCAAAACCTGCTGCTGCGATCTCCCCCTGTTTTAGCGCATCCACCAACGCTTGCTCATCAACCAAACCGCCTCGACCGGTGTTGATTAGAATCGCGTTTGGTTTCATTTGCTGTAACTCGGCTTTGCCAATCAAATTCTGCGTATGCTCGTTAAGCGGACAGTGCAACGTCAACGCGTCAGAGTGTTTCAACACTTCCTCAAATGGCACATAACCTGGTCGACATTCTGCCGCTCCTTTACGCTCCGCAAATAAAACGGTCATTCCTAGCGCTTGAGCCAGATTTGCCGTGGCTTGCCCCAATGCACCACTACCGACGACACCTAGTGTACTGCCGCCAACATCCCCGATGGAATGAGTAAAAAAGCAGAACTGCTTATTTCGCTGCCATTCACCAGCCGCAATGTCTTGATGGTACCCAAGCAAGTTTCGACGCAAAGCAAACAACATCGCGATCACATGCTCAGGCACAGATCGAGTGGCATAACCACGTACGTTCGCGACTGCAATGCCATGTTCAGCACAATAGTTCACGTCGACATTGTTAAACCCTGTCGCCGCAACGGCAATCATCTTGAGCTGAGGCAGCTGCGAAAGTACCGATTGCTCCAACACCACTTTATTGCTGATGACGATATCGGCATCAGCCAAGCGTTCAACCACGAACTCAGGCGGTGTCAGTGCATACTCCATCCAATGATGAGGAAACTCAGGGCGCGGAACTTGAATGTGATTGGGAATAGTGGCGCGGTCGAGAAAGACCACTTTAGGCAGTGACATAACGGCTCCTTGTTCACTGCCTAATGAAATCTATTTATGGGCGTGGCAGTGTTTTGTAATCAGGTAATTTACGCTCTGGATCGAAATAGTCAAAGATCATCTCTTCGGCTTCCGGGTAAAAGTCACACGGAACAAAAATACTGCGGAGCCAGTGACTTTTCGGATGGTAGAAGCTCAGTTCAGAAGCGTGCAGTTCCAAACGCTCAGAGAAGGCTTTGGCTTCTTCGGTAGCATAGAACTCATCACCAACAATAGGGTGACCCAACGCTTGCATGTGCACACGCAATTGATGTGAGCGGCCAGTAATAGGCAGTAAACGTACGATGGTCGTCTTTGTGCCGTCTTCATGTTCTTCTCGCTTCGCGACTTGGAAGAGAGTTTTTGATGGCTTACCATCTTCAAAACACACTTTTTGCAGCGGACGGTTTGGCCAGTCACAGATCAATGGCAGATCGATTTCGCCCTCTTCCTGCTCGACATGACCCCAAACGCGTGCGTAGTAAATTTTATGCGTTAAGCGGAACTGGAACTGCTTTTTCAACGCACTTTCTGCTCGCTTGTTTTTAGCCAGTACCATCAATCCCGACGTCGACATATCTAAGCGATGCACGACTTGGATATCTGGGTACTCTTCCTGTAAACGACTCCACATGCTGTCATGGTGCTCTGCAAGACGTCCCGGAACTGACAACAAACCAGATGGCTTATTCACAGCCAAGATATGGTCGTCCTCAAAAACGATGTCGATCCAAGGATCAGTCGGTGGGTTGTACTCAAGCATTGCCATGGGTGGGATCTCTAGAAAATAAAAACGCCGCGATTATAACGAGGGCTCAGTCAAAACGCATTTTAATTTCGCGACCAATGAAAACACCAAAACCAACAGGGTCAATCAAGTCAATAAATTCGAAAAATAAAATAAAAACTGATTTGTAAATATAGTTTGACAAGTACTGCGGGAGTGATATTTATAGAGTGGTTACCCAAATAACTTTATTCCGTTCGGAAAAGCACCCCATAACATTAAATAAGGTTTCACGCCGTTTGAATTCCCGCGAACCGTTCTCGCGGGGAAGGTTATGCCGCTATACACAACATCAAAGGACAATAAGAAATGGAATCCGCCGTACCAGATCAACCCCAATCCAGAATATCGCTATTTTTCCGCTCACTTGGCCCAGGCATCCTAATGGCTTCTGCGGCGGTGGGTGGCTCTCACCTTGTAGCCTCAACCAAAGCGGGCGCCATCTATGGCTGGCAACTTGCCGCACTCATCCTGCTCGTAAACCTGTTTAAATACCCATTTTTCCGAGCTGGCGTGCAATACACGATGGGCACTGGGCTTACGTTAGTCGAAGGCTACGCGAGACTGGGTCGCCCTTACCTTTGGCTGTTTCTGTTCTTAAGTGTGGTGTCGGCGGTGATCAACACCGCAGCATTGTTGATGTTTAGTGCGAGCTTGCTGGGTTACTTCATACCGTTTTCACTGTCGATGGCATCGCTGAGCATCATCGTTTTGGTCACGTGTTTGATCATTTTATTCGCCGGCCATTACAAAGCACTCGACACACTTTCGAAAGTGATCATGTCCGTGCTCACCATTGCAACGCTGCTTGCTGTTGCAATTGCGTTTGGTAACCCAGTGGAACCCGTCGCGAACTTTGAATCGCCTTCCCCTTGGTCAATTGCGGCAATTGGTTTCATCGTGGTTACGATGGGGTGGATGCCAGCACCAATTGAGATTTCGTGTTTAACCTCAGCGTGGCTAAAGCGCCAGTCGAGTCAGCAAGAAGTAACACCACGCTCTGCTCTGTTTGACTTCAACGTTGGCTACATCGGTACAGCCGTTTTGGCGCTAGTGTTTGTTTCGCTCGGTGCATTAATGCTGCACGGTTCTGGAATTGAACTGAAGAGCTCAGGGGTTGGCTTCTCGCATCAGTTGGTTGGCTTGTACGCTTCGACCATCGGGGAATGGTCACGTTACTTAATCGCGGTGATCGCTTTCTTCTGTATTTTCGGCAGCACGATTACTGTTATTGACGGTTACTCGCGCGTAATTGCCGACTCACAACGCCTGTTGCGCTCTCAAGCGGAAACCGATCCAAAAGCAACGTCAGCGATTATGTTGGCGGTATCATTGCTGGCGCTGGGTATTGTCGTATTCTGGGCATCGGCACTGCTGCCTATGCTCGACTTCGCGATGGTTCTGGCGTTTATGACGACACCATTCTTCGCGCTACTGAACTACATCTTAGTGAGCAAAACGGACTTGCCGGAACCGCTGGCGGTGGGACGCAAACTGAAATGGCTATCGATTGCTGGGCTGATTTACTTGTTTGGCTTCTTAGCTTTGTTTATTTGGTGGAAGTGGTTGATGTAATCCGCAGGCAAACCATAGATAAAGAAAAAGGTCTTCGATTGAAGACCTTTTTTAATGCGTTTAATGCGTTTTACGCGATTAGTTGTGGCTCACCACGATCAGACGGAGCGAGTCGAGCTGCACTTGAGCTTGATTGATGTAACCCGTCAGCTCTTTGATTTGTGCTTCAATCGCTTCAATCTCTTCATCACGAATGTTTGGGTTCACCGCTTTCAAGGCTTGTAAACGCTCTAGCTCCGCATTCAAGCTTTGCTGCATATCTTGCTGTGCTTGCTTACGAACGGCTTCCACTTTCTCTTCAACCAGCACATCACCCGCTTCAATCAAACGGTGCACGTCTTTTTGCACAGACGTCACCAGCTTGCTGCCAAGATGACGGTTTACTGGGCTAAGTTGACGGTTGAAACCTTCAAACTCCACTTGAGCCGATAGATCGTTACCACGTGAGTCCATCATCAGACGGATTGGCGTTTTCGGTAAGAAGCGAGTGATACCGCTGCGTTTTGGTGCTTGCGCATCTACCGCGTAAATCAGTTCAAGCAGAATCGTACCAACTGGCAACGCCTTGTTTTTCAACAAAGATACCGCAGAAGTACCCACACCTTCACTCATCAGAAGATCGATACCACCTTGGATCATTGGGTGTTCCCAACTGATGAAGTGCATGTCTTCACGAGAAAGCGCGGTATCGCGATCAAAAGTGATCGTCGCACCTTCGTATGGCAAACCAGGGTAGCTTGGCACCATCATGTGCTCTGATGGTGTCACCACCAGTGCATTTTCGCCTTTGTCGTCTTGGTTCAAACCAATCGTATCAAACAGAGAAAGCGCAAACGTGACTAGGTTTGTATCACCATCGGTTGATTCAATTTTCTCAACGATTTGCTGAGCTTTTTCGCCGCCATTAGAGTGCATTTCTAGCAAGCGGTCACGACCTTGCTCTAGTTGCGATTTCAATTCTTTGTTCAGCTTCGCTGATTCTTCGATGATCTCATCCAGAGTGCTGGTATCTCCTGACGCCAGAATCTCAATCAGGGCGTCTGAGTACTTGTCATAAACCGCACGACCTGTCGGGCAGGTTTCTGCAAAGGCGTTCAAACCTTCATCGAACCAACGCGCTAGGATCGCTTGCGATGTACCTTTCAGGTAAGGAACATGAATGTCGATATCGCGATTTTGACCGATACGGTCCAAACGACCAATACGTTGCTCAAGCAAGTCTGGGTTGAATGGCAAGTCGAACATCACCAATTGGTTGGCAAATTGGAAGTTACGACCTTCAGAACCGATTTCGCTACAGATCAGAACCTGTGCACCGCCTTCTTCTTGCGCAAAGTAAGCCGCAGCTTTGTCGCGCTCAAGAATCGACATGCCTTCGTGGAAGACCGTCGCACGGATGCCTTCGCGTTCACGCAGCGCTTGCTCCAATTGCAATGCCGTGCTCGCACGAGAAGCAATCACGAGAATTTTCTCGCCGCGTTTCTCTTTTACTTTTTCAAGTAGCCAGTTTACACGTGAGTCAAACTGCCACCAGCTTGCATCATCGCCTTCAAATTCTTGGAAAATTTCTTCCGGGTACAGGTTCTTCATCGCACGCGCTTCAGAACTCATCTTACCGCCAATCATCCCTGCCACACGCATTGACGTGGTGTACTGCTGTGGGATATCCATCGGCATAAGATGCACATTACGCGTTGGGAAACCTTTGATTGCCGCACGCGTGTTACGGAACAAAACACGCCCCGTACCGTGACGGTCCATTAGGTTATCGATAAGCTCTTGGCGCGCTGATGCTTTCGCCTCTTCATCGCTGTTGCTTTCGATAATGCGGAAAAGTGGTTCTACGTCTTGTTCAGACAACAGCTCTGTGATCTGGTTTTTCGCTTCATCAGGCAGCTTTTCGCCTGAGAATAGTGAAGTAATCGCATCCGCTACAGGCGCGTATTGCTCTTCTTCCTCGACGAACGCTTCATAATCATAGAAACGATCGGGATCCAGCAGGCGTAGACGAGCAAAGTGGCTTTCACGACCAAGCTGTTCTGGCGTTGCTGTCAGTAGCAACACGCCAGGAGTACGTTCAGCCAAGCCTTCTACCACTTGGTATTCACGGCTTGGTTTGTCTTGGCTCCACTCAAGGTGATGCGCTTCATCGACAACAAGTAGATCCCATTCGCCTTCTAGCGCTTGTTCAAAACGCTTGCGGCTCTTACGTAGGAAATCGAGTGAACACAGCACGTATTGCTGAGTATCAAATGGGTTTTCAGCGTCCGCGAATGCTTCAATACAACGCTCTTCGTCGAAGATCGAGAAATGCAGGTTGAAACGACGCATCATCTCTACTAGCCATTGGTGTTGCAGTGTTTCAGGCACCACAATCAAAATGCGTTCAGCACGACCAGACAGCACTTGCTGGTGAATGATCATGCCCGCTTCGATGGTCTTACCCAAACCTACTTCATCCGCCAACAAAACGCGTGGCGCGTGACGGCGACCGACTTCGTGCGCGATGTAAAGCTGATGAGGGATCAAACCTGCTCGCATACCACACAAGCCACGCATTGGGCTCTTGTGCTGTTCAAACTGGTTGGCTAGCGCACGGTAACGAAGAACGAAGTTGTCCATGCGGTCGATTTGACCCGCATACAACTTATCTTGAGGTTTGTTGAAACGAATTTGGTTGCTAAGGAAAATCTCACGCAGAACAACTGCGGTTTCTTGCGTGTCTTCACGAGTACCGAAATAGGTGTACAGACCTTCATCTTCCAGTACTTCTTCAACTTTCAGAGACCAACCTTCTTGGCAATCGATGACATCACCGACGTTAAACGTTACTCGGGTAACAGGTGCATCGTTACGTGCGTAAACTCGGTTTTCCTCTGACGCTGCAAACATCAATGTCACAGTACGAGCATCCATTGCTACTACGGTACCTAAACCTAAATCGCTTTCCGTATCGCTAATCCAGCGCTGCCCCAAAGCAAATGTCATGAATTGACTACCTCGTTATTAGTTCTTGATTCGTATTTCTTGTTGGTCTACTCACACCCGAGGGCATGGATAATAGTTTAGATCTGATTCTGGCTTCTGCTATGCACATTGAGCTCGTCATGCGAGTGTGGACTGAACATTTTTAAGCCAGCTCAACATGATAAATCGGACGTAGCCTATGCGCAGAAAAAGGTCGCTAATCTTACTTGAAGCTGTGATTTAGGTCACGTCGAAACCGCACCAAGCGGAAACTTTTTTTCCCAAATTACAAATGCAATCAAATTGTAAAAAACTCATGCCAATTATTAAGTTGTTGGAAGTAAATATTACGTATACTTCTAATGAGGGGCGCTTAAATACATTGCATATAATTTGAGCGCATTAGTACACGATTAGGATCAACACGGGTTTGCAGTAAGTTGTCTTGCTACTCGGTTGCTAACTAACCGACGATAGCCCGATAACCTCTATTGCAAGCAATCAGAGTTAGGTCATTTCTTATGTTGAATTTGGCTTAACCACTCGCAAGCAAAGCCGCGCTGCGGCAAGGAGACGCTATGGGCGATACCGATCGGAAACTGTTTGTACTTGATACCAACATCCTTCTTCATGAACCCTTCGCCATCTTCTCTTTCCAAGAACACGATGTCGTCATCCCTATGACCGTGTTGGAAGAACTCGACCGAATTAAAGACAGCAAACGCGATGTCGCAAGAGACGCACGCGTAGCTATTCGCGCTTTGGAAGATCTCTTTAAAGACGCAACACCAGATGAAATTTCAGAAGGCATTCCCGTATCGAAAGAAAAACCAGACCAAGGCTCTATTTCCATTTTGGCGGATTTTGAATTGCAGGAAACCGTCAAAGCTTTCGCCGACAAAGCCGGTGACAACCGTATTCTCAACGCGGTGCTTTATCTGCAAAACAAACGAGCACCACGAGAAGTCGTGCTTATCACAAAAGACATCAACATGCGTCTGCGCGCGAAAGGAGCTGGAGTTCGCTTTGTTGAAGACTACCGAACCGACCAACTCATCGACGACATTCAATACCTCACTAAAGGCTTCCAGCAACGAGAAGGCGATTTCTGGAGCAGTATTGATGAAGTTGAAAGCTACGCGTTGGGGGGAAAAACCTACCACAAACTCAGTCGTGAGCCCTTTGACCCAACGTTCATCAACCAATACGTCATTGATGAAGACAGCGATTTTGCAGGCCGCGTTGAAACCATCAATGAAGACAAGCTAACCCTACTCGACCTAAGCCGAGAACGCATGATGCACCGCCGAGCTTGGGACATCACACCAAAAAACATTTATCAGGCCATGGCACTCGATGCCCTGCTCGACCCTGACATTGATTTGGTGATCCTCACTGGTGCGGCGGGTAGTGGTAAAACGCTATTGGCCATGGCAGCTGCGCTCGAGCAAACTATTGAAAAAGGCATGTTTGATAAAATCATCGTCACGCGTAACACGCCAGACATTGGTGAGTCGATTGGCTTCTTACCAGGCTCAGAAGAGGAAAAAATGATGCCTTGGCTGGCGGCGGTAACCGATACTTTGGAGGCGCTGCATAAGCACGATCACTGCACCGAAGGCTCGTTGAAATACATCTGCGATAAAGCCAACATTCAGTTTAAGTCGATCAACTTTATGCGTGGCCGTTCGATTCAAAATGCGTTTGTGTTGCTTGATGAGTGTCAAAACCTCACAGCATCACAAATCAAAACCATCATCACCCGCTGCGGTGAAGGAACCAAAATCGTCTGCTCCGGTAACTTGGCGCAGATTGACTCACATTACCTCACCCCAGTGACGTCAGGTTTGACCTACATGGTCGAACGCTTCAAGAACTTTGAAGGCAGTGCGAACATTCACCTCAACGGCGTGGTTCGTAGCCGCTTGGCAGAGTTTGCAGAAGAGAACCTCTAACCCACATCGGTTCACGCACAAAGTAAAAGAGCGCTCCAATGAGCGCTCTTTTTGTCAAGATTCGAGTGATTTACTCGGTGCCACCAACAGTCAGTGAATCAAGCTTCAACGTTGGCTGACCAACGCCTACTGGCACGCTTTGCCCTGCTTTACCACAAACGCCAACACCTTTATCGATGCTTAAGTCGTTACCGACCATCGACACTTGCTGCATCGCTTCAATGCCTGAACCGATTAGAGTTGCCCCTTTGACGGGACGAGTCACTTTACCATCCTCAATCAAGTACGCTTCTGATGCAGAGAACACGAACTTACCTGAGGTGATATCCACCTGACCACCACCGAAGTTAGGCGCGTAGATGCCTTTCTTCACGGTCGAGATGATTTCTTCTGGTGTGTGTTCACCTGGCAGCATGTAGGTATTGGTCATGCGTGGCATCGGTAAGTGCGCGTAAGATTCGCGGCGACCGTTACCCGTTGGGTTTACCCCCATTAGGCGCGCGTTCAGCTTGTCTTGCATGTAGCCTTTCAATACGCCATTTTCGATCAGCGTGTTGTACTGACCATTCACACCTTCGTCGTCCACATTGAGTGAACCACGTAGATCTTTCAGCGTACCATCATCCACAATCGTACATAGCGATGACGTCACCTGCTGACCCATTTTGCCAGAGAATACCGACGACTCTTTGCGGTTGAAGTCCCCTTCTAAACCGTGACCTACCGCTTCATGCAGCAATACGCCCGGCCAACCAGAACCCAGAACTACAGGCATCATACCTGCAGGTGCAGCTTCTGCTTCTAGGTTAACTAACGCCATACGGATGGCTTCGTCCGCGAAGTGGAAGGCTTGCTTCACACCATCTGTTTCAGACAAGAAGAAATCGTAGCCAAAACGACCACCACCACCAGCACTGCCACGCTCGCGACGGTCACCTTTCTGTGCAAGTACACTGATGGATAGTCGAACAAGAGGACGAGTATCACCAGCGAAAGTGCCATCTGTAGCGGCAACTAGCATTTGCTCGTGCACGCCACTGATGCTGATAGAAACTTCTTTGATCAGAGGCTCTTTAGTGCGAATGTACGCATCCAAAGACATCAGTAACTCGGTTTTTTGTTGTTTTTCCCAGCTTGCTAGCGGGTTAACCGCATCATAGTAAGCTTGATTTTCCGAACGTTTGAATGCTTGAACTTTGCCATTTTGGCCCTGCTGCGCAATGCCTCGCGCCGCAATAGCACTTTGCTTCAAACCTTCCGGATTGATTTGATCTGAGTAGGCGAAACCGGTTTTTTCGCCCGTCACCGCACGCACACCGACACCACAATCAATGTTAAAAGAGCCATCTTTGATGATGCTGTCTTCTAGAACCAGAGACTCGTGCCAGCTGGACTGAAAGTAGATGTCCGCATAATCGATCTGGCGCGTAGCAATGCTGGCAAGCGTGTCAGCAATGTCCTGCTCTGTCAGACCATTTGGGGCAAGGAGTGCCTGTTCTATTTGGTTTGTGCTCATAGTTAGCTCTTTTATTTCCGTCTCAATTCATTTTGAAAGCGACTGTGTTGAGTCAGCGGCATATTCTGCCTTACTTGCTGGGTTTGTGACAAATCTATCTCTGCCACCAGCAAACCCACTTGGTCTTGAAGTTGTTTGTGAATGCGTCCCCAGGGGTCAATCACCATGGAATGCCCCCACGTTTTACGGCCGCAAGGGTGTGTTCCCGTTTGTCCACTGGCTAAAATCCAACATTGCGTTTCAATTGCTCGAGCTCGCAGCAACACTTCCCAGTGAGCTTGCCCAGTAACCGCAGTAAACGCGGCGGGAACAACAATGATATCCGCCCCCGCTAAACGCAGTGCTTTGTACAATTCGGGGAAACGAACGTCGTAACAAATGCTCAAGCCGACGCTGCCGATATCCGTTTCTGCCACCACAATTTGGTTGCCCGCGGTGAAAGTATCTGACTCTCGGTAGCTGCCATGGCCATCTTCTACATCGACATCAAACATATGCAGCTTGTCATAATGGGCAATGCATTTTCCGTGAGGAGGTAAAACGAGCGTCGTCGTTGTCACACCTCGAGCGGTTTGAATCGGCATGCTACCAACGACAAGCGTCAGTTGATGACTCTTCGCGATATTGGCTAAACGCTCTTGAATAGCACCGCTACCTAACGGCTCTGCATGTTGATGGTACTCTTCTCGACTGGCAAACAACACCGCATTTTCCGGTGTGAGCACCAGCTTCACTCCTTGATTGGCCGCCAAAGTACATTGCTGGTCAATAAAGTCCAAATTCGCCTGAATATCAGGCCCCGATGTCATTTGAATGATGCCAACACGTTCCATGTGTTCTCTTCCTTCTACCACTTAGTCGGGCGATCTATTTAGCCTGCTCACGCAGTTTTTCTGGCAGCTTGTATTCGCCTTTACTACGTGAAATCTCTTTTACGGTTGGTGAATCTAACGGGCCTTTGACCTCGTAATTCACTTGGGTGAACACCTCTACAACAGGAGAAATTACCGTAGAAATCGCCAGCACGTACAGAGCAGTTTGAGGGGCTACCGCAAACGCCGTCAACATTGGCAACCCTGACGTAATATCCGGCGTAAACTTCACTTCCGCATCCACCATTCTGGTGGTCATGTTTGCAATACCACGAATTTGCATTTCACCAGCTAGCGCATCCATCACAATGTCATTGGTGATGAACACACCATCTTGGATTTTGCCTGTACCCGTGATGGAGTTGAACGCCATGCCTTTGTCGAATACGTCGGTAAAATCGAGCTGCATCTTACGAATGATGGAGTCCAAGCTAAATAGGCCAAGCAAACGCGCCGCGCCGCTGACTTCACTCACAACCCCTTTGCCAAACTCCGTCGAGACATTCCCCTGCAAGGTTGGTGTCTTCATCGACCAAGGCGCACCATCCCAATTCATATTGGCGTTGATCTCAAATGGCGCTTGCTGGATCCCAGACGTGATACCAAAACGCTCCATCAGATCCGTATTGTTATCGCCTTTCATTTTTAACGTCAGATTGGAATGGCTACGATCTTTGGTCAGCTCCCACCAACCATTCATATCGATGCGGTTTTTGCCGCTACTGAAGGTAATGTTTTTCCACTCCAAACGATCATCTTGACGCTGTAAGTCGACATTCACTTTGCCAACCTTGTAACCTTGCAGCCAAAAATCGTCGATGTTCAACGTTAAGTTTGGCATCTCTGCGTGAAACTTGCGGTCAAAGTTGGTAATAAGTGGCGCATTCTGATCTTCACTAGCGAAAATCGAACTGCGCTCTTTGGTCATTTCCTCAAAGTCTGGCAAGTACAAATGCAGATGGTCTAGAGACACCGATAAATCGTACGGTTTGAGGTACGTTGCTTTGCCTTTCACCTCTTGGCTACTCACGTCCAACTGCCAACTTAGGTTCTTTTTACTGGCGTTCAATGCCACATCGTGAAACTCAATGCCGCCCAGCAACAAGTTCGGCGTTTCGACTTCAATACGCGTTGGTAAAGGAATCGTAGGCGTCTTCATGTTTGCCAGCACCGATTGCGCTTTACTCTCTGGCGTATCCAGTAACGTCGCCCACTTATCTAGGTTTACCTCATCTAGACGAATCGAAGCATCGTGCCCAACGACAGGGCTAATTTTAAAACCGCCTTTGCCTAACACTAAGTTGGTCGCGGTTAACACTGGCACATCGCCCGAGATATCAATTTCAGTCTGATATTTCGCATTTGGGATTTGCAAACGAGCCGAAATGCTCTCCTGATTCCCCGATGCTTGGAGTTTTGCCTGACCAACTTCTCCGACCTTTTTCGTCAATGGGTATGGGTATTCACTGGCTAATCGGCCGAGCTGCGCCAGCACATCTACTTGGTAAGTAAAACCCACGTCGTTGAGCTGCAAGTCAATGTCCATTTGCCAAGGCGCATGACCGGAAACCAAGCTCAACCAACGTTCACCCAAATAAGGCTTGAGAGGCTCTACATCCCAATCACCTAAAGTATTGATGGTCACGTTGTAGCCTTGGTCCGCACTTTCGCCGTGGAAATCGAGTGAAATAGGCTGCGAGAGTAACTCTGCTGACAAGCCAGATGTCGTCACCACATCGTTGTCGAACTGAATGCGGCCTGTGGCTTTTTCTAGCGTCATTGGCGGCGCATCAATGTCAACACGGTTGTCTTTCAAATCCGCATAACCCCAAGCTCGCGCGTCTTTTTCCATATCAAAAGGAATGTTGAGCTGGAACTCGGAATACACCGGGCCACTGACTTGCAAGGCCGTCAACGCGGCACCAACCGAGTCAACCAGCGGCGTAGCCATCATGTAGTCGCGAACTTCATTACCTGGAGCTGTGGCTTTAGCTTCAATTTCGATATGGCCATCTTCAGCCAACTCCGGAATGCGCCCCGTGATGCGTTTAGCGTGAACGCCATTTAACGTCGCCGATTTGGAATCCAGATACATGGCGTCGTTTTCAAACAATAGATCAAGCTGCAAGTCGGTAATGGTTGGCCACGCAGTATCAAAACTGAATTTCGCGTCTTTTAAGCCAACCCATGCCTGAAACATGCCGTTGTGCTCTTTGTAAGGAAAATCTCCTAACTCGCCATACCAAAGTAATTTGGCCGTATTTACTTTACCGCCTTGAATAGCGGTCGATAGGTAGTCCGTCAGATCTTGGCCTAATGCCAAGGTTGGCAAGTAACGCCAAGTTTCACCAGCGTTGTAGAGATCCGCCTCAGCATAAAACGATAGGAATGGGCTTTGCTCTTTAGGGAAATCAAGTCGAAATGCGCCCAACACTTGAAGGTCCGGAGTCGCAGCCGTGACTTTATCCGACCACAAACGCCAACCAGTCTCATCTTGCTGCCAAATAATGTCGACTTCGCCTTGCTTGATGTTCAATGGGGCTTGGAATACATCCCCGTACGGGAAAACATCATCAATGACCGTGACTTTCGCTTTCGCTTGCTTCAAGTCACCCGCAACACTTCCTTGCACATGTTGAAAGCCCGGCAACAGTTCCCACTGAGTCATAGCTAACTCATCGAGTTCTGCCGAATAACGCAACGTATCTAAGCCACCATTCATGGCTAAACGAATGTCTTCAACACGGCCTTTCGGCGCTAATTTATTGAGTAAGTCACTGGTTGATTCCGATTCCGGCGCGAGCTTAACGAGTGGAATCAACGCCTCAATGTCGAGCTGAGAAAGGTTGAGCTTCCAGCCATCGGGTTGCCAATCAAAAGCCGCATCAAGTTCAGGCCAGGATTTGTCATCGGTGCGAATTTGAAGTGAGTGACCATTTACTTTCCAACCTTGCTTATCAGGCAAGAGCTTAAACACTCCCGATTCGATAAACAGTTCATGGCGGCCATTTTCATTCCATACGAGCTCAGACGGTTGCAGCTCCACGTACGCATAATTAGGTTGGCTGTGTTTGAGAGTCAGCCAGGTATTCAAACTGACCTTGCCAGACTCCGCACCCGACTCTTCTTGCATGTAAGTAGTAAGCCAAGGCGTTACCGAGACATCTTGCGCACTCACGTAAAACTCACCAGACACATCACGCAGCGAACCATGGTCTTTAAAGTTAGCATTTACTAACAGCGAATTCAGGCTAGCGTCTGCAATACTGACTGTGCCTTCCGCCAAGTGACGTTTGCCTTGGTTACTCCAGCGAAGCTGTTCAATATCGAGTCGACGAGTTTCGCCCGATACCGATTTGTACCAGACGCGTGAATTCGTAATGGTGAAGTCTTCAAACTGGCGCAGCAATAGTGAGTCCAGCTGATCAATCAGCTTAACTTCATTTTGGTCAACATCAGTGGTCGGCTCTTGATTGCTCGACGTAGGTAGAAGATCGACCGTGCGAATATCTAATGCCAAGTTATGAATGGTTAAGTCTGCCACGACGGGCTTAAATTGAAGTAACGATTGAATCAAATCGAATTCAATTTGAATTTCATCAACGGCGAATCGAGCTTCTTGGTTATTCGGTAAGTTAGCTTCTAAGCCGAGTAACGCGATAGAGGGATGGCTATTACGCCAAGAACCAGCAACGCTGGAGATAGAAAAGTCAAAACCTGTGCCTTGTTTGACCCAGGTTTTGATCTCATCTTGGAAGTGGTTAAGTTGTGGCAATGTGACGCGTAGAGTGGTCACTAGAATGGCTAAAAAAACCAAGACAGTGACTAACGTCCACGCGCAAAAACGCCCAAAACGGTTAAAACCAGAATTCACAAATGTTCCAATTACATCATCACGACGTCAAACTGTTCCTGAATGTACAGGGGTTCAGCCTGAATACGGACTTGCTTACCAATAAATACTTCAAGTTCTGCCAGCGCATGAGACTCATCACCCAAAAGCGCTTCTGCAACAAATGGCGATGCGTATACGACAAAGTTGTCGGCATCGTACGCTCGGTTTACACGAGTGATCTCGCGCAGAATCTCGTAACACACCGTTTCAACCGTTTTCACGGTGCCACGGCCTTCACAAGTAGGACAACCAGAACAAAGAATATGTTCAATACTTTCGCGCGTACGCTTACGCGTCATTTCAACCAGACCTAACTGCGTAAAGCCATTGATGTTGGTTTTCACGCGGTCTTTCGACAATGCAGCTTCTAACGAAGTTAGTACTCGCTGACGATGCTCTTCTGACGCCATATCGATAAAGTCGATAATGATGATGCCACCTAGGTTACGCAGACGTAACTGGCGAGCAATGGCTTGAGTCGCTTCAATATTGGTATTAAAGATGGTCTCTTCTAAGTTACGACGACCAACAAACGCCCCCGTGTTGATGTCGATGGTGGTCATCGCTTCTGTTTGATCGATGATTAAGTAACCACCCGACTTGAGCTCAACTTTGCGCTCCAAAGAGCGTTGAATTTCGTTCTCAGTGTCGTACATATCAAAGATAGGCTTGTCACCTTCGTAAAGCTCAAGCTTATCGGTCAACTCCGGTACGTACTCAGAAGTAAACTCTTTGAGGTTCTCATATTCTAAACGTGAATCGACCAAAATCTTGTCGAGTTCCGTTCCAACGAAGTCACGCAAAATACGTTGTGCAAGACCAAGCTCGCCATACAGCGTTGAACGTGTCTTGTACTTAGAACGACGCTCCATGACTTTCAGCCATAAGCGTTTTAGGAACGCAGCATCTTGAGAGAGTTCTTTCTCGTCCGCCCCTTCTGCGGCCGTGCGGATAATGAAACCACCGTGCTCATCGCAGTAGTGATTCACCACTTTTTTAAGGCGCTCACGTTCGCTTTCGCTTTCAATACGTTGCGATACACCAACGTGGCTAGCGCCAGGCATAAAGACGAGATAACGGGAAGGAAGTGTGATGTCAGTAGTTAAACGAGCACCTTTAGTGCCAAGAGGATCTTTAACTACCTGTACGACGATATCCTGACCTTGGCGAACCAATTCAGAAATGTCACGAACTTGAAACTGCTGTTTCTCGTTCTCTGCCACACATTCAGTATGCGGAACGATATCAGACGCATGTAAAAACGCCGCTTTATCTAAACCGATATCGACGAAAGCCGCTTGCATGCCAGGCAGCACTCGGCTTACTTTGCCTTTGTAAATGTTGCCCACAATACCGCGACGAGATTCGCGCTCGATATGAATTTCTTGTAGTACTCCACCTTCAATCATGGCCACACGAGTTTCACTCGGGGTCACGTTAAGCAGCAATTCTGCACTCATGTGCACACCTCAAAACAATTATAAAAATTCTTGAATTAGCTGATCGGTTTCGAACAAAGGTAAGCCTACTACAGCGTGATAACTGCCTTCGATTCGGGTGACAAATCGCCCTCCGAGTCCCTGAATACCATAACTTCCAGCTTTATCGCATGGCTCTCCTGACTGCCAATATTGTTCGATTTCTTCGTGAGTCAGTGGCTTGAACCATACGTCAGTGGTGACGACCACCGAGTGTTGTTGTTCCGATGATACGACGCTCACCGCTGTCATCACTTGATGACGACGACCGGATAAGTCAGTAAGCATACGCTTTGAATCTTCAAAACTTTTGGGTTTCTCTAACACACGGTCATCGCATACTACGACCGTGTCTGAGCCCAATACAACGGAATCAGGCTTAGCCAACGCTAAGCCTGCCTGAGCTTTTTCCAAAGAAAGACGCAGCACGTAATCTTGTGCTTGCTCATCAGCCTGTTTGGCTTCTTCGATGTCCGGTAATACGATATCAAAGTCATAGCCTAGTTGAGCAAGCAGCTCTTTTCTTCTCGGAGAACCCGAAGCGAGAACGAGAGATAGGCTCTTTTTCACCGCATTACCTTACGTGCCAAGCGCGACGAACTCGTCGCATTAATAAAAACATCCATGGCCAAAGTATACAGTTTATTGCCGCCGTCCACAGAGATAATGGATTAAATACTACGTCCTGGTTCAAATATTCCCCACAGAATATCAAAACTTCCAATAACGCAGTAAAAAAGGCAATTAAAATCGACTGTTGCCACAATGCCATGTTACGAATTAGCAAGAAATTCAGTGCCACCAAGTAGATGACAATGGACATCATCATGCCCCGAATTCCTAGCGTTGAACCAATGAGAATGTCCCACAATAAGCCCAACACTAACGCCGTGCCGACGTTCACTCGATGCGGCAATGCCAGCACCCAATAACACGTCACCAAAAATAGCCATGAAGGACGAAGTAGGTCCAATACACCTGGCCAAGGAATGGTTTGCAGTACTAGCGCAACGAAGAAACTAACACCAATCACCATTCTGCTACGCAATACATTACTGGCCATTAGTTACCTCTTGTTCTTGCTCTAACCCGTCATTCGCATTGGATTGCAATACTTTGTGCTGACGATCTTCGTTTGGCCAGATCAACAGCAAGTATCGTAGACGATCAAACTCCACCACAGGTTCGGCTTTGATCGATGCAAACTCTTGACGAGTATCGTGATCCACATTCGTGACCGTCGCCACAGGGTAGCCTTCAGGATAAATGCCTCCCAGACCGGATGTCACAAGTAAATCACCGACTTGAATATCAGTACTGGTTGGAATGTGTTCCAGTTGGATTTCATCCATTTCACCATTACCTGATGCAATCACTCGAATGTCATTACGAATGACCTGAACTGGAATGGCATTTTTTGCATCTGTCAGTAGCAATACGCGCGCATTGTGCGCCGCAACAAACGTAACCTGACCGACAATACCTTTTTCGTTAATAACGGGCTGACCAACGTACACACCGTCAATTTGGCCTTTATCAATCACCACTTGATGACGATAAGGTGAAGTATCCACCGCCATTACTTCGGTCACGACCTTCTTCTCATCACGAACAAAAGACGAGCCAAGCAACTTACGCAAGCGTTGGTTCTCTTCTTTATATTGGTCGAGCAAGATCAATTCGCTTTTTAGACGAAGCACTTCGCGCTTTAAGTTGCGATTGCCTTCTACTAATGCCTGACGAGTATTAAAACGTTCGAATACACCATCAAACATACTGCGAGGCATATTCGCTGCGTACTGAATTGGCGCAACCATACTGTTGAGTAGGTAGCGAACGTTGGAAAACGTATCTAGACGACTATCAGCCAGCATCAAGCTCGCCGACACGATGACAGCAAAAAACAGACGTAATTGCAGAGACGGGCCTCTGCCAAAAATCGGTTTCATCTTGTTTTTAACCTGATTGCTTCCATGATTATTGAGCCTTACTTGGCAACCTGAAACGCGTTCAGATATGGAGCATGTTTGAATTACAGAGAGCAGAAAAGAAGGTGAAGCCCGTAATGAGCTTCACCTACATTTTTATTCTTCAGAGAACAGATCGCCACCGTGCATGTCGATCATTTCTAGTGCTTTACCACCACCACGAGCCACACACGTTAGTGGATCTTCAGCGATAACTACCGGAATACCCGTTTCTTCCATAAGTAGGCGATCAAGATCTTTCAGTAGTGCGCCACCACCGGTTAGCACCATGCCGTTTTCAGAGATATCTGAAGCTAGCTCTGGTGGACACTGCTCTAGCGCAACCATGACTGCAGAAACGATGCCTGATAGCGGCTCTTGAAGCGCTTCTAGGATCTCGTTTGAGTTCAAGCTAAAGCTGCGTGGCACACCTTCTGCAAGGTTACGGCCGCGAACTTCAATCTCTTGAACTTCATCACCTGGGTAAGCAGAACCGATTTCGTGCTTGATCTTTTCTGCCGTAGCTTCACCAATCAAACTGCCGTAGTTACGACGCACGTAGTTGATAACGGCTTCATCAAAGCGGTCACCACCGATACGTACAGAAGACGAGTAAACCACACCATTTAGAGAGATAACGGCAACTTCAGTAGTACCACCACCGATATCGACCACCATCGAACCTGTTGGCTCAGAAACACGCAGACCTGCTCCAATCGCCGCAGCCATTGGCTCGTCAATTAGGTAAACTTCACGTGCGCCCGCACCCAATGCTGATTCACGAATCGCACGGCGCTCAACTTGGGTAGAACCACAAGGAACACAAACTAGTACGCGAGGGCTTGGCTTAAGGATGCTGTTATCGTGCACTTGCTTGATGAAGTGCTGAAGCATTTTTTCGGTTACGTAGAAGTCAGCGATTACGCCGTCTTTCATTGGACGGATAGCTGAAATGTTACCAGGTGTACGACCCAGCATTTGTTTTGCTGCATGACCGACTGCAGCAACGCTTTTTGCAGAACCTACACGATCTTGACGAATAGCAACTACAGAAGGTTCATCAAGGACAATACCTTGTCCCTTTACATAAATTAGAGTGTTGGCAGTACCCAAATCGATAGATAGATCGTTAGAAAACATGCCACGAAGTTTCTTAAACATACTCTTCGCTCATCCTGCAAAAATTTAGAAGACAAAAATTGTCCTAAATGTACCAATGCCTCGCTGTCACAGCAAGGCATTGGTACACAAACATGAGCAGAAAGCCTCAATTTCTTGCAGTTTCCTTACTTAACGCAAGAAACCGAAGTTGTTACTGTCCGGTTAATCCCGGCTCGCCACGATAAATCACACGATCATTACCACGATGAATACCAAATGTGACAACGGAAGATGGGTTTTCTTCTCCAGCGTTCTTATTATCCCAGTTGTATTTGAGCCATGGAAGCGAATTACCGCCGCTTTCAAGATCAAGCCAAACACGAGTTTGTTGACGGTAAGACTCCGCCTCCGTTGCAGTAACCGAACGAGAATAACCTGAACTAACTAGACCACCAGCCCCTAGGGAAACAACTTTAGCAGTATTATCTGTAGGCCAAATATGTACCTGAGAGCCATCTTCAGTTTCCCCAAGTACTCTAGTTTGACTGTCATCAGAGTTGGCAATAAAGCGGCTGCCATTCCAGTACTCAACTCGAAGTGGCACTCGCAATGTCGTACCTTGGTTACCACCAACATCATCTAGATCCACACGACCAAAGCGGATGTCTGGTTGAGTTGTTAATACTCCGTCATTCCCATCTATCGACACAGGATCGCTATTAGCACTTATACCTTTAATGGATATTGTGGTGTCTTTGGCATTCTCATATAAGTTAAGAGGGCCATCAGGATAACTTGCACCAGAACCTTTAGAGAACACCAACCCATCCGTTGTCGAACCAGCAAACTTACCAAGGCTTCTTGATGTAACGTAAGCGGTACCATTATTCAACCAAGTCCCCGAATACGTTTTATTCGAAGAAAAACGAGCTTCGTAAGAGCTTGTATCTTTCAACCCAAAACGAGCATGTAACCCATCAGAGAAGAAGGCATAGTTTGTCACAGCACCTTTATCTGCATTTAGAGCTTCTACGTAAAACTCTTTTGCACCAAAAGCCTGCTCCATGTAGGTAAAACTTTGCCCATTAGGATAGGCCCATTGATTATTCTTCACTTCATCGGTTCGGAAATATTTAGGGTAGAAGCGGCCAATCACTTCTTTTGCTGGAGTGATCGCGAAGGACTTACTTCCCAAATACGTTTCTGGTGGCGTTATTGTAAATTCAAACGCTCCGACCTCAGAAATGGTCTGCTCAAAAGAACCTGTGCCCTTAGTTAGGTTCAAGTGATCGTATGCTGTTGTGCCCAGAGTACCTGATACAGCTGCATCAGCAGCGGGGTAAGTCACATTGTGACTAACAGTCAATCCAGATTGTTGATAGTTTTGTGCGGGCTTCTTATCATCACCAAATTGGTAGGCCGTTACTTTCATCGTAAATGGCTCTCCAGCGGCAACAAAACTCTTATCACATGAATCGGATGCCCCACAAAGACCACCATCAACCGTCAACTGAAGATAAGCAGGAAAACTAACAAAGCTATTTTGACCTAATGAATCCTTCTCACCTTTGATCTTCGCCTTCAGCGCAACTTTGCCTGCTTCAGGGTATCTCAAGTTAAAGTAAGCCTTGCCTTTGCTGTCAAAGTAAACATCGTCAATTTCCTTACTCGCTTTGTTGTCGATAGCAACCTCTTCACTAAACTTGCCATCTTCCTTCAGAAAAGAAACGTATGTTTCAACTTGCACTGCATTTTTCTCAGGTTCAACACGTTCTACTGAAAAAATCACATCGCGATATTCACCAGCTCCATCTTGCTGACTAGGCGCGCTACAAAACTCAAGGTAGGGCCTATTTTCAATTCCATATAAAGGGGTTCCATCAGTAAAAAATGGTTTGCCCGCCACCTTATCAGGAATATTTACGCCCAACGCCGCAGAGTTAAACAAGATATTACAGTTCTGTTCAGACAAAGCTCCGCCAGCGATACGACACTTAGCGCCTTCAAATCCGAACTGTGGAATTGAGCTGCTCGCAATGCCAAGTTTTGCAGAGCCAGATTGGTAAGCCTGCAATTTTAACGAAATAGAGTCAGAGAATGTGACACTATCCCCTCCCTCCCACTTAACCACAGAGGAGGATTGAGGCAGCAACGATACAGTGACGGGATCAATACTCGCCCCAGGATTACTAGACAATACTGATGCTGGATATGTTTTCGAACAAGAGTCATTCATACACGCTCGAAGCGTGACTTCCGATGCCTGACAAATACTCCCCGTGCCAGCATAGTCAAACTCGAAATGGTGAATACCTTCGGTAATTTTCTGATATTTATCAGCACAAACTTGGAAGTTATCCATTTCGTGTATATTGGTAATGTCACCTGTTGAGGCGGTAATTGACACACGGAAGTTTTCTGGAGGCGTGGTTTGCCCAAAGCCTCTCATGACATCAAATTTCGAGATCAATGTTATCCAAGAATTCACGCTACCGATCTTACGCTGAATCGTAATGTAGACTTTACCTTGTTGTTTAGAATCAATGATAACTTTGTATCTATGCTTTTGATTGTTACGTCCATCTAAGTCACCAACATTGTGATTACCTTTGATATAGAGATAGCCTCCCATCCAATGCCCAGAGTCATTCTTAATCCCAGAGCCACGAATCGCGACTGTATTTGGCTTAAACCCTGGTCGGTAATCACTATCCTCAAAACTACCTTCTCTTGAGTAGTTGCCGTATTCATCGATACCAAACCCAAGCCAACCACCAGCAAAGCCTTGTATGTTAGGTTTCACGCCATAGCCAAGTGGACCACCAAATGCACCAGTTTGCGGCGGCACATTAGCATCAGATAAAACCAATGCCACACCATCAGCCCCAGAGCCGGAGTGCGCATAATGGTCAAACTCCACCTCAAGGTAGTTATCTTTCGAAGGGAATAGATAGTTGTATGCCGATGCTGTTGCTTGATTTTTTTGAGACGAGTTTAAAACGAATCGACCACCAGACGGTTTAGGTTTGATACTTTGCCCAAAGCCAATAACAGACCAGTTACTAATATCATTAGCGTTGAAGTCTTCCATTGGGAGTAGTTTACATTGTGTTGGTTCTGGGGCCATATCTGGACAGGCAGATTGAATAACATCGATAGGACAAGTGCCATCTGTATCGGATGGAGTACAGCTTGGATCATTCACACCACAGTAGATTTTTTCATTATCAAAATCATATGAATGACCAACAACAGAACCACAAACACTTGAGTTCTTTACAGTTGCCTTATGACTTGCTTGTATAGCATTTGTGTAGGCGTAAATACCTCTATTTTTATTTTCTTTGGAGTTCTCGAGTTTAACTTCTGAACCTCTGGAGGTAACTTGACCACATACTAGGGACTTTTTAATTTCAACTTGGTGTAAAGCTATCAAATTCCCGTAAACGGAGTTACCGCCTCCCGCCTCTTCAAGCTTTATTTCTTCGCCGAGGCTTTGGATGTCTCCAACAACCTTAGTGCCCTTTAAAACCACTTCGTGCAATGCTTCAATGTCACCGTAAACTTGATTATTCAAGTTTTCTGTTTTTACAGCTCCGCCTTTACTTGTTACATCACCACGAACTACAGTATGCTTCAATACAACGTCCCCATGAGCAACTACATCGCCTTCGATAATATTACTGTTTACCTCTGTCTTTATCTGCCCAGCGCTACTGGTAACTCCACCTTTTACAGTAACTTTTGAGAGAACAATATCCTTCGCTCCCCAAATGTTACCTTCAATAAGGTTCGTATTACCTTTAATCTCAACAGTATCAGACTCACTCGTTACACTACCTTTAATATGGGCATCTTCTAGGTAGACCTTTCCATGAGACACAGATATTAACCCATGAATTTCAATATCGTTCTTAAGATCTACGGCACCAAAAGACTCTACATGTCCAAAAATCTCAATGTCATTTTGTCCTTTGACATCACTATTTTTTGAGAAAATATTGATTGAATTTACGGGGTCACCAATCTCATTATTCCCTTTTAGCTCTACACCACCATAAACGTGAATATTGACATCATGAGTAGCTACCACAGACTGCCCATTGTTCAAACTCAAGCCATTCGGACAAATATAGTTGCCTGTTAGGTCGTACCAACCACCACACAGATTCCCTCTCGATTTCATCGCACCCTTACTAATTGACCAATATGGTGTCAGATCAAAAGTTTCAGCAGAAAAGCTCTTGAGAGAAAACAAACCAAAAAATAAAGCAGCAATTATTTTTCTTTTCATTATTCTAATCCTTAATCCAAATCTCTTGTCTGCGTTCAACCAAGCTCAATCCAGAACCACACTGGACAGCAGCTTCGATACGATAAAATGTTTGACTATCCAACTTTTTATCGCCCCCATCACACACAAGCGAAACTAATCGGCAGCTTCCGTAATCAATGCTCTCTGAGCTTGGCGCTTTACCATTGACTTTATTACTGCAATTGCTTCCCACATCTGGGCTTTCATCGTTAAGTGGGTATATTTCAGTGAGCGCCCACTCTGTTGAAGATTGAGCGTAAAACCATGCTTGTGTCCCTAAAAACTCACGAGTCATTGAGTTTTGATTGGACCAGTTAGTCTTTGTGAGCGTTGCTCCTAGATACCCCATCACAATAATCACGAACAGGCATACAATGAGCACATTTCCGCTGTTTTTCTGTTTATGGGACATTTAACACCTGCACATCTTGTTGGTAGGTACTAACTTCACCATTTTGTTCAAAAGCAAATTTGAGATAGACAATCCCACCAGTCTGTAAACTCACATTCGTGTAATCAAATTGACTTTCATCTGCCACGATATTTTCAACAACAGTGCCATTGCGAGTTAAGCGGTTACTACGCACACCTGTTTTGACAATGCAGTATTCAACTTTGGTTGCTAACTGATATAGATAAATACGATGAGCGATCGAATCGCTAGGTAAAGACGCCGTTAAGCTATAGCGATAAAAGTCGGCATTACCATTGCTATCATCACCATTTAAAGCAAGATCGTTATCAATCAAGTGATTACTCACAGCGCCTGATATCAAATCGTCATAGCGTGTAGGGTTAATAACAAAGCGTATCCCGTCGGAGGCTTTTAATGTACCTCCAGGAAAGTTTTCTCCAGTGATAAAAAGCAGATCGTTGCTGGTTGGTTCTTGAAAGTAATAACCGGAATTTAAAGTTGGAATAAACGACAGGCAGGATTCGTCAACCGTGTTTGTCATTGCAAAGCTATTGGGAACGGCGTGTCTAATTTCACGCGCCATTTTTTCTAGCACAAATTGAGCTTGGGTCTGAATTCTTTGTCTTGAACTTGCATCAACATACCCTTTCATCCCAACTTGAACATAACCTGCAATCCCCAGCATGATGATGCTACCAATAACAATGGCCAGCACGAGCTCTATGAGAGTGAAACCTCTTTGACTCATTAATAATTACCTCGGTAACCAACCAATGAAATCGCTAACGCGGAACCAGCAAATATATCTAGCTTCACTTGCTTCATTTTAGGGACACTTCCTTCGAGCTCTGTCGTTTTTACCGCAACCTCTACACGAAAATTGATATAACTACTGTCTGCACTATTACCGACAACATCTGAGAGTTGGTATTTTTCGCTACCTGACGGACAACTATTCTGAGTATTTTCGGTGTACCAACAACCAATATAATCATCAACGTCATTAAAAGCAGAGGGCGAAGCCTCTCCATCTCTTCCAAGAAGTGAGCAAGCGTCTGCCCCGCTTTCGCCGCAGCGGAGCATGCCACCGTTGTCATCATAATAATGGTCAAAATTGCGGGCCAAAATTTGCGACATCATGCTATGTCCTAAAGCAATGGCTCGACTTTGATAATGGGAGGTGGAAGCATCTTTAATTTGTGGTATCAATGCTGTCGAAAACATCACCATGGCGATGCCCATCAAGACGATCGCAATAATCATCTCAATAAGCGTCATTCCTCGAAGCGTTTTTTTGCCTTTCATCGTCATGAGCAACCACCTTTACTTACGTAACCTTGCTCATTAATTGTGACCGTACAGGTTTGAGAGCTATTATTTTCGCTAATAGAGATAGTGACCGAAGGAGGGGTCGGATTTCCTAGCAGATCAAATTGAACCTCTCGGACAGGAGAAAAAGTAACACTGCTATCTTCTACCCAATCACTACGACTACTGGACTGAGATGAGCAAGAGGCTTTTGAGCCGATACAATTGGTTGCTATGGATAGAATAAAATCGTTATTTCCTACCGCACTACTGACATTAGATTGCATGCGATTCACCTGGACTTGGCGAACAACAGAAATGACTTGATCTTGAATTGCGACAGCAGAAATACCAGTGCGTATAAATCGACTGGATGCATAAAGCGATAATATAGAGAGGATGACGATGACCATGATCAGCTCAATGAGAGTAAACCCTGATATCGTTGAGCGCGACTTCATACTGAGGAACCTTCGGCTTACAACAAGCGATTAAATTATAAGCAAAAAAGCATGGTAATTTTGGACTAAAATCACACTTCTTTTACATGGCAAACAAGATTGCTCTAGGTTAGTTTTTCGATCTACCAATCTCTTCTTCAATTCGATCGTAAGTTTCTTTATTGCTCAATGTTTCAGAAACGTGCTCAGCGGTTTGCTTGGTTTGCTCCCACTTCGCTTCGTAAGTTTCTGGCTCGAAGCTGATAAATCTTGGTAATACCACATAACCGATCACCCCCAAGATAATCAGCACAACCACAAACTCTATTGCACTAAGACCCGATGATTTACGCATATGAGCTATTCCGATATTCATCAAAATAAAGAGATAAAGGCCAGACTAGCTGGCCTTTATATTAAAGAAATTACTCGTCTGTACAGCTAGCAGAGCCTTCAACAATAGAGGTTTTCGCTGGAACGTTTTCTGTAGCTTGTGTGTAAAGCACACAGCTATCAGAAAAACCTTTAATACCGAATAGAACACCCGTACCAGCGCCACTTGAAGCTTTCTTAGCCCAATCAGTATCCAGACCATCAACCACTAATTCTAAATCATCTTTAGTTGCTTTAGGGTAACCATAAACAAGGTTCAAAGTTTTGCCGGCAGCACTGATAGAACCAGTTGGACCATCCTGACTCTCAATTGCAGCTTTTCCAAAAGCAATACCAGAACCACCATCAATGGCACCTTTCAGGCCTTGAAGAGCAGACTCACGAGCATCATCTTGCAGGTTAAGGAAACGTGGTGCTGCAGTGACCGCTAGAATACCTAGGATTACAATAACCACTACTAGTTCGATAAGGGTGAAACCACCTTGTCTTTTCATTGTTTACTCTCTCTATGTAAGCATGCAGTGTGACTGCAAGGTTTCGTTTAGGTCACGCGACCATTTTGGATATTGTCAAAACGGTTTGGAGCAGCAACGTTCACTAAAACTGACCGTGAAGTGGATACTGTATCTACCGCTTGAGCAGAATGACGAATCGCCATTATTCCGAAAAGGTTTGATAACAAAGGTAATCATTTTATGGTTTACCTTTTATTACAACCTTAGGCTTATGGTAATGTTTGCATTATACCGACTTTCATTCCCATTTATAGTACTTAAGTGTCAAAAAATTCACTCCGCCGACATTTCGACGTCTATTATCAGTCGATTAGCGGTAGACATAACTACAATTGTTTGGCCACTTTCATAAGTATAGTTGCAGATATAACGATTACTTTTGATTGTTCCGCTAATATCTAATAACTCACTAGCCATAATCTTACGTTGCGGGTAATGAACAGCTAACCAATATCCGCAATCGAGTACGCCTTGTTGTGTGAATGGCGACACCAATCCCCCTTCAGTCATGGTGAGTTGAAAACCATCCATTTCCATACGATTGGGCTCACCTTGCACTAACCACGCTTGGTGATAACGCTGAACACTGTCTAGCATCCAAACCTTTGCGAGTTTTGCACCTGTCGCTTGTGCTTCTTCAGTGACTAGCTGCAATTTAATAGCCATTCCAACCACGATGATGACCGCAACTAAGCCAAACATAATGAGCGTTGCTCGGCTTTGATTCTCAACCACGCATTAGCCGCCTTTGATGATGTCCAGCATCCCCCACATTGGTAAGAAAATACCCAATGCAAGCACCATCACCATCCCAGCGACAATGACCAAAAGTAATGGTTCTATTCTTGCCGTCAGTGTTTTAAGGTCATAATCCACTTCTCGATCGTAAAAATCTGAGACTTCGAGCAAAAGTTCATCAATACGACCCGTTTCTTCACCAACTGCAATCATTTGAATAACTAATGGCGTAAAAATATTGCTGTTGATGGCAGTAACAGAAATGGTACTACCCGCTTCGATGGCTGCTTTCATCTCTAAAATTCGATTTTCTAAAAAGCGGTTACCCAACGCTTCACCAGCAAGTGCCAAAGATTGGTTGAGCGGCACACCTGATTTCAACATCAACGAGAATGTTCGAGCAAAACGCGACAATTGAGCGCGATTTACGATATCGCCAACGATTGGTAAGCGGAGGCGAAATTTATCAAACTTCTCCCGTCCATCCGCTGTCGCAACCCAAGCTTTGAACACAAAGAATGCACCGACCATAGCGGCAATGAGCAATCCCCAGTAGTGAACAAAGAAGTTGGACGTCGCAATCAAGATCCGAGTTGGAAGCGGCAACTCAACCCCAAAACGAGTAAACATCGATGCAAACTCGGGGATAACCAGAATGTTCAGAATGAACATGGCGATGGTAATAAATACGATAACGAACGTCGGATAGCGCATCGCGGCTTTAATGCGTTTGCGTGTTTCTAGCTCTTGCTCATAGTAGTTTGCTAGCTGCAGCAATGCCTCATCGAGTCGACCGGTATTCTCACCCACGTTGATCATGGAGACGAATAACGGACTAAACACTTTGTTGTGCGGCTGCATCGCAGACGACAAGCCACGACCATTACTCAACTCAGAAACCACATCTTCTAGCGCTTCTTTAAGCTGTTTGTTTTCACAGTTTTGCAGTAAGCCGCGCATTGAGCGCAGCAAAGGCACACCAGCTTTAGTTAAGCTGAACAACTGACGAGAAAACAGAATAATCACTTCCAGTGGAATGGCAGGAACCAACAATTTAGACAAACTAACGTGGTTCTTTACGCCTTCTTTCTCTAAGCGCAGATTGAGCGGGATGATCCCTTTATTCATCAACGCTTCCGCTGCGGCTTCTGAATTCACCGCATCGATTTTGCCACTGGTTGATGAGCCGTCTAATGTGCGGCCTTGATAACGAAAAGTTGGCATTCACTTACCTACATGAAAATGGGATCAGTTTTACCCGAAGCGTCACCCTCGCCGAGGGTCATCACTTCATCCAGGCTCACAGCACCTTGCAGCGCAAGCTCCATTGCTGAGGCAAGAAGCGGTTTGTATTTTTCTGAACGTCGAGCCGCTTGTGCAAAGCCAACCGCATCATTCGCACGCAGCTTGTCCATCATCTCATGTTCCAGCTCAAGCATTTCAAACACACCGATTCGACCTCGATACCCCGTCAAATTACAGTTTTGACAACCAGCGCCTTTGTGGAAAGTCACCCCAACTTGATTTGGAAAACGCCCCGCTAACCATTGTTGACGCGACTCATCGAGATGATCTTGGGTTTTACAATCTGGACAAACACGGCGAACCAATCGCTGAGCCACAACGGCACGCACGGCACTGGCAACGAGATAGCCTGGCGCTCCCATGTCGATCATACGCAGTGCGCTGTCGACCGCATCGTTGGTGTGCAACGTACTCAATACTAAGTGGCCGGTTAGTGCTGCTCGCAAGCCAATCTCTACCGTCTCTTGGTCACGCATCTCACCAATCAAAATGATGTCTGGGTCTTGACGCAAGAAGGTGCGTAGCACGCGTGAAAACGTTAAGTCGATCTTGCTGTTGATCTGTACTTGCGTGATACGTGGTAAACGGTATTCCACCGGATCTTCTGCGGTGATGATCTTTTTACCCGGTTCATTGAGCTCGCTCAACGCCCCGTAAAGTGTCGTAGTTTTACCCGACCCCGTAGGGCCAGTTACCAAAATCATGCCATGAGGGCGAGATAGCTGACGACGCAAGCGCGCCAGTAGCTCAGGCGGTAAACCCGATTCTTCTAATGGACGTAAACCTGACGACTGGTTAAGCAGACGCATTACGACCGATTCACCGTACTGAGTCGGTAACGTCGACATACGAATATCAATCGATTGACCACGAACTTTGATGTTGAAGCGACCATCTTGCGGCAGACGCTTCTCAGAAATATCCAAGTGCGCCATCAATTTAAGGCGTAATACCAATGCAGAAGCGATGTTCACTTCGTTCAGAATGGTTTCATGCAGCACACCATCGACACGCTGGCGTAAACGCAAGACTTTATCGTCTGGTTCGATATGGATATCCGATGCACCAACTTGCACCGCGTCTTCAAACATCGAATTGACCAGTTTTACAACGGTTACTTCTTCACTGTCAGCTTCATCGATGCCATAGTCAAAGCTTTGTACGTCTTGGTGCTCTGCTTGTAACTGCTCAGCAAAGGACGCGATCTCTTTAGTACGGCGGTAGTAACGGTCGAAACTGCTGATCAACTGACGCTCAGAGGCAATGATGAACTCAAGGTTGTACTCACCTAGCAAGTTCATTAAAGACTCTTGGGTAAACAGATCCGCCGGATCACTCATCGCAACACGTAAAGTGTCACCATTACGAGCCACCACCATTGCACGTAAACGACGAGCATGCACTTCTGGCAGTATTTGCACCGCATCCGCATCCACTGGAGCACGTCCAAGATCGATCAACGGTAATCCTAGTTGCTGAGACAAGAACTCCAGCATTTGCTTTTCGGTAATAAACCCGAGATCAATCAGGGCATCACCTAATTTTTGTCCGGTACTGCGCTGAGAGGATAGAGCTTGCTGGATTTGATCTTCCGATACGATGCCTTCTTCAACGAGTAGGTCACCTAAGCGTTTTCTCAACTGAATTTTCATTGTGCGCTCTCCAGTTGCTTTAAGATGGTTAATCGATCGCGAATGAAAGCTTGCGACTGATTCGAGATCCCTACTTTACCTAACGCTTCGTTGTAAGAGTTAATCGCAGCAGTAAAAGTGAGCGCTCGCTCTTGCTGAATCGCCAAACCAAGCCACCAGCGGGCATTGTCTGGCTCGCGTTGAGTCAGTAGCTGGTAGCTTTCTAATGCGATGTCGTTTTGCTTTTGTTTCTGCGCAAGGGCTGCGCGCATTGCCAAGTAATCTCGACTCGGCATTGGAGGCAAGTGAACCAGTGGGCTCAGTGCCGCAGAAGGCTGATTGGCTTTAACCAATAGCTTCGACAACGCGAGTCTTAGCGGTTGGTTATCCTTATCAAGGTTGATGCCTTCTTGCAGGATTTCGTAAGACTTTCTGGTATCCCCTTTACCGAAATAAAGCGCCGCCAGCTTTTGACGCGTTTCGATATTGCTTGGCTCATAACGCAATGCTTCGGTATAAGCAGAAAGCGCCGTTTCCATATCGTTTGCATCAATGGCTTTTTCTGCTCGACTGATCGCTTTCAACGATAACTGACGGTGTGAAAGTTCAACTTGCTCAATGCGCATTGAACTCTCTTCAACCAAATTGGTGGTCGTATTGCTCGGTGCATTCGCTACTTGCGCGATCAGCATCGGAGCGTCTGAACTCATATCCGCACGTGAACTAAATACGCCCTCACTAGGTTGAGGTGTTGGTAATGCTGCAACAGCTTGCGGTTTTTCTACAGGTTTAGAATAAACCACGTTGCTGGTTTCTGGTGTCATCTTATTGGTAGGAGAAGATGCCAGACGGTCAGCATTAGTGGTGTCTAAAGGTTGTGTTGCACTTGGTTGGAACGATGTGATCTCATCTGAAGGTGCTGGGCCTTGGGACACAGCCCAGCCGCCTACGGCAAGACTTAATGAAAAACCGGCAACCAACCAAAGCCAAGGTTTACTGCGTGAGACATTCGGAATCTGAGCACGAGTAAGTTCACTCGGTGATGTTTTTTCAGCAAGTTCAGATAATGCTTTATTGATGGCACTCAAGGTTGACTCCATCCCCAAAATACGGGTGTTTTAAACTTAGGTTTACGGGCATCAAACGTATCGTGCATGGCCGCATAAACGTGATGATTTTTCAGTAAGGTACAACGGTCGTTAAACGCAGCTACCAGAGCTTTATGGCTAATTTGGTTGATTAACCTTGGTATGCCCATGGCAGAACGCCAAATCGCTTTTTTCTGTTCAATGGAGAAAATGTGCGACCCATTACCCGCTTTGTCTAAGCGATTATTGATGTACGCAACCCCTTCATCGACAGACAACGGACGCAGCCCACAACTGAACGTAATGCGTTGACGAAACTGCCGTAATTCGTGCATGGACAAGCGTTCATCCAATTCAGGCTGACCGAAAAGTACCAACTGAATCAATTTGTCTCGCTCGGTTTCTAAATTGCCGAACAAGCGCAGTGTTTCTAAAGCCTCAGGAGAAAGAGCTTGAGCTTCATCGACGATCAGAACGGTTTTCTTCCCGGTTGAATGCACACGAATCAAGTGTTCTTGAATTAAAGAAACAATGCGCAATGGATCGTCATTATCAATACCTAGCTCTCTTGCCACGGCAAACTGCAATTGCTCTCCGTTGAGCACAGGATTGGGTAGATAGACCAATTCCACTTGCGATTCGATCTGTTCAATCAGCTTGCGACAAACCATGGTTTTGCCCGTACCAACTTCACCTGTCACCTTAATCACCCCTTCACCCATCTGCACGGCGGCTAAGATGGTTTGAATCGCCTCATAGTGAGGCACTAACCCCAAAAACATTTCCGTATTTGGGGTCAGTGAGAAAGGTTGAACTCGAAATCCAAAATGCGACAAGTACATAACGAATCACAAACTCTTTGAAAAGCTAACGTTTCTTCTGCGCTTATTGCGCATCAGGGAACCACTCTTGCAGCAAATCACGCGAGCGCTCTAGCTCTTTTTGCCAAGAGTTCACGCCAACAACGGTCGGTTTAAGCAGAATAACTAGCTCGGTTTTTTGTGTCACATTTGAAGTGTTGCGGAACAAGTGGCCCAGAGCTGGCACGTCGCCAAGGAATGGGACTTTTGACACTTGCTCGACATTTTGTTGCTTCATTAAGCCACCGATAACCACAACATCGCCATCTTTCGCACGAATGACCGAATCTGATTCACGAATCGAGCTTTTTGCCAATGGCAATTGAATGTTTTGGAATTGACCGCCAAGGTTTAGCTGTTTTACCTCTTCCGTTACTTCAATAACTGCTGGGTGGACGTGCAGGAACACGTTGCCCTTGTTGTCGATTTGTGGCGTCACATCAAGTGAAATGCCCGAGAAGAATGGCGTCAGTTCGACTTCAGGAACCGCATTAGAGTTTTCACCATTACCCGCATTACTGGAAAGCTCAGTTACGAAGTACTGATCGGTACCAACTTTGATCACTGATTTTTGGTTGTTCGCCGCCGTAATACGTGGGCTTGAGAGCACATTTAGGTCGCCTTGGGTCGACATAAAGTTTAATACAGCCTCGAAGTTACCATCAGAGATCGTAACGTTGGTTTGACCGCCAAGAAGCGTACCAATCGCATCTAATGGAGGCAGAGTAGAAGCAGGGCGATTAACAATGATACTTCCTGAGTTACCAATTGACGCCGATAAGTTCGACCAGTTAATACCTTGCTGGTAACCATCGCTGAGCGTGACTTCTAAGATTTTCGCTTCAAGAATCACCTGGCGCTGCATTCGTTCTTGAGACACACCCAAAAACTCACGCACTTCACGAATATCATCAGGGAAAGCTCGCACGGTGATCACGCCAGCTTGTGGCGTAACTACCACACTTTGGCCTTTACCCGAACCAATTAAGTTCGCCACCGCTTGTTGCAACATTGGCCAAAAATCACTTTCGGTGATGGTTTCAATGCGCGTTCCGCCTGTTGATGTCGTCGAGCTATCGTTGCCGTTATTGCTGTTGTTAGAATCTGAAGAGTCTGAGCTGTCAGAGCTACCACCAGAACTAGACGTACCAGCCGAAGTAACGGAGCCCGTGACAATGCTCGTCAGTGAGCGACCTGAGCGTTTAAACTGTAGGTAGTCGACTGGAATCGTCACCGTACGCATACCTGCCGGATAAACTTGGATTACTTTGCCCGATTTCATGACATCGTAACCGTACATGTTTTGTACAACACTAAGCACTTCATCTAATGTCACGTCAGAAAGGTTGACCGTGATATTGCCTTGAACCGCAGGATGAATCGCGACGCTGTATTCTGTCCCTTTTACCAATGAAGCAAAGAAACTTCTCGCCTCTACTGCATTGGCTTGGATACGAAAACGCTTTGACGTTCCGTTATCGGAAGAAACATTGGAGTCTAAGTTAGGCATAAGATCCGCTTCTACCGAAGAAGGAATTTCCTCCAACGCGCGGCTATTCGCTTGATTGATAGATTCATTGAGAGCTTGCTTCACTTCAACCGGATCGCGGTGACCCATCGAACATCCCATTAAAGAAGCAATCGTTATTCCTACAACTAATTTGCGCATATCTGATCAGGCTCTGGTTATTATTTTTTTACGTTTAAACCAAAAAGCTCAAGGTTCCACTGACGGCTACCACGCTTTAAAGTTACAAATTCACTATTGATGCTTGCTACTCGATAACCGTTAAACAGTTCACCCTGTTCGACAAGCCGGTTATTCATGATTGCGACACATTCGGTATTTGGCTTACAGACAATGCTGTTCAGTGTCGGCAAGCGGTATTGTTTCGCTTTGGGCTTAGCAGACACCTCTGCTGGTTTTTGCCAACCAAGGGGTGCAGTTGGATCCTGATTTGCCAAGACTGAACCAGACAAGGCGATAGCCGCGATTGAGATAATGAGTTTTTTAACCACCGATAAACTCCTCTCGAGAACCTAATGTGTACACTTCAAGCACTAACTTCGCTTTTGGATATTCTTCTACTTTGTAACTGAAGCTACGCCAAAAATAGCTGGCAGGTAAGCTCTCTAACTTGTTTAAGTAGTTGGCGATAGAAAAGTAGTCACCAGTTAGCTCCATGCGTACTGGGTGTACATAGTAGCCAGAGTATTGTGATGCTTCTTTATCTTCTGTGATCGGCTCAGATGGCAGAGTCTGCAATGACACCAAGTGAATGCCACTTTGCTGCTCTAATACGCTCTCTAATACGCCCGCCATTTGTGAAGGCGTTACCAAGTGTTCAATAATTTGCGACAACTGCATCGAAAGATGCTGACTTTCCGTCAACAGGTTGGAAATTTCCAAATCAATATCCGCGTTTGGATCTTTCTTCAATTGAGCCTTAACACGTAAAATATCAATTTCTGTTTTTTGGTTTGACTGCTTTAAGTTACTCAGCTGTCTTTCATTGTTTGAGATCTGATTGAGCTTAGGTTCTAGTACCAACGTAAACAGCAACATAACTACAGTCACGAAGCCACACAGCGCCACCAGCATTTTCTCGCGCGCGCTCATGTCTCCAAAGCGCTCTTCTAATGAGCTCCAGAATTCGTTCATTTCTCTTTATCCTCGCGCGTTTTCAACTCAAACGTCACTATGTCTTTCTCATTGCGACCGATTTTCACGTCGTCAAATGTTCGCCCAACAAGACTGATCTCATTCTTGAACTGGCTTACCCAACTCGGCACTGAACTCGGAGCTTTCGCTAAGCCTTTCAAATCCAAGGTGTTGTTGTTGATGCGAATTTCGGATAAAGAGATTTCTTGGTTGCCCAATTTTGCTAATGATTGCATCACACCTGAGTAACCCGTGCGTTGCGAATCATCGTACTTGCCCACCGCTTTCAAGGAATCTCGCTTAGCTTTGACTTCACGCTCTAGACGCGCTTTAGCCGCTAACTTATTTGGATCAGGCTGATGCTTTCGCAGCTTCACTTGGTAGTAATCTAAGTCAGATTTAAGAATATCGCCCTTGCCTTTCACAATCGCGATTTCATCTTCCAAACCTTCACTTTGCCAAGACACGTAGCCGTAAGACAACAGAATCACTGCCGCAGCCGCGCCCCAAGAAATCGCCACATTTTTTAGCGTAAGGAGATCTTTTTTCGGCTTTAAATGATCAGGATATAGATTGACGCGTCGATTTGTAGACGCCGCCGCCGCATCCGCAAGCACATGACCAGAGAGTTCATGTTCTTCAGGCAGTAGTGACGACACTTTGGTGCTTAAGCGGTAGTTAAGCGACTGAACCAATTCGTTCTCATCTTCTTCATCACAGCACACTTTCAATTGGTGTAACTGAACCTGACGAAGCTGAGCAGAGAGGTAATCTATCGAACGTTGCAGCTCCAGAGACAAACTGTCCATCTGTAGCTCGCTTGACGGTACGCCAGTAAGAGGAGGTGTCACGCTACGAATCGAACGATGGAATGCAATGGTGTGCTCAACAAAAGCACTGATGCGGAAATGCCCACGCGCGCTACGTTGCAGCAACAAAAAGTTACCAAGCTCACCAGCAGTATCACCCCAAACATCATCTTCCGGAATGATCGCTTCTAACGGCAATTGAGCACGACTAGCCAGTAGCACAATTTTATCAAGCATCTTTCTTGATAAAACATAAGCTTGCACTTTACTTGAGTTTGGTAGCTCTACCGCATCAGCGATGATGTCGATGGCACGCTCAGAAATAAGCTCTTTGAGTAAAAACGGCAGCGCCGCCGACCACTCTTGGCGTGGCATGGCAGGCTTGTCGATTTGATACATCTGATAGTAGTTGTGTGACAGCACTACGGTCAGAGAATCATAAGCGCTCGCGGCAACGCTTAACGCTTGCTCAACAGCGCGTTCCCAATTTGATTCAGAAATTTCAAACTGAGACGGACGGCCACTTTTAGCTGGTGATGATAAATAAACTGCGTCTGGCTGAATAACCAAAAAGCAAGAGCGACCACCACCAGATGATCGCATCAGCTTGTCGAATACTGCTTTAAATTCCATGAATATTATCTTTATTTTTTCCGCCAGCGATTTCGTCTTCCCAATTTAACTTGGGATTCTGATTGAGAATGTTGCGCTGTTTGTGGGCGAGGAAGATATTGCTGCTCTGCAGAAAAATAGCGTCCTTGTCCGCCGTGCACACCTAATTCAAGAAGCGTGTTTAGCTCTTGTTGATTCTCAATTCCCACTGCTATGATTTTGGTTTTGCTGTTCGCCGCTGCACCTAGCATACTGCGGACAAAAAGCTGGTTCTCATGTCGCTGATCGATTTTTGCTACCAAGCTGCGATGAAGCTTGAGATAACGAATGTCCACTTCTTTTAGGTAGTGAGTGCTGACGATGGTTCGTCCCGCTTGCCCCACCATGAGATGGCATCCCAAACCGGCCAGCATTTTAGCGACTGGGCGCATAAAGTCTAAGTGTCTTACAAATTGTGCTTCCACAAACTCAAAATTGAGACACTTTCTCTGCTCGCGTGACAACTGTAAGAGTTCATCACGAAACCACTTGAAGTATTCGCGACTCGAAAAAGGCGTCACATTTAGATTTAGAGCATAATTTTTAGAGCTGTCAAAATTCTCTTTAAAGTCTTTTAAGAATTTATGAAGTACAGCTCTATCCATTTGAGCTTCATAGCCCACTTGTCTGATAGCAGAGATAAACCGGGACGCTTTAACAATGCCATTTTCAGGATCCCGAATTCGACATGTTAACTCTTCGTGTAAGGCTTTTTTATGCGTCGCATCACTTATTGAGTGAACCGATTGTGCGTAGAGTATCACATTTTCTGATGTAAGTGCCGTATCAAATAACGTACGCCATCTCACACTTCCGCGCGCTTCTTCATCGTGGTTCCATTTCTTAAAACGGCTCCAGTTATTGTTGTTTTGTAGCTGCGCACTTCTGAGTGCCGTTTCCGCCTCATCAATAATTTGACTGTGTCGCTCTCCCTCTTTGTACATTGTGATACCAATATGGCACCAGTTGTCGGGGTCGAGCGGATCTGGCGGCGTAAGTTTCTCTAGTTGACGAATACATTGTGAGGCCAAGTTGGCAACATCTTTGGCGCTTTGATGAGGTAAGAACAGTGCAAAATCGGCATCGTAATAACGAGAGAACACCACGTCTGGGTAACGCTGCACTAAATTGGATAACAAGCTGCCGACTTCAACAATAAACTCATCGGTGATTTGCTTATCTTGCTCTTCTTCCACGAGCTTCCAATCTTGAATACGAATCAGCAAGACCGCGCCACGTGCGCCACTCTCTAAAAGAGCCGATTCCAGCTTGCTATCAAAGAGCACTCGATTGGCTGTTCCAGTGAGCTTATCGAGAAAAGTTTGAGTGCGGATAAAGGTATCAAAGCGGCTGCGCTCCTGACGCGCATCCTGTAATTCTTCGATCAACACATCGAGTGCTTCACTCGCGGTGTAAGGCCACTCTTTTTTATCTCCCTTGGCGTATTGCTCAACTCGCCCCGCCAAGATCATTCTTCCTCGCTCTTCCAGCATTTCTGAACCAGCAAGCTGCTCTTTTAGCCACGCAACACCGCGCATCAAACAAAAGATGATCAAAATAACGGCAAGAGTGATCGACCACAACGCCTGCATGGAGTAGCTGTAACCTAAGTAAGGAGGGATGGCTTTAAAACGGATGACATAGTCTTGATTGTGAGTCAGCTGGTACTCAGTTTCAAACAAGGCCGACGCTTCTATTTGATGCGAAGTGTCTTTGAACCGATAAACGACGGCGTTGTTTGTCGAGAGCGTCATTTCAACGATGTTGCTTGCTTGCAACATTTTGGGCATCCAACGCTGCATAGAATAAGCTGCATCAGGATCTTCCATCTCTTTATCAACAACCTCGACAATCCCTTCCAAGTAGTGGGTAAGATATTCTTGCCCAAGTCGTTTGAAAGAGAGGGTGCCGCCGACAAACAAGATAAACATTGCGCATATAACGATCATGGTGACAAAAGCCACCAGCCGCGTGCTTAGCTTAAGAGTTGGGGTATACCTCATGAATACCAAATTCCTTTTCTATTCATCATATACCTTATTGAAATATTTATACTTGATAAGTGCTCGGCAAACAATCGGATTAGTCTGATTGTGAGAGTTTGAAGCATATAGAGAATTGCTTTCATTGATAAGCTTTATCGTTAGTGCGAAGTGATTAAAAAGATCGGGCTCACATGCTGAATTCAGGCAATAAAAAAGCCGCGATATTCGCGGCCTTTTCGATTCAAACATAGCGGGGATCTAGAACGGAATATCGTCATCAAAATCCATTGGTGGCTCGTTGTATTGCTGCTGTGGTTGCTGCGGAGCCTGTTGTTGCTGTTGAGGTGCATTGTATTGCTGCTGAGCCGGTTGTTGAGGTTGACCCCAACCGCCTTGCTGCTGTTGTTGACCGCCCATTGCAGGAGCGCCACCTTGAGCACGGCCACCAAGCATTTGCATTACACCATTGAAACCTTGAACCACAACTTCTGTTGAGTAGCGATCTTGGCCACTTTGGTCTTGCCATTTACGAGTTTGAAGTTGGCCTTCAACGTAAACTTGTGAACCTTTACGCAGGTACTCACCAGCAACTTCTGCCAACTTACCGAACAACACAACACGGTGCCATTCTGTTTTTTCGCGCTGTTCGCCAGTCGCTTTGTCACGCCATGACTCAGAAGTAGCAATCGTGATGTTTGCTACCGCACCGCCATTAGGCATGTAACGAATTTCAGGGTCGTTACCTAGATTCCCCACCAAAATAACTTTGTTAATTCCACGGCTGGCCATGATGTGCTCCGTTTCACTCTGGATCTGTATATTAATTTTAGCGCAATAGAATACACGCTTTGATGTTTTGGTTAAAGCCCAATGCCATTGTGTTCGATCACGCCCTACGCTAGAACCAAAATCTCAGTTCAACTTTCATATGTAGCATTTTTGATTCGCGTTGCAGACTTCATTCGTGAACCTTTGAATCTCAACGCATTTATTCACCAAAGCTATAGCTCTCCCCATACTTTAATGCCAACTTACGGCCTCTACAGAACCTTGGGAGATTTGAACACGTGAGAAAGTCGGCTTACGCAAGAAAGCTATTTCTGATTAGTATGGAAGACAATGCTGCGCAAAAAGTCGCATCATTAGAAAAGTACATCGATATGAGCATTCCTGTAATCTCAACCGATGCCCTAATGGAAGCGAAACCCGAACATCGAAATAAAATTCTACTCATTGACTTCAGTGAACATAAATCACTCGTTCAATCGATTAAAAACCTGCCATTGGTTTGGAAGAACTTTGAGACGGTCGTGTTCAACGTTCCAAAGCGCCTCACTACGGATGAACTGCTCGCCTTCGGTCAATTAAAAGGCTTGTTTTACAGCGAAGATTCTTTAGAACAAGTCGGCGAAGGACTGAAAGGTATTGTCAACGGGCAAAACTGGCTACCACGCAACGTAACCAGCCAACTGCTGCACTACTATCGAAATGTGATAAATACTCACACCGCGCCAGCAACCGTCGATCTCACCATTCGTGAACTGCAAGTGCTGCGTTGTCTGCAAGCAGGGGCATCGAATAGCCAGATGGCAGAAGAACTGTTTGTTAGCGAATTTACGATCAAGTCGCACCTGTATCAGATCTTTAAAAAGCTCTCAGTGAAAAACCGAGTTCAAGCCATTGCTTGGGCCGATCAAAACTTGATGTCTTAACCTTACATTCATGTATTAAGACGACTAATAGAACCAGAGATTACGAGCCCAGCGAGTCGAATAGTGAACACAACGAGAGAGTAAGTTTCCTGTTTATTGTTAGACATAGCTCCTCAACAGCGGCACGGCCTGACTGATCATGCTTTTTTCCGCACTGCGTCTCACATTTTTTCCTACTTTATTCATGATTCATGCGCGACTCTCGTGTTAAAGTGTTGCGCAGATTCTTGATAATGACGAGAAAGGATATTCCCCCAATGATTAAAAAATGTCTGTTCCCTGCTGCAGGCTACGGCACGCGCTTTCTTCCGGCGACAAAATCAATGCCAAAAGAAATGATGCCAGTAGTGAACAAACCGTTGATTGAATACGGCGTTGAAGAGGCAATTCAAGCTGGTATGAACGGTATGTGTATTGTGACAGGCCGTGGCAAACACTCAATCATGGATCACTTTGATAAGAACTACGAGCTTGAGCACCAAATTAGTGGTACCAACAAAGAAGAGTTACTTGTCGATATTCGTGAGATCATTGAATCAGCGAACTTTACCTACATTCGCCAACGTGAAATGAAAGGTCTAGGTCACGCGATTCTAACGGGTCGTGAACTGGTTGGTGATGAACCTTTCGCTGTAGTACTTGCCGATGACTTGTGTGTGAACGAGGAAGAAGGCGTTCTTGCTCAAATGGTTGCGCTGTTTAAGCAATTCCGCTGTTCTATCGTGGCAGTACAAGAAGTACCTGCTGATGAGACGCACAAATACGGCGTGATTTCTGGTGAAATGATCAAAGATGACATCTACCGCGTAGATGACATGGTAGAAAAACCAGAACCAGGCACAGCGCCAAGCAATCTTGCGATCATTGGTCGTTACATCCTTACCCCTGATATTTTTGAACTCATCGAAAACACAGAACCAGGTAAAGGTGGTGAAATCCAAATTACGGATGCGCTGCTGAAACAAGCAAAAGCCGGTTGTGTTCTCGCATATAAATTCAAAGGTAAGCGCTTTGATTGTGGTAGCGTAGAAGGCTACATTGAAGCAACAAACTACTGTTTCGAAAACTTGTACCTAAAAGATGAAAAGAAGTCTGAATTAGGTAAGCACGCGACAAAGAAAGAAGTGTAAACCTTTCATCAGCCTAGACTCTAAAGCCCGGTTTTATACCGGGCTTTTTGTTTACTGTTTTTTTGTCCAGTATTCCTTTGCACATTTCTCACACTATGTAATACTTGCCCAACTTGGTTATACATAGAGCAAAAATGATGGATAAAATAGAAGTTCGCGGTGCCCGAACCCATAACCTCAAAGACATCAATCTGACTATTCCTCGCGATAAACTGACAGTAATTACTGGGTTAAGCGGCTCCGGTAAGTCCTCTCTCGCATTCGATACCTTATATGCAGAAGGCCAACGACGTTATGTCGAATCACTGTCTGCTTATGCTCGTCAGTTTTTGTCTCTTATGGAAAAACCAGATGTCGACCATATCGAAGGTTTATCACCGGCGATTTCTATTGAACAAAAATCGACATCTCATAACCCTCGCTCAACCGTCGGTACCATCACCGAAGTTTACGACTACTTACGTCTGCTTTACGCTCGTGTTGGTGAACCACGCTGTCCTACTCACCACGCCCCATTAGCCGCACAAACTGTCAGCCAGATGGTGGATAAAGTATTGGAACTGCCAGAAGGCAGTAAAATGATGCTGCTTGCTCCAATCGTAAAAGAGCGCAAAGGTGAGCATGTAAAAACACTAGAAAACCTTGCCGCACAAGGTTTTATTCGAGCGCGTATTGACGGCGAAACTTGCGATCTTTCAGATCCACCAACACTTGAGCTACACAAAAAACACACCATTGAAGTCGTGGTCGACCGATTCAAAGTTCGCCCAGATCTGCAACAACGTTTAGCAGAGTCATTTGAGACGACGCTAGAGCTTTCTGGTGGTATTGCGGTGATTGCTCCGATGGATGGCGATGGGGAAGAAATCATCTTTTCAGCGAACTTCGCTTGTCCGCAATGTGGCTACAGCATGCAAGAGCTGGAACCGAGATTGTTCTCATTTAACAACCCAGCAGGCGCGTGTGGAACTTGTGATGGCTTGGGTGTACAACAGTATTTTGATCCAAGCCGAGTGATTCAAGATGACTCACTCAGTTTGGCACAAGGTGCCATTCGTGGTTGGGATCAAAAGAATTACTATTACTTCCAAATGCTGACTTCATTGGCGGATCATTATGGATTTGATTTGCATGCTCCGTTCAACTCTCTGCCAAAGAAAACGCAAGACGTTATTCTCAAAGGCTCAGGCCGCACCGAGATCGAGTTTAAATACATCAATGATCGCGGCGACATTCGTGTAAAGCGCCACCCATTCGAAGGGATTTTAAATACGCTTGAACGTCGTTACCGCGATACCGAGTCCAACTCGGTTCGAGAAGAGTTGGCTAAATACATCTCGACAAAATCATGCTCAAGCTGTGACGGTACTCGTCTACGCCTTGAAGCACGTAATGTATTTATTGCCGATACTACCTTACCTGAGATCGTTGAGCTCAGTATTGCAGATGCCCTTACCTTCTTCCAAACACTCAAGCTAGAAGGTCAACGTGCGCAAATTGCAGAAAAGGTCATGAAGGAGATCAATGATCGTCTACAGTTCCTTGTAAATGTGGGCTTGAACTACCTTAATTTATCCCGGAGTGCAGAGACGCTATCCGGTGGCGAAGCACAACGCATTCGCTTAGCGAGCCAAATTGGTGCAGGTCTTGTTGGTGTCATGTACGTATTAGATGAACCGTCGATTGGCCTCCACCAGCGTGATAACGAACGACTCCTAAAAACACTGACTCATTTGCGCGATTTAGGTAATACCGTACTCGTGGTAGAACACGATGAAGATGCCATTCGCTGTGCCGATCACGTGATTGATATTGGCCCAGGAGCGGGGGTACACGGCGGTAATGTGGTTGCCGAAGGAACGATGGATGAGATCATCGCCAACCCGAACTCTCTCACAGGTCAGTATCTAAGTGGCGCAAAAGAGATAGTAGTCCCTAAAGAGCGTACCCCTCGCGATCCCAAGAAAACCGTCGAGCTACTAGGCGCAACAGGTAACAACCTGAAGAACGTCGACTTGTCTATTCCTGTCGGATTGTTTAGCTGTATTACTGGCGTGTCAGGTTCCGGTAAATCAACCTTGATCAACGATACGTTCTTCAAAATTGCACACACCCAGCTCAATGGCGCTACTACTGCACACCCATCGCCTTATAAGTCGATTAAAGGTCTAGAACATTTCGATAAGGTTATCGACATCGATCAAAGCCCAATTGGCCGAACACCGCGCTCGAACCCAGCGACGTACACGGGAATCTTTACCCCTATTCGCGAGCTGTTTGCTGGTACGCAAGAATCACGTTCACGTGGTTACAAACCTGGCCGCTTTAGTTTTAACGTTCGTGGTGGTCGCTGTGAAGCTTGTCAGGGGGATGGTGTTATCAAAGTCGAGATGCACTTCTTACCAGACGTGTACGTGCCATGTGATGTGTGTAAAGGGAAGCGCTATAACCGCGAAACACTGGAAGTACGCTACAAAGGCAAAACCATCGATGAAGTACTGGAAATGACCGTCGAGGATGCTCGCACCTTCTTCGATCCTGTTCCTGCGATTGCCCGCAAGCTGCAAACTCTAATGGACGTTGGTCTGTCTTACATTCGTTTAGGTCAAGCGGCAACCACATTATCAGGCGGCGAAGCGCAGCGAGTGAAATTGGCAAGAGAGCTATCCAAGCGTGATACGGGTAAAACCTTGTACATTCTGGATGAGCCAACAACTGGTCTGCACTTCCATGATATTCAGCAGCTATTGACCGTACTTCATCGCCTGCGCGATCACGGGAATACCGTTGTGGTTATCGAGCATAACTTGGACGTCATCAAAACAGCAGACTGGATCATCGACTTAGGACCAGAAGGCGGACAAGGCGGCGGAGAGATCATTGCCCAGGGAACACCAGAAGATGTGTCTCAGATCGAAGGTTCGCACACAGCTCGATTCCTTAAGCCTATGTTGAAATAGAAAAAACGGGTAAAGTACAAAGACCAGCCAACGCTGGTCTTTTTTCATTCAAAACAACGCAATATATATGGCTACTATACATGTAAGTGGAACCAAACTTTCTCCTGAAAAAGTACAAGTTCCTCTCAATCGCAAGTTTCTCATCGCCTTGGCCGTTCTGTTTTTACTGGCCATGCACTTTTTTATGCCCAATCCAGGTGGGTCAGGGTTAGCCTTATCCTTCAACACAACAACGTGGATTGCATTTAGCTTTGCGTTAGGTATCGGTTGCTATCAGCTCGCGAGTAACCGCATTTTACGCTATTCAAAGCTAACCATCGGGTTACTGATCAGCGCGATCATCATGACGTTGCCAGTATTCTACCCCAATGCGGACAGCACTCTGGCAGCGAACAAACTTATCGGCCTGTGGAGTGGTTTCCTGTTTTTTGTTGTCTTACAGCAATTTCATTTCAGTAATAAGCATCGCCAACGGTTACTTTGGTTCATCGTACTGGCTGTCGTGATTGAAGCTCTATTTGGTCTGACACAATATCTTTTTCTAAAACCAGGGAATCCTTTCGGCTACGACACGATTGCTAACCGTCCGTACGGGATCTTTCAGCAACCGAATGTGATGGCTAGCTTTCTCGCTACTGGATTAGTCATTGCCAGTTACCTTCTAGCTCGTCAACCCTATAAGTACTCACGTAAGCTAAGCGACGTTTACCTTTTATATGCCGTACCTGTTGTTACCTTGCCGCTGATTGTCGCATTAGCTTCGCGCACAGGATGGCTAGCGACCATCATCGGTTTGTTGTTAGTGATTCCGTATATGTATCGCTTTGCAACCAAAGGCCGCTTTATTCGCTGGATCGCAGCTTTGGTTACGGGCTTGGTGCTCTCGTTCGTTGTAATGAGCATTGCATTCCCGGATGGAAGTGGACTGGCGACAGAGAAAGTGAATATGGAATCGCCTCGAGCGTACACTTTCCCTCAAACCTTGGATATGGTGATCGAGAAACCGTTCACTGGCTACGGTTACGGTAAGTTTGAATCTGAGTACATGCTGTACACCGCGCGCCAGCATGCGCTGAATGAGAACTATCCTGCAGGCTTGCCATCGATGGATCATCCACACAATGAAATGTTGTACTGGGGCGTAGAAGGTGGGCTTCTGCCTGTATTAGGCATAATCCTCGCAATGGGATTGGTTTTACATCGGATTTATCAAGCCAAACGTGGCACACGCCTAGCGTTGCTCGCGTTATTCATTCCTATCGTACTTCACTCTCAGTTGGAATATCCGTTTTATCACTCTCTCGTGCACTGGCTGATTTTCATCATTTTGCTGTATTGGGTCGACCAGCGTGTCTCGCGCTATCGCCAAGTTGGGTTTAGCCAAGTGACCAAAAGTCTGCTGCGCGTTTTTAGCTTGGTAATTCCAGCCGTGTTTACTTTTTATATGGTGAGCGCACTACACACAAACTACATTCTGACGAAATTCGAAACTACGCGACCAACTAACCCTGATATTTTGAATCAGGTGAGTAACCCGGTCGTATGGAAAGACAGATTTGACTGGGACGTTTACAGTACCTTTTTGAATATTGGTCTGTACAAGCAAGATCCAAGTTTGATTCAACCTTATATTGATTGGTCATTGCAGATCATTAAAGATAAGCCACGCCCTGCGTTCTACAATAACTTGATCTTGGCTTATCAAGGACTGGATGACAGCAGTAAAGCAGAACAAATTCGTGCTGAGGCTCAATTCCTATTTCCGAACATCGACTTTAGCCAAGTAAATTATCAACCACCCTCACAAGCCCAATCGACAACGCCTAGCGTGTCTGATGCGGAATAGACAAACAAAAAAGCGAAGGACTTCCTTCGCTTTTTTGTTTTCAGCCCAATGATTTTAGGCCCTGTTGGTCTATGAGTAATAGAGTTCCAAGCTCTTGAGACGCCCTAATGCGCAACTCTTACTCAGTTAAAGACTCTTCCAGAGCCTTCAAGCACAGCGCGACATTTTCCGCGCGAGCACCGTATCCCATCAATCCAATACGCCATGCTTTGCCAGCTAACGCACCTAGCCCTGCACCAATTTCAAGGTTGTAAGTTTCAAGTAGATGCGCGCGAACTTTCGCTTCATCGATCCCTTCCGGCACATAAATCGCGTTCAATTGAGGTAAACGGTAAGATTCTTCCACTACAAATTCAAAACCCAGTTTCTGAAGACCATCTTTCAACTTCTCATGCATCAATTGATGGCGAGCCCACGCGTTCTCAAGCCCCTCGTTCTGCAACACAAGCAGCGCTTCATGCAATGCATATAGGCTATTCACTGGAGCTGTGTGATGGTAGCTACGCTTACCTTCCCCACTCCAGTACCCCAACACTAAGCTTTGATCGAGGAACCAACTTTGAACTGGCGTAGTGCGCGATTGAATTTTTTCGATAGCAGCCGGAGACAGCGTCACCGGAGACAAGCCAGGCACACACGACAAACACTTTTGACTGCCCGAGTACACAGCATCAAGCTGCCATTCATCAACTTTTAACGGTACGCCGCCTAACGATGTAACGGCGTCCACAATCGACAACACATTATATTGCTTGGCTAACTTACCTAGAGTTTGTGCATCACTGACAGCACCGGTTGATGTCTCAGCATGTACAAAAGCCAGAATTTTTGTATCAGGATGTTGCTGTAGTGCTTGTTCAACTTTATCTACTGAAACAGGCGCACCCCATTCATCATCGACTAGCACCACTTCACCACCAGCACGAATAACGTTTTCACGCATGCGCTCGCCAAAGACACCGTTTCGACAAACGATGACTTTGTCACCTTTCTCGATCAAGTTAACGAAACAAGTCTCCATCCCAGCACTGCCTGGAGCAGAAACCGCAATAGTGAACTCATTTTCGGTTTGAAAAGCGTATTTCAACAGCTGTTTAAGCTCATCCATCATCGCGATAAACAGAGGGTCTAGATGACCAACCGTTGGACGGCTAAGGGCTTGCAATACCTGCGGATAAACATCGGAAGGACCAGGGCCCATTAAAATTCGGTGAGGGGGAATAAAGCTTTGGATCGGCATGTCAGCTCCTTGATTGCAGTCATTTAGCCTGAAAGAAGTCATTTTTAGAATTATTTGCCATCAAAACATCGTCACTCTTCATGCTTTGCAAGAAAACTCACTTGAATTATTTAACAATTCGTTCACCAGAAAACAGGAGCAATTTTTATTTCGATTAGCAATACATTCAGGCATCAAAGGTTTCACACTAATGTATTTTGTTGCACACGGCAATTAGCCCTAAGTATAGAGGTCAAACCACTGTCACAATTTCGTTAATAAAAACCATCATTCTGGTTGAAATATTGATTGACATTGTGACGTCAAAACCGTTCAATGTTTGAGCTTTATGTAGAAGAGGAGCACTGCCCAGGCAGATGATTTGTGGAACCGCAATTCCAATACCAATCATTCAGGGGGAGTAGTGCCGAGGTAAGTCAAAATTGCAGGGTTTGGCTTGTCGGTTGACTTGGGTTGAGTCCCATCAACTGTCATCAGCACCGTCTGATGAAGAGCTTCTGAGGGTACATTTTCAAATGACAATCTAACTACCTCTCTTTTTGCTCTGTTCCTTTCCTCACAAAACATTGGATGTGTATATTTTTTAGGAAGTCGTGGGAGAAACGCAGTGAGCGCATTTAACGTAGCTAAATTCGGTGGGACCAGTGTTGCCAATTTTGAGGCAATGAGTCGTTGTGCCACCATCATCGAAAACAATCCAAATACTCGCCTTGTTGTTAGCAGCGCTTGCTCTGGGGTAACCAACATCTTGGTAGAACTGGCCAATGGCGTTCAAGATCAGGAACACCGTGCTGAGTTACTAAAGAACCTAGCTGAGATCCATGATTCCATTTTGGCTCAATTGGAAGATGCGACAGAAGCCTCTTCAGAGGTGTACGGAATTTTAGATACCGTGACCAGCCTTGCAGAAGCTGCCTCAATTCAAGCAAACACCAAACTGACCGACCACCTTGTGGCATGTGGTGAGTTAATGTCGACACACATTTTGGCGCAACTCATGCGAGAGCGTGGTATCAATGCAGTACGATTTGATATTCGTGAAGTGCTAAGAACCGACGACAACTTTGGTCGCGCAGAGCCGAATGTCGAAGCTATTACTCAACTAGCGCAAGAGAAGCTTATCCCTTTATGTCTTGATTCTGTCGTCATCACACAGGGCTTCATTGGCTCTGACGAAGAAGGCAATACAACAACGTTAGGCCGTGGTGGTAGCGACTACAGTGCAGCCTTGATTGCTGAAGGTGTGAAAGCATCTGGACTTGAAATTTGGACAGATGTTCCTGGTATTTACACGACCGATCCTCGCATCGCACCAAAAGCATCACCAATCCCAGAGATCAGTTTTAGTGAAGCCTCTGAAATGGCTAACTTTGGCGCGAAAATATTACACCCATCAACACTAGTCCCTGCTCTGCGTCATGATATCCCGGTTTTTGTTGGCTCATCCAAAGAACCAGAAAAAGGCGGCACGTGGATTCGTCATCAAGTCGAAAGCTCACCACTGTTCCGCGCCCTCGCTCTGCGTTGTAATCAAACGATGGTCACTCTACGTAGTGCGAACATGTTCCATGCGTACGGCTTCTTAGCAAAAGTATTTGAGATTTTAGCCAAGCACAAAATTTCGGTAGACCTTATCACCACATCAGAAATCAGTGTGTCACTCACGCTAGATCAAACTGATACCTCAGGCGGCGCACCACAACTTCCTCAAGCAGCACGTGAAGAGTTGGAAGAGTTGTGTAAGGTCGAAGTAGAACATGACCTTTGTTTGGTAGCCTTGATTGGTAACAAGATGAGTGAACGTAAAGGCTATGCTAAGCAAGTGTTTGGTACGCTAGAAGATTTGAACTTACGCATGATCTGTTATGGAGCAAGCCCTCATAACCTGTGCTTCCTTGTGAATGAGTCGGTGGCGAAGCAAGCCATTCAGAAGCTGCATACAGAGCTCTTCGAACAATAACATTGGTTTGTTCCTCAAGTGACCACTACCGTGGTTCAAAAAGCATAACGTGGTTTTTGAGGGAACAACGACAAATTAAAGGGCTGCACATTGGCAGCCCTTTTTATTGCTTGTTCACTTGATTTAGCCGTTAATGTTTGGCCCCAACCATTTTTCAGCTTCGATCCTATCCCAACCTTTACGATCAGCATAACTCTCTAACTGATCGTCTTGGATCTGAGCGATCGCAAAATAGCGAGAGTCTGGATGTGAGAAGTACCAACCGGACACTGATGCCCCCGGATACATTGCATAGCTCGTTGTTAGTGACATACCGATGTTCTCTTCAACATTCAATAACTCCCAAAGCGGGCCTTTCTCTGTATGCTCAGGACAAGCTGGGTAACCCGGTGCAGGACGAATCCCTTGGTACTTTTCACGGATGAGCTCATCATTCGATAGATTTTCATCTGCTGCATAGCCCCAAATTTCTTTCCTGACACGCTCATGCAAGTATTCAGCAAAAGCTTCGGCTAAACGATCTGCCACAGCTTGAATCATGATTGCGTTGTAGTCATCGCCTTGCGCTTTGTACTCATCGGCCAACTCACGCTCACCGATACCGCCAGTTACTGCAAACGCACCAACCCAATCCTGTTTGCCAGATTCTTTTGGCGCGATGTAATCCGACAAGCAGTAGTTAAAGCCTTTAGGCTTTTCTGTTTGCTGACGAAGATTGCGCAATACTTTAGCAACCTCGGTACGCGACTCATCGGTGTACACTTCAATATCATCACCCACACTTGCCGCTGGGAATAGGCCACATATCCCGCGAGCCTTAAGCAATCCTTCACGCTCAACTCGATCAAGCAGCTCATTGGCATCATGGAATAGACGCTGAGCCTCCTCACCCACTTCTTCATGTTTGAAGATTGTCGGGTATTTTCCTACCAGCGACCACGTCATAAAAAACGGCGTCCAGTCGATATACTTGCGTAAGGTTGCGACATCAAAATCATCAAAAATATGGAGGCCTGGTTTTGCAGGAACTGGTGGCATGTATGCATCCCAATCTATCGCGACTTTGTTTGCACGCGCTTGTTCTAACGTGACAGGCTTAGTACGCGGCTTCTTACGATTGTGTTGGTCACGAACACGCTCATAATCCGCATCCAGTTTTTCTATAAAGGCAGGTCGACGTTCATCGGAGAGTAATGACGAACAAACCCCTACTGCGCGCGACGCATTGTTTACGTAAACCACCGGATTTTTGTAGTTCTGCTCAATCTTAACGGCGGTGTGCGCTTTGGATGTGGTAGCTCCACCAATCAGAAGCGGAAGATCAAAATTGAGACGTTCCATCTCTTTAGCAACATGAACCATTTCATCCAGAGATGGGGTAATCAACCCTGACAAACCGATAATATCAACGTTCTCTTCTAGCGCGACTTTTAAGATCTTTTCGCACGGTACCATCACGCCAAGATCGATGATCTCGTAGTTATTACACTGCAGTACAACGCCCACAATGTTTTTGCCGATGTCGTGCACGTCACCCTTCACCGTCGCCAACAAAATTTTTCCGTTACTGCTACCGGATTGTTTTTCGGCGTTAATAAAAGGCTCTAAATGTGCGACAGCTTGCTTCATTACACGTGCAGATTTCACTACTTGAGGTAAGAACATCTTACCCTCACCAAATAGGTCACCCACCACGTTCATGCCATCCATCAAAGGGCCTTCAATCACTTCAAGTGGTTTTGCCGCATTCACACGTGCTTCTTCAGTGTCTGCGACAATGAACTCTGTGATCCCTTTAACTAACGCATGCTCTAAACGTTTTGCGACAGGCCAAGTTCGCCACTCAAGCGCAGAGGCATCTTCTTCTTTGCCAACGCCTTTATCTGCGTACTCAGCCGCGATATCCAACAATCTTTCTGTAGCGTCATCTCGACGGTTAAGCACAACGTCTTCTACCGCTTCTCGTAGTTTTTCCGGAACGTTGTCATAAATTTCAAGCTGCCCCGCGTTCACGATCCCCATATCCATACCATTTTTAAAACAGTGATAGAGGAATACAGCATGGATAGCTTCACGAACGTAGTTATTGCCACGGAAAGAGAAAGAAACATTCGACACGCCTCCGGAAATCATCGCGTGTGGCAAATCGCGCTTGATGTCCGCTACCGCTTCAATGAAATCAACAGCATAGTTGTTGTGCTCATCAATACCCGTTGCGACGGCAAAAATGTTCGGGTCAAAAATAATGTCTTCTGGCGGGAAGCCAACTTCGTCTACCAAAATACGATAAGCATTTGTACAGATTTCTAGCTTGCGCGCGCGCGTTTCTGCCTGACCAACTTCATCGAATGCCATGACGATCACAGCTGCGCCATAACGACGGATCAATTTAGCTTGCTCAACAAATTTCTCTTTGCCTTCCTTCAAAGAGATAGAGTTCACAATACCTTTACCTTGAATGCATTTCAGACCCGCTTCAATCACTTCCCATTTGGAAGAGTCGACCATGATTGGCACTTTGGAGATTTCTGGTTCTGAGGCACATAGGTTTAGAAAACGCACCATACAAGCCTGCGCGTCTAACATCCCCTCATCCATGTTGATGTCGATGATTTGGGCACCATTTTCAACTTGCTGACGCGCGACTTCTAATGCTTCGTCATACTGTTCTTCTTTGATCAAACGTTTAAAGCGAGCAGAACCTGTGACGTTAGTTCGCTCACCGACATTGATGAATAAAGTCTCTTTCTCAATCGTTAATGGCTCTAATCCGGAGAGACGACAAGCAACAGGCAAATTTGGCAAAGCGCGAGGTGTAACACCTTCAACGGCCTGCGCCATTTGGCGAATATGCTCCGGCGTTGTACCACAACAGCCACCAATCAGATTTAAAAAGCCGCTGCTAGCCCACTCTTTTACATGCTCTGCCATATCTTCTGGAGAAAGGTCATATTCTCCAAAAGCATTCGGCAAACCTGCGTTAGGGTGTGCGGAAACAAATGATTCAGAAATACGAGAAAGCTCTTCCACGTATGGGCGCAGTTCATCTGGCCCCAATGCACAGTTAAGACCGAAAGATAACGGCCTTACATGACGTAGAGAGTTGTAAAATGCTTCCGTGGTTTGCCCTGATAACGTGCGCCCCGAAGCGTCGGTAATCGTACCGGAAATCATGACAGGCAGTGCAACACCAAGCTCTTCAAATACAGAATCGACAGCAAAGGCACATGCCTTAGCATTCAATGTATCGAAAATAGTTTCGATCAAAATAAGATCAGCGCCACCTCTGATTAACGCTCGAGTTGACTCGGAATACGCTTCAACCAGCTCATCGAAAGAAACATTGCGGTAGCCGGGATCATTCACATCAGGGGAGATAGAGCACGTTCGGTTGGTTGGACCAAGTACACCTGCAACGTAACGAGGTTTGTCAGGCGTTTTCGCCGTCCACTCATCGGCAACTTCACGAGCCAGTTTTGCCGCGGCGAAGTTAATCTCTTCACTCAAGCTTTCCATCTCATAATCAGCCATCGCAATGGTGGTCGCGTTAAAGGTATTGGTTTCTAGAATATCTGCGCCGGCTTCAAGGTAAGCGCTATGGATTTCCTTAATTAGTTGAGGCTGGCTTAGCACCAACAAGTCGTTGTTGCCTTTTAGATCACAGTGCCAATTGGCAAAGCGCTCTCCTCGGTAATCTTGCTCTTCAAGTTTGTACCCTTGGATCATGGTGCCCATACCACCATCAATCAATAAGATACGTTGCTTCAATTGAGCTTCAATCTGTTGTCTTACTTTGCTTCCCACAGTACAGCCTCATTCCTTTAGTTATGATTCCATCCTATCACACAAACTTCAGGAGTCTAGACGTCTAAATGGAGATTTAATGATTATTTTATCTCCTTCTTAACTTGCAAAATAAACCCGAAAAAATGTTTGCTATTTAGACAGCATCAGCCGAGAATTCCATTCATAAAATGTTACAAATAGAGAGCTCTATGTCGGTCTATCATACTTTATGTTTTCTATCCGCAGCTGCAATGCTAATTGCTTTTGTAAACAGCAAGATAGGAAAGATGCAAACCACCATCGCCATTACAGCTGGTTCAATGGTTCTTTCTCTACTTATTTTGATCGCCGGTCAAAACAACTGGTTTCACCTTACGGAGATTGCAACCGAGACGGTAACAAGGATCAACTTTGAAGACTTTTTGTTGAAAGGCATCCTTGGATTTTTGCTTTTTGCTGGCGGCTTGGGCATCAAGCTACCCAACTTAAAAGATCAAAAGTGGGAAATTACGGTATTGGCTCTTGGAGCAACCCTGTTCTCAACCTTCTTCATCGGCTTTGTTCTTTATGGCCTTTGTATGTTGATCGGCATACAGTTTGATTTGGTTTACTGCTTGCTATTTGGCGCATTAATCTCGCCTACCGACCCGATTGCCGTTCTAGCTATCGTTAAAAAGTTAGATGCACCTAAACGTATCTCGACACAGATCGAAGGGGAGTCACTATTCAATGATGGCTTCGGCTTGGTTATTTTCGTCACGCTTTTCACCATTGCATTTGGCTCAGAAGCACCAACAGTCGGTAGCGTCACTCTACTCTTCATCCAAGAAGCGATTGGCGGAATCGTCTATGGCTTTCTATTGGGCTTAGTATTCCACTACCTAATCAGTGCTACTGACGATCACTCAATGGAGCTACTACTTACCATCGGTGTTCCTACAGCGGGTTACGCATTTGCTGAGTACATTCATGTTTCAGGCCCACTTGCGATGGTAGTGTCGGGAATTATGATCGGTAACTGGACTCGCTTTATTGGCTTCTCTAAAGAGAGTGAAGACCACCTAGACCACTTCTGGGAGTTAGTAGATGAGTTCCTAAACGGCGTGCTATTCCTATTAATTGGTATGTCGATGCTGTTATTTAAGTTCCATGAAGAAGACTGGATCATGATGGCAATTGCAGTCCCTCTGGTGCTAGCCTCTCGCTATCTCAGCGTCTTTATCTCATACATAGGCTTTAAACGTTACAGAAAATACAACCCATGGTCAGTAAAAATTTTGACTTGGGGTGGCCTACGTGGCGGCCTAGCGCTAGCAATGGCACTTTCAATTCCATCAGGAATTTGGGTGGTTCAAGACAAGCTGATCGATGTAAAAGAGATCATCCTTGTAATGACCTATTCGGTTGTGGTGTTCTCTATCCTGATTCAAGGTTCAACCATTACACCAATGATTGAAAAGGCGAAAGCTGAAGAAAAAAAGATGGAAGATGAAAAGCTAGCTCAAAGCTCTTTAGCAGAACAAAGAGAACAAACTGAAGCCTAATTCCATTCTCCCCATATTTAAAAAGCAGCCTTAGGGCTGCTTTTTTATGCTCTAAAATTCGAAGACTTCACCAACAATATTATCTAGAAACCTCGCCGTTCTACTCTCCTCAGAGCGAAGCCCGAGCCTAATACCAATCTAAGTAAAAATATGAACTAATTGAGGCCATTCATATGAAAATGAGACTGCTAGCCCTTGCTCATTTCAAAGATGGGTACTCACGCACACAAATCGCCCAAGTTTCTCAAGATAAGCCGAACCAGTGTCAATAAGTTGGTCCAAACCTTTCTTGAAGAAAGGCTGGAAGGACGGCAAGAAAAGCCAAGAACAGGAAAACCACCATTCTTAACTTCCGAGCAAAGAGAACAATTGAGTCAATATAAAAGATAAAGCCAATGATACACAAGACGGAGAACTGACTGGTTCCGACATCCTCGCTTATATCGTGAAAGAATTTGGCGAGCACTACCACCCTGACTCTATCTATTACCTGCCCAACCACATGGGCTTTTCATGGATAACTTCCCGCTCAAAACACGACAACACACTTATGGACTGAAAAATCAGCTCGCCCAAGAGCCGAGAAACAACAATTTGAGTATGCTTATCTGTTCGGTTCAGTCTGTCGCAGAAGAGGAATTGGTGAGGCTATCATTGTCCTTGGATTCATAAAGACGTCATGATGGAGCACGGCAGTCACGTAGGAAGGACGTCACGCCGTCGTTATTATGGATGGATCGGGATGGCATACAGAAGAAATTGCCAATGACTTTAAATGTCAGTGTAATCAAACTTTCGCCCTATTCTCCAGAGCTAAACCCTATCGGACAAGTATGGCGTTGGTTGCGGTAACGCTATTTAGCCAACCAATCTTTTACTGATTACCACGACATCATCTCCAAAGTCTGCGATGCATAGAATCGGTTTTGGATTGCTCCACAAGAGTCACCCAAATATGCTCGAGAAGATGGATAGACCTGACCAGTTAATTTTCCAGATTGGTATGACTTCTCTTGGAAGGGAAAATGACA
>NZ_MQVK01000014.1:0-126410 GCF_002002385.1 Vibrio sp. SALL6
CATCAACCACTAATGGCATAGGTCCTACAACTTGAAAATAGTTACCTTTATAATTTTCATTTTTGGTCTGAGAAAAAGCCGAGCCAATTGACATAAATAACATTAAAAACAGAGTTATTGTTTTGAATTTAATCATTTTTAGTATTTGTTTAAAAACGGGGCATGGATGTTAGCTTATTAAGTTTTATAAAGTCAATTGATGGTTGGGTTTTATTTATAGATATTGTGGATAAATACAACGCGCTGAGAATAATTTCTTTCTATTAATGCTAGTCCAACAAGATATTCTTATTGATAGAATTAACCATTTAGATTAAGAAACGTTCAAAAATCTTCTTACTTAAGTATAGAATTTAATCACAACTGGATTGATTGTGGTCTTTGATGGGGTAAGTCATGATTTTAATAGATATGGCATCTAGATATCAGATTTACCGAAATATAATGTTGCCTATATTTTGCCTGATTATTCACCAAAGCTAGCTCTAGGCGTTATTTTCCTGATGTTGTGATGTAGAAATTACGGCCTATTAACCTTCCTTAAGGTTTCTGCTCTTTCCTTTCTTAACTATTGGTTATTCTTTAGTTGTGGCACTGAAAAAAGCACATCTTAGAAATTCTTTTTAAGAGGATTGGCTGGTAATACCAGAGTCGTTGCAAAGCACCTTAAAAACCAAAGCAACGTAAAAATATTGAGAGTTGTTAAGGCCTCTCAAACGTATTACTAGGCACATGGGCTATCTGAAATGATACCTAACTCAACTAATGAATCTGCACTGGTAATCGTCCGCTCCAACAAAAAAGAATCTTGTTCGATGCGTTTGAATATTTCGTAGTCATTTAACCCTTGCTCTGAGTAAAGGTATACTTCTCTGACTTTTTCGTAAAAATCATCGTCCGACAACGTATGAATCGCAAGTCTATTTACCCAGGATTTACTATCAGAAAATTTATATACATAACGCCAAAACTCTCGCACATCATTATTGTTAGCGTCAAGAATTCCAGCGTATGTTAGAGCCCCAATAGAATGCTGTATGTGGTATGACACAAACTCCGGATAGGTTTTAAATGCGGCTTCCAAGGCAAGAATGGCAGCTCGTGTTAAAGGAACATATTCTTCAAAGTCACCGACCTCTCGAATTACCAAATCGACTCTTTCTACAACCCATACTCCAACTTGAAATATTGGATGATAGTCAATTTCAAAATTTATAAACGACCCGGACTCTAAGCTGCTAGTGATATCATTAAAGTAGTTCTCATTCCAAAAATCCTTTTCACTCCAATTCATAGTCATCTCCCTACAATTTTCACATATGGATTTTGCTCAGGCCATTTCAAAAATTATTTACATTATTACTTCTAAAACACGCTCAGCAGCTCTTCTTCAAATCGGAGTCCACGCAAGTCATAGTGGTCACATAAGCGTTTAAAAGATTCAGTGGCATACAGTCTTTGACAACCTTCAAGTCGTGATTTAAATAGATATCGCTTCTTGATATCAGATTCTTCGAAATAAAGTGTTTCGTAACCATCTTCGATGCCATCAAGATATTTCTTCACGCAAACAGATTCGTCTTCTTGGCCAAAGGAGAGGCAGTTAAATACATAAACTTGTTCCTCTCCGACAGTTACCAATAGAAACTCACCTTCATTTTCTAAGGTGGGTTTTAATATTTCGTAAGCACGACGGGACAGTACTAGGTATGTCATAGACCACAGCGACACATCAGGGATGTCAGCGTTAGTTCCTAAAACGTCATCGAATGAGGCGGATACATTTTTCCAAATATCTAGTAATGACGTGTTCTGAGAGCGCTGGCGGTGTATGGTCATTAGATGTTGTTTGCCTATGGCACCGAAGAGTTCCGTTGGACCTAATTGCAAAGCCTTGTAATCATGCGGCATCTCTTTCAATTGGTAGACGTTCATTATTCACCATTCCAGTTCGGGTTTTTGCTAGAAATCATACCTTCGGGGTAAGTAGAAGTTTTCAGTTTAATTTTGATATTACGAAGACGGTTAATGAACACATCTTTTTTAAGAGAGTCACTGCTTAAATTTGTAACTATCCATGTTTCATAGTTATAGCGATGAACTTTTTTATGTGCTTCAGCATCTGGAGAACTCCAATGTCCTTTGTCTTTCACATTTCGAGGTAACCAAACACCATTAGATGGGTCATTGATTCCAAGACCAAACGTATGAAGGTTGAGTCTTGCAAGCATCATTTCCATTTTTCGGAATTGCCCAGCTCCCATAATAATATGGTGAGGATCATGTCGTTTAGTTGGCTTGATTTCACCGATACTGGTTAGGTTTCTTGCCAAAATACGGGTAGGGTGATGAGGTTCATCCATTAAATCGTCTGGCGAAGTAGCTGCGCTTCGCTCTTGATATTCTGTAAGTTGTTTTTGTAATGATACCTGTGCGCTTAAGCTACGTCTCAAGGTTTTGAGGTGTTTCAAATCTTCTTGAGAAGCTTTTAAAGATTTAGGGTCGCTCTCATCCAAACTTTGATTATAAAGTTTAATAGCCGAAACCTCATATCGGTGTACGGCTAGTTCAAGTGCCGTTGGATTTTTGGGACGTAGTGGTACAGAAAGTGGTTTGCCTCTAGGTTGCACAACATAATCTCCATTTACGATTGTGCGCTTACCATATGCACAACTACAGATAGCTTCAACGCGAATTAATTGATATTGAAATTAGCTCTCAAAAATGTCCTTGGTTGTTTATAACTCTATAGATGGCGGCTACCTGTGAGTGCATTAAGTTCTTTGAGAGCACACCTAAAGAAGCGAGAGCACATTACTCATTCAACATAATTGAAAGTTTTGAAAAATTGATTATGTTTTATATGGTCGGATGTGCATACGTCTATGTCTTTAATGGTTGATTTGTCAATAATATTGTGGGGCTTCTATGTCTGGAAAATTTGAACTTTATAAAGATACAGCGGGAGAATATCGCTTTCGTTTAAAAGCAGGAAATGGACAAAATATCTTAGCTAGTGAGGGTTACACAACAAAATCAAGTTGTGAAAATGGCATTGATTCAGTGAAAAAGAATGCGCCTGACGATTCAAAATATGAAAGGAAACAAACTGTAGCTGGGAAATACATGTTCAACCTAAAAGCTGGTAACCATCAAGTGATAGGTACAAGCCAATCTTATGAAAGCGCAGCGTCTCGAGATAACGGTATTGAATCGGTAAAAACCAACGCACCAAACGCACCAATTGAAGACCTTACACAATAGTTCTTTAATTAGTCGGTCGCGATGAGTTCCTTTTAATTATGTGAAAAGGGTATTCGTTACGAATTTTTCAGTCTATTGTGACAGCATGAGACTTCGCGACTCACTGTTGCAACATCTAAATTATTTTATAACCGCCCATTGTGGCGGTTTTTTTATGTCTAAATAGAGTGTTCTTATGTTGAAATTTTTCTCGTCCCAAGCGGTATCGACGCGCATAAATGCAGTTTTGTTTCGGGGTGAAATGACAAAGGAGCAGTCATTGGGTTGTGAGCGCTATATGCTTGCTTACTTTTTACTGCGCTCTAAACGAATGCGTATTCCACTGAGTTACTTAGCCTACTCACTAGCTACTGTGTATCACGAAACCGCATACAACATGCAGCCTGTCGAGGAGTATGCTAAAGGCGTTGGCCATGAGTATGGGATACCAGATCCAATAACAGGGCAAACCTATTACGGGCGAGGTGATGTTCAGGTCACATGGAAATACAACTACGAACGTTTAAGCCGATTGCTATTTAATATTTATACGTTAGAGCAGGGTGTCGACTTGGTGAATAACCCTAACTTACTTCTTACTCCAATCTACTCTGCACAAGCCACTTTAATTGGCATGGCCACCGGCTTGTTTACCGGCTCAAAGTATTCAGATTATTTAGACCAAGAAACTCCCGATTATGTAAACGCTCGTCGAATCATCAACGGAACTGACAGAGCTGAAACTATTGCCGGATACGCACACGATTTTGAGCGTGCCCTAAAACTCGCTTTTGGATTTTCACTGGATAGAACAACGGTAAGAAATGGTTCTCGCGGCGTGGATGTGCGAGAGCTACAACTAAACCTTGGCTTAAATGCTGACGGCATTTTCGGTAATGGTACCGAAGCAAGCGTTAAAGCGTTTCAAGACAAGTACGGCCTTTCCAATGATGGAATTGTCGGAAAAAACACATGGAAGAAAATTGAAGCAGTATTTTATTGGGGCGAAGCATGAAAACTTTAGCAGTGGTTGTGTTTGTACTACTCATCAATGGTTGCACATCGGTAGCCTATGTCGAGAACGGGGCAGTAAGTGGCTCGCAGTGCAAGAACACGGTAAAAATTGACGATAGTGGTTTGCGAGCTGTCAGTATGTGCTCGGGAGACAGTGAAGAGAAATGAGAGCGTTATTAATGTTAAGTGTTTTGTTAGCTGGTGGGTGTACTAGTTACCACGTAGAACAAAACAGTCGTAATGGAATGGCTTCATGTGGAGAGAAAGGGTCATCTGGAAACATCATTCTAAAGAAAGAGTGCAAAATTGAAGTTGATCCAAAAGCAGGGAAATAGCGGTTTTTGAGGAGTACTTGTGCGTACTCAATAACTCCCCAAAAGCTTATAGAAAGTAGTATCTAATTGTTTATTTCTATGCGCTTTTAGTTCAAAACGAATATCAAGCCCAAACGAAAAGCATCAAAAGTGCACTTTTCGGAAATCACGATTTTAGAAAAGCCGTTTTGCTACTCCCACATCATGGGAGCGGCAGCGGTTTTTTTAATTTCTAATTCGGGCATTTCAGACACGACAGACTTACAGGCTTTACCAAAACGGGAGGTATAAATGTCTCGCAAGACAAAAAGAACGCGAGCGCGAGACAATAAGTTTTTTGAAACTTTAGAAAATGGCGGTCTTATTATGACCGTATCAAACGCGGCTAAAATAGCCGGATATTCTCGTTCTAGCGTTTATGACTACAAAAACTCAGATCCAGTATTTGCTAAGCGTTTTAACGAAATCATGGAAGAACGTTATGACGAGTTAGAGGCCACCGCTTATGACATGGCCGTAAATGGAGATATTGATTACAAGATTATTGTTGATAAAAACGGGAAAAAGAAAACTGTTCCTATAAGAAAGCGACATGCAGGAATCGTTACTTTTTTAATGTCAGCAAATCGACCTGAAAAGTATCGTTCTAACTACAAGCCTCCAGTCATTGATGAAGACCTGCCTGAAGGTGAGATAGAAAGCAGACTAGAAGAAAAACTCGCAGCACTTCTTGAGGTGGATTTAAATGAAACCGATGACCAAGAGTGACAAGCTGTTAGATGTAGTCCTGAATCTCACTCCTGAAGATATTCAGAAGATACTTTCAAAATTAAATACTGAGGAAGAAAAACGAGAATTTGATTTTCTCATTAGTCAGTATGCGAAAAACACACTTCGTAAAATAAAGCAAAAATTTAGTATCCCGAAAATCTACCGCGACATTTTTGGCGATGAGGCTGCTAAGTACATAGTCTTAAAGGGCGGTCGTGGTTCAGGTAAAACCTTTGCGATTATCTGTTACATGCTTGAACAATCGTTTGAGGAAAAATACCGCGATTCGCTTTTTTTGGTTTTACGTGAAATCCAGACTTCAATTGAAGATTCCGTTCACTCAGTCGTTAGTGACTTAATCAAACAGGCTGGTCTTGAACAATATTTCAAAATTACCCATAGCAAAATCATCAACAAACTAACGAATGTTGAATTTGCATTTACTGGCTTGCGCTCCACAGCCGGCAAAACAGCATTTAGCCAAGTAAACAAAATTAAGGGTAAGCATAAAGTGCGCATGGTCTTCATGGACGAAGCGCAGGATGCTTCACAAGACTCTCTTGATGTGCTTTTCCCTACAGTAAACCGTTCAGGCAATGTTTCGTTTACGTCTGAATATGAGCGCCTGTTGAGGTTGGCATTTGGTGCGGAAGAGGTTGACTTAACAGAAGCTCGTTTCTTCTTCGCAATGAACCCTAACTTTGCAGAAGATCCGGTAATCACGAAAGTGCGAGCATTTGGTGACCAAGCTGTCATTAAGCATATCAACATTTTCGATTTACCTAATCGCTATCAAGACACCCAATTACTTGAACAAGCAAAAAGGGAGAGAGGCGAGGTTACTTGGCCACACGTTTGGCTTGGTGAGCCTTCACCGAAAATTTCCGGCTACCCATTTGCAGAAACGCCGGTGGTTACAGCTGAAGAAAACGAAGAGCTGTTGCCGTGTGTTGCCTTTTTGGACCCTTCCTACAAAGGCGGCGACTTTACGGCTTTATCCTTCGTTTCCCAGACTCGCGGATACGTATTCGCGTGGGGATATTGCTTTCCTCATTCTTGGAACTCAGCGATTGACCAAATTGCCGAAAAAATCAATTTGTTTCCGGTTGTTGAGTTTTATTACGAGGACAACGGAGTCGGGACAGCTCCTCAGGATTATTTCTCCGTTCGTGGCATTGATGCCATACCACGTACAACGCTAGGTAATAAGCACGACAGGATATTTCGTGTCGGAGCGTTTTTGAACTTAATGCGTTTGCGACTTGTTGAAAACTGGTCAAATCAAGAATGGCTCACCCAACACAAGAAATTTAATAAAGACGCTGAGCACGATGATGCACCGGACGCTACAACAAACTGCGCCGTAAGAAGCGGTATTGTTTCAGACAAGATCAAAATAAGAGGTAGACACTAATGGGCATATTTGACGAGCCAGAAGATAAAGCTGGTGGTTCCGAGTCGCCTCCTGACAAAAAACAGGATTTTGAAAAATATTACCAGTTCCTTCGCGCCAAAGACCCACGATTGCTTCCGGTTATTACTGAATTTGACCCGTTCTCATTGGCAAGAGAGCGATATATTGAAATCGCTATTCGAGAGCTCTATTCGCGCATTATGTATGTGACGCTAGAAATTGTCGCAATACCAGATGAGATAGGAAGCTCGGATTTTTCAAAAACGATTTACGATTCTCACTCTCCAAAACTACAGCGTGGTTTGATGTATTACGTCATTGAGGCCTTGTCGGAGGAGAGTAAGATTGTGCTTCGTAAGCGGCCAATCCACGGTCGTGAGCACGCTTTCTATTTCGAAGAGCGCACGTATACCGTTTTCGCTAAAAAAGTAAATAAGCTCGATTTTGTTGAGTTGGATTTTGAAGAATTCCATCGGACAGAATTGTTAGAGGCCTATTTCGGAATGGTGTTTGATGCCATCGTTGGCGCAGCAAAGCTAATACGTGTTGGCGGGGCTGTACTTCTGAAGATTAGTGATTTAAGTGAGCTCATTTCAGACAAAGAGGTGCTAACGGCTGTCGAAACGCAAATCAATAAAATCAACGATGCGCTCAAGAAAAGCAGTGTGGCGTACATTGATGCTCAATCGGCTTTAGAAATGCCAAAGGTCGATGTTAAGCCCGTCAAGGAGCAGCTTGAGTACGCTTACTCTCTAATCTGTAACGCAACAGGCCGTCCAATGTCATTTATTAACGGTCAGTTGGTCGGTTCCCTTAATTCAACGGGTGACGGTGACCGCAAGCAAAACCGCTTGGCTTCAGTACGTGATTTTAACGAGGTACTAAGGGGCGTATTTGAATCGGTCTTTGGCGCCGACTTTATGATTAAGCCCGACATTGAACAGTTGCCAGAAATATCCAACTTCTTAAATTCAATCGAAATGAGCTCGCTTTTCACTGACGACGAAAAGCGAAAAATGGTTGAAACCGTTCTACCCATTGCCGAGCTAGGAATTAGCAAAAATTAGTAAGGGGGCAGCATGTATCTGTATCCCTACACAATGGCTGAAAACCTACTTGATTGGTTTGGGATCAATTTTGAGCGTATTTACAACGAGCATGGAGGAATGCAGCGTGAACAGCTAAAACTCATCAATAAATATTCAATTCTCATGGACGCCAAGTCCAACGCCTACATGACGATCAAAAGGCTGGAAAAATCCAAAAACAAATCAAACTTGGATTTCGCAGCAAACATCAAAAACACAATGACTGGCACGCTCAGCAGCGAGATTGTTCAAACCCTCTCAAGCTCAGAACACGCCGACGAAATCATCATTGAGTGGCAACCATCTTCAGCAGAAGAGGAACGCGCCACGCACGCTCTGCACTACGGTAAACGCATGACCATTAAACAGGCTGAAAAATTAGGGCTTGGGGCTGAGTACAACTGTCAGTGCGGAATGAAGATTACATCTGGGCAATCTCACGCTCAGCAAATTGTTAATAAAATCAATCGAGGTAAAGCAGCATGAATTTACATCAATTACTTGCACTACTATTGGCTGGCGGTAATCAAAACCAATTTAGCAACGAACAACAAAACCCACTAATCGCGCTTTTGAGTGGTAATCAACAACAGGATCCAACGCAGCAATTAATTGCGTTATTAAGTGGTGCTACTGGTCAGCAGCAAAATGCGATTAATCCGAAACTGTTACAGCTCTTGAGCGGTGGTCAGCAACCAAATGACGCGAATGCGCAATTATTGCAGTTATTGGCTGGTGGTAAGTCACAACAGCCTAAAGATGATGCATCAGAGTTGCTTTTGCAATTATTGACCGGAGGTCAACAGCAGCAGCCTAATGCTACGCCTGATGTCAATAAACTGCTTGAACTGTTAGGTGGCAAGCCAACGGCTGGGAACGAAGATGATGACATTCTTGCAAAACTTCAGCAACGCCTAGAAAAGCAGAATGAAGAAGAGAACACAGAGGCGGACTTAACTGACGCTATCAAGTTCAACCTTGAATTCGACAAGTTCATGGAGGACAACTCTGAAATGTTTCCTGATTGGTTTGATATTAAGGAAGTCAAAGAAGACGTTGAAAAATGGGCTAAGACACCGGCTGAACGCGCTCAGGGTCTTGCGGCTGCCACGGTTCGCGCCTTTTTCAAAAATGAAAAAATGCTCGATTTATTAGAAGAGCGTGACCGCAATACGGTTAAAGAAAAAATCATCAAAGACGGCATTAAGTCTCACGAAATTGATCGCAAGCTTGCATGGCCTTTGATTGAACGATCAATGTTTAATAAAGGCAAGCTGGAAGAAGGTGGTCGTGAAGTCTCTGTCACAAAAGATAGTGAAGCCATGAAGGACTACGGCTCCATTTTCGAAATGGGCCAACAGGCAAACAACGCTGAATCTGCGTAAACGAAAACTCAATTCGTACATTTAAAGCAAAATAATCAATTCTAGAAATAAGGAGAGCATCATGGCTCGTGAAATTCCGTTAGGTGCAACTCGTTACGCTGGTAATAGTGACGTCGTTTCCCCTTGTGCGTTTGAAGGTGATTTGGTTGCTGGCGTTGCGGTTTCCTCTGTAGCCGTTAGTGGTGAACAACCTAAAGTAGCTCTGTTTAATGGATCTGCGTTTGCTGGGTTCGCAGTCCACGACCTTTGTAACATCCGTAAGGTAACGGGTGTTGTTGAACAAGGTAAGGGCATTCCTGTTCGTGTAAAAGATGGTGTAACGCTAGCGGCTGGTAATGGCTTTGCCGTTGATAATGCCACAGGCGAAGTGGTACCGATCGGCACCGCTGACTCGACAGCCATCATGGGCAAAATTGACGAACTAGACATTAACGGTTTGGATGAAAATTGCGAAATCGTTGAGGGCTGCGTTTTAGTGACACTTTATGGTGGCTCTGCTCCTGCGGGTTCTGATGGCGCAGCTGGCGTAACGAGTGTAAATGGCAAAACGGGTGACGTAACACTAGTTCCTGCTGATATTGGTGGTGTGGAAGAAGCACCTGCGGATGGCACGCCTTACGACCGCCAAGACGCGGGCTGGGTTGCGGCTTCGGCTCCAGCCGGTGCGCCAACGCCAGAAAGTGCGGATTCTAAAACAGCCTCTCGCTCTACAGCGAAAAAATAACTGATGCCAAACTCACACTATGCAGAGTAAGGCCAACATTAATTTGATACCAAAAGGGCTTAGCCAGGATGACCGGCAAGCCCTTTTTTGATACCAGAAGGAAATCAAGATATGGCAACTAACGTTGTATGTAAATCAAAGGTCGAGCGTCGCTACAATGCAAAAATCATGGGTAGCAACAAGCGCACATACGTACCTTACACCGCCAATCTCGCAGGCACTGATGAAGATTACTCAGACGGTAAATTACAACAGGCAACAGTAATTCATATTAACTATGATGTGACTGGTAAGTTCCCAGACGATAAGTTTGCTGAGGCGTTAACGCCATCAACCACTGAGCTGGCTCAAGCGCATGCAAAAGAGGTTGAGTTCTCTTACCATCGTCAACCTACTCACATTGAATTTCGCTTGTCTAGCATGCAGAACGTCAATGACGTAAACATCAATGCGGGTCTTTTAAACCGCCTATTGATGCAATATGACTATGAGCACTTCCATGGCAAACACGGTAACAGTGGCATGATGCAAAATAAAAATGCCATTGAGTATGATGAAACAGTGGTAACCGTATCGGATATTTCTGGCGTACTAACGGTGATTAACGCCATTTACGAAGAGCAAGCCAAAGCTCTTGGCCTAGGCGAAGCCGATCACGTGAACATGACTTTAAGTTACACATCAGATATTGCAGCAATTATGCGCAAGCCGATCACGTCGTCTGGTGGTGACGTGGTGACGGGCAAGTCTGCGGTGCAACGAGCTTATGAGAACGTGAAAATGTTAGAGGTTCCATCCATTCTAGGGACTAGCTCTCATATTTCATTGACTTACCGACCTGCGGTAAATAACCACCATGGTTCAGTACCCGGTATTTACTCAAAAGAATCGGGCGATCACGGTTTGGTTCAAAAAAGCTTATTTACTTATGAAAGTGCAGCTAACGAGCTTGAGGCCAAAGGTTCTTACGTTTACCAACTCACTGAAACTGCAGCGTCTCGCGCTTTGAAAGAGCGTGCGAAAGAAGCAAATAAATAACCGGTCAAAGTAGGGGCTCATTGTTGAGTCCCTTTTCTTTTGGAGAGAATGATGATTTCCGAAGATTCACAAATTCTCATCGACACAATACTTCGAAACTGCGGATCAGAAGCAATGCTTCAGGATGAGATTGATTTTGCCAACGCTGTCAATGCAAATCCAGAAAGTGAATGTGAGTGCTATCAGTTTTCACAAAAGGTGCTAATTGAACGAGTTTCTCAAGATAGCAATAAACGTTTCACTCTGGTTCGCTTAAAGGCGCTGGCAGAGGCTAACGGGTGCTCTCTTTCTGATAAACAGCCTGTTGTGAAACCTGCCCGAATTCCAATCATTGGCGGAGGCTTTTAATGTTCACGTTGGACATTGAACTGGATTTCACCAATTTAGAAAAAGAGGTGAAAGACTTTAATTCCCACCATATTCGAATTGGCGTTTTAGACAAAAGCAAAACGGCAAGAATGGCTGACCACGAAAAACCACTTAAATCGTTTCAAGGAAAGCAAGCGTCTCGGGTTAAGACTGGTACCCAAGGTAAGACCAACCTAAAAATGACCAAACTTGCCGAATACATGGACACCCGATACGGGGTTTTCTCAAAAGCGGAAAGTCATTTTCAAAACCAAGATGTTATCCGAGTCACCAACGAACTGATAAGGCTATTCAATGCTGGCTCAGTAAGCCCTGAAATGATTCGTCGTATTGAGAGCGCAGCCCGCGCTTTAGTGCGCAACCCGATCATGCGAAAAGACTATGGCAGCAACGCTCGAACAACGATTAAGGGCGGGACCGGTTACAACGGATACAACGTTCAAGGTAAAGGTTTTGACTGGCCTATGGTCGATACTGGCTCATTCTTTAACTCGATAAAGGCTCAGTATGTTTAGAAAAGCTCTACATGATGAGATCCGCAATATTTTCGGTCTGAAGGCGGTTGATTGGGCTGGGGCGTTACATGACGGTGCTGACATTGTTTATGTCGAATACCTAAGTGTGCGTGAGCAGTACTTCTCTGAATCACACATTCGCTTTTTTGGGATCATTCGATTGTCGCTCGCTGATATGGGGCGAGATAAGCCTGTTTTTGGCGTCCTAGGTAGCAAGTTTGATCGCTATAAAAAGCGCAGTGGCAGTAAAACCTCACTGGCTTCAGTAAATATGGAAGCCTCATCCGATTGGCTCTCTGTTGGCGTCCTTTCAGTGGCTAAAGAATTTCACTTTGCGTGCGAAATCGAGTTCGACAAAACACGCGAAAAAATCAAACATTTTAAGTGGATAGACTATGAGTAATACACTTGTTTTCGATTATGCGGTGAGCATCAGTGAAGCTCAATCCGCTACAGAGGCCGACTACAGTTTTTTGTATAAATGCCTAGTTATGGTTACTGGTAGTTACACGCCACCAGCGGAAGAGGGCGAGGAAGCCCCAGTAAAAACCAGTAAAAAATCAGCCAAGGCAACACGCGATATTATTGACCCTGCGTTGTACAAAGTAGTGCCAATTTATGATCCGACGCTTATTGCCAATTACACGGAAAATACAGAAGTTCAATACTTGATGACTGGTGGCTTGGAGAAATTCTATTTGCTAATTCTTGCAGATGAAGTTGATCCAGAAAGCACAGATGCAATCGACTTTGATCCGACCGATTACTTTACGCTTTGCTTTTCTAAAGAGATTGATATTGCAACGGCGCAAACTATCGACTTTACGGATTTTGACGGCGTGAGAGCTTACGCTACCAGCGACGAAGCATTGGCTGAACAAATCGCGATGAAAGATACCGTCTTTCTTGATGATTCGGGTTCATACACTGGATGCTATGAAGCGTTTGGTCGATTACTGTCACAAGCTTACTGGCGAAATTGCCAATACTACGTGCTTGATTCATCCAATCCTGCGTCAGTAGTGTTTACTGTAGGCAAAGCCGACGATTTGTTTAACAAGCGTATTTCTTTCTTCTTGAATGGCTCTGATGGGCCGACTTTAGGCTTCTTTGGTAATGGTGGTTCCGCAATTACTAAAGCTTACATCGACCGTCAAGCACAGCTAAAAACACAAGAGGCGATCACCTCTTACATTCAAACCAACGAACCGAACAATACAGCCGTTCAGCGAGTAAACATTGAAGAGGCCGCGTCCGAAGTTATCGAGACTTACGAAGGCTTCCCATATTTCTACTTAGATCCTGATGCAAATAACTACATTTCCATCGTCAAATCTGATGAGCAATATGTGGTTGGCGGTAAAGCAGAAGTGAAAGACGCTGAACCTATTTGGCGTGCAAGAATTGAAGTAACGGAGGCTCAATAATGGCTGGCAGCAATTTTCGAATTGGGGAAATGGAAACTACCGTTGTTTATGACGGTGAGGAATACAGCTATATCTCGGTGATTGAGCTTGGACGAAACAACCAAAAGGTAGTGCAGATGTTTTGCGATCCTAATGGTTATGGTGACGGTGAAATTGTCGGTACCGGATTAACTCAGCCTATCGAGCTATCAGTAAAGCTTCGAAACGTATCTCAACAGCATTTGGAGCTTTACGTAAAATTGTTCTTAGGCGAAGAGCGTTTTCAGTTCACATCGTACAACAAGAAAAACGGACGAACTCTTGTTTCCAAGCAATGTATTTTGAAAAACGATCCTCGCAATGGCACTGCGAATGAATCCGAATCTACGTTAGACGTTGAATTGACTATTCAAGTCGCGCCTAAAAACTTCAAAGATGAATTTAAAGCGGTGGCGTAATGATAGCTAAATTTAAAGGGTCAAAAGCATGGAATGCTTATATGGCTTATTTAGGGTTCATTCTTCACCTTCCACGCGCTAGAACCATGCGCATTCAAGGGCTTGTCGATCACGACCAAGCAAAACAGTATTTCACTTCGCTGGATGCGGAAAACAAGAAAACGGTCATCATGGATTTAATGGAATTTCAGCGAATTGACTATTACGACATGATGGCGCTGGTGGCTGTCCATGAAAATAAACATGGTATGTCAATCGACGCTTCTAGCATTGACAACTACGAGTTGCCAGAACTTGCAGAAATGGTGTTGGAAACTTTGGTTAAGTGCTCGACGCTAAAAGACGCAGGGCTTTTTTTCTAAGCCCTACCGAACTTGAGGAACTTGCTAAGTTCCGAGTCGCTGGTGATGGGTTTGCCGCTGACATTATTGAGAATAGTCCCGATATCGACGGCGGCGATCTTATTGGCCTGATTTTGCGAAGAGCTTATCGACAGTTAAAACAACAGGAGGAGATGGCTAATGGCGGCTAGTTCAGAATTTATCCTCGCTCCTAGGCTCGATGAACGCAAAATGAAAGAAGAGTCGAAGAAAATGGAAGTGCAGCTTCGACGCGCTTCAAAACAGGCAGCAGATGACTTTGAGTTTTGGTTCGGTAAAGGCTTCGAGAAGGGAGCTGAAAAGGGCAGTCAAAAAGTAAAATCTAAACTTGGTAAGTTACAAGGCTTCATGATCCTTACTGGTGCCAATCTTGCCAGTGAAGCGATTGCAACGGCGGCTGGTGTGGCAAAGGATATTGCCACTAAAGCTTTTCAAGACGCAGAGGAATACACCCAAATAGCCAGAGAGCGCTTAAATGAAATGTCGGACATTAGCGATACGGCTGATGCTTTAGGCATCAACAGAGGGCGCTACGCTGCTCTTAGTGCGGTTGGCATATCTGCTCGTCTAGATCAATCTGACATTCGAGGTATTTTGTCTGGTTTTGTTGGTGCCCTAGAGCGTCCAGAAATGGCATCGTACAAAGAGGCAGCAAACCAAAACGGTATTGAGAATGCGTTTCTGGATTTTGCCGGAACAATGGCAAAGCTTAAACCGGAAGTTGCAGCCCAATACATGAATGATGTTTTCGGTGATGAAGATGCATTGCTGGCCTCAAGATTCATGAAACCTTTCAAAGCATTACTCGCTGAAAATAAAGACCTCACCTTTCAGAACATCATGGACACAATGCTTGGCTCAAAAGTAAGGACAGAGGAACTAGACAAAGCGCTAAATCGCTCTGACAAATCATCAAACATTTTGGCAATCGGTGACGCCAAGGCTTTTGAAAAGAAAATCATAGACGGTGTGACGCAAGGCCAAGCCCAAGCGGTGGTTTCTTCCGACGCTTCCGAGGCTAAACGCATTCAAGCAAACTTGGATGTTTTGGATCTCAAAGTAAAAGGCAAGATCATTGCCGACGAAGCAGAAATAGCCGCTGTTAAAGTAGAAAACTCTTTTGTCAAAAGCACCATATCTTACGCTAGCGAGTTAGCCAAGCGAGGCAGCGATCTAATCAAAGCTGGACAGCAGCCAATCAATAGCATGGAAACTTGGGAGGCGTTTTTCGACAAACTCATTCAGTTTGGTACCTATACGCCAATTGAGGCTGCAACAGGTAAAACCCCAATGCAAATGTTTGGTGATTACGTTGAAAAACGTGGGGGCGAGATTAACCAAATGATGGTTGATATTGCTGAGAAAGAGTCACGTAACAACAAAACCAGAACAGACGTAGGACCGTTGAAATGATTTCAGAGAAAGCACCTCCGCTGTTCCTCATTTATCTCGATGATACGTTGTCGAGCGAAGAGCAAAAGGAACTACTTGAACTAGACGCCAAGGCTGATTTAACGAAAGACGATCAGGCGCGCATTAAGGTTCTGACCGAAGAATATCAAGACTTGCGAAAAACTACGCCAATTCCCATTCCAATAATTGGAGATTTAATCGGCATGATACCGGACGGATACAAACAGTCCGTCGTTAAAAGTATCGACGTTGCTGGTGGTACGCCAGTGTTAAAGGGGAACATCAACACTTCGACTATAACGCTCCGAAGCAGTAGTAGTGACTTTATAAACGCCATGATTGGTTTAGCTAGTTGGCTTTTCCAAAAGCAAGATTCGTTACCGCGAGTTTCCTTTTTCAGTCCAGAAATGGTGATTATTGGTGGCACGCTATTAAACATGACGTTGGCGACCAAATCGGATACGACAGAAAAAGTCTTAACTTTCGAAATGCAAAAAGGTGACACATCAATTATTGGTAGTTCGTCATCGCAAAACCAAGTAACCAATATTCCCAAAACAGTTGAGGTTTTAACATGAGCAAAAATCTCGTCCTAATGGGGATTGCAGTTGATGATTTCACTTGGTACGAAGTGGGAAAGGTAGAGTCATTTATTGCTCGAAGTCTTCCTCAAATCGTTAACGAGCTGGCGGTCGACGGTGAGCCACTAACGGTCGTCACGGTAAACCAAACAGAGGTGACAGGATACGAAGAAATGCAAGTTGCCTTGATATTCGAAAACCTGTTTTTGCCTGTTTATGAAAATGGCGATTTCTACATCAAACCTAATGGTAAATATGCCACCAGAAAACGCGGTGACGGGTACGCGCTGCTAGGGATTAGAAATGAGAGTTAGAGCTACGTTAAACAGTGACTATCTCCTCTCGATGGAATATTGGGAGAGAAACCACTTTTACGCTTCCTCTTTGCCTGAACTCGTACCCACAACGCTAGGCTACACGTTCGCCAAATATGACGAAGTGCCCAAACAGATGATCCAAGGCGCAGAGTTTCTAGAAGAGCCCCAACCAAGGTCGAGGGCAATTAGCTGCGCAACAGATTTTCTCGAAGAGCTTGGTTTTACACTGGATGTTAACGCTGGTGATTTTGTGAAAACGGAAAACATCCTAGAAAGAGCAAATCGAACAATTGTCACTGACGCTTATCGTTTTGTCTGCAACCACATTCCCCAACTCAACTATCCATACAACGGCAAACGTATCGTTGCCATCGACGGCGACTACGATCTAGCTACCCAAACTTTCAAGGGATCGCTTTCGTTTCAATAGCCTCAACTGAGGTTTTAAAAAGGAAGCAATACCCAAACAAGCTGCGCTGGTTACTGCAGTGATGTCAGTTTGATACCAAATTGGCGTATTCGCGCAATCTGGCCAAGCGCTTAAATACCAAAGGTGAATTATGACGACTTTAGCTAACCAAGCATCGGTGTTTGGTGAATGGACCGATGCTGGCGTTCCTGATGGCTCAGCTGTACTTGTGCAAAACCAAAGTTCCGATGGCATTGGTATTTACATTTATACCGGGACTGATGCGCCAGCTGAGTTTGAAGGGATTTTAGTGAGAGACTGGATTTCTTTTACGATGAAAGCTGGCGAAAAGCTTTTCCACACACCAGCACAAAAACCACACGAAGCATTTAACCAAACATCAATTAGAGTCGATGCATCATGAGCTATTTCGTGCACATCCCATTTCAACGCGGAATGGTGGCACCACCTACGGGAAGTGGATCCAGCGTGATCTCACCCGTAAGTGTGACTATTAACGAAACCATTAGTTCGCTTAACGTAGGGGATTCTGGGTTGTTAACGGCTACCGTGTATTACAGTGACAGCTCACAGGTAAATTCTTCAGATGCACCAAATGTTGTCAACTGGTCTTCATCTGATGCGACGGTAATGTCGATAGATACAACCGGAAATTACGAGGCTGTTTCGCCTGGTACCGCAAGTATCATCGTTCAAGTTTCAAGCGACAGTTCAATACAAACATCGACTTCGATTGAGGTAAGTTCAGCAAAGTTGGTTGAGCTGTACAATTTTGGCATTTTTGATGAGCCAGAATCGGACGGCGGTAACTTAGTTTATGACACTGGATATTCCAATAAGCAGCCTTGGCTAACCGTCGAAGAATACGAAAACAACATGTCAGACTTGGGCAACAAGCTTATTGCTCAGGCTGGCGACGTTGTGTATGGCGGTGTGATGATTTTTAGCTCAGAGCTAGAAAGGGCAATCGTCTCTCTCTACAAGCGAGTCGAAGGTGGTTATGAGCTTGTGCTTGATAGTGGCGAATTATCCGGTGTGGTTGGTATTAACGAATTTCACTTAGTCGAGTTCTCGGTGCCAGAAACAGTGCTAGAAGAAGGCGAACAATACTTTTTAGGCGTAATGAATACGTCATCGTCAGAGGAAGGGGCCGCTGTGGTTTCATCACGCAACGAGCTATCAAATAAATATCCACCAGCAATAGCCGATGAATCTCCTGCGCTGTTACTCGACTCCGAAGTCGATTCTACGTCGCTATGGTCAAGAGCCGCGATATTCAAAATCTCTCGAGATGTTACTGACTGGCACAGCATGACTGCCGCGAGAATTGTTGATGGTGAAGTCAATGGTTTTAACTCCTCCCATGGCAGCATTGTGCCTAGCGATGTAAATGGTGGCACTATCATTGCTCTGGAAGCGTCGACAACCAGTAATTGGATTCGAGTAACTGTAGATACCGCCGCTTTAGGTAAACCATTCGCTGCGATTTACCTTGAGTACAAGGGTAAGCAGTACGTGGCACCATTCACTACTGGGTTCCGATATGAACTGCACGATACAGCGAAAACGTCGGATCTATTTAACGCCCTTGAACAAAACATAGGCGTAGAAAGCAAAATGCAGATTATTGGCCTAGCTTCCGAGTCTTACGACTTTTCGCTTGGGATCGGCACACACAGCACTGCGTCAACGGAAAATTCTGGCTTTAAGTCTTCTTGGGCTATGGGTAGCTGCAATGGCGAGTTCCCTGTTACAAAAACTCAAGTTGATATGCTCTATGCCTCAAGTGGTCTTGATGCTGATAGTAATCCGCAGTTTAAGATTTTCTTTGGAACGGCAAATTCCGAAAAGTGGTTTAGCGCAAACGCAGTAATTCTCAAGATTACTTTTGAGGATTCAACAGAAATTACCACGCCAAGCCTTCCTTGGGTTTCAAGTAAATATCAGATTATTGATGCGTCGGCTCAGGCGGTTTTTGATGCCCTCACAGCAAAAGATGGTCAATCGGTGGTTGTGCATGTTGAAGCTGACCTAAGCCTACGAACGAAGGATTTCTGATGAAACTACTAAAAGCAATAATTTCAGATGGAAAGCTTGAGGTCGAAATTGACGGTAAAACCTACCAGCCAAACGATGTAATCAACGTATCCGCAGGGGAAGCTGACAGTGAAGGTTTTCTCATTATGGGCGAAGAGTTTTCAATCTACATTACAAATACTCAGTTAGACGCTCAGGCAATCATAGACAAGGCGATTGGTATTGCTGAACAGGCTATCTCAATTGCAGGTCAAAACGTTGTGGTGTCCGTTACGGGCGGCTCTGGTTCACCAGCAGTTGGAGAGGTAAGAGTGCTTGATGAAGGTGCCAAGAGCCAACTTGAACAACTCAAATCAGATCTCGAAGATTTAAAACTGAGGTAATTATGGCATCGCTAAGTGGATATTTAGGGAAAGGGAGAAACGTTGCTCGCTTCGAGAACAACTTTCAAACCAATCAAGGCAGTTTGTACTACGCGCCTAGTATTGGTTTTGATTTTGATTACTGGTACATGCCAGAGGTTAACTTTAACGCAGCAGCTTTTAACACATGGATTATTAACGAATCAGTGAAACGTTCGATTATGGTTCTTAACAGTAAAGTCGAGGTTGAAGGCTTTACGTTAAAAATGAGTTACACGTTAGCTGGCACCGCAGACACTCAATATGTTACAGGTTCATACACATGATATGGGATTCATCTACGGGTCTAACTCCTGATGACTTTGACACGATAATTGAAGCGTACTTTGAGGCGTTTAAAGAGTCAGATGATAAATTCTCTGGCTTGGCGTTTAACACCTTTGTCGCTAGTGATGAATACAAAGTGTTTTATGCTAGTGCGCAAATCGATATGACCATCGAAACCATCATTGCATCTCTCTTCGTGAAAATGTCCGAGTTTATCCAAAACTCAAACTTAAAAATAAACAATCCAACAACAACCCCAAATGCCCTCATTGCCGGGCTTGAAGAAAACTTTGGGTTCAAGTCTTCCATTATGCAAATGACGGAAGAGAATTCAGGGAAAATGCACGTTGCCATTGATTACACTCCTTCGGCTAACATCAACTACCAAATCGCGTCGTATATGGAAAAAACGGCTGTGGTTGCGAGTACCTACATGGTCGGTGATATCGAGCAAAACATTGTTCTAACCAAGGGTGGCGTTGAGACTTACCGATGGACCGCAAAAGAAGAAAAGCCGATTTTGTGGAAGCTCACTCTCACTAAATCAAGAAACACAAATGCAGTGGTCGATAACCAAGATGACATTGTGAGTAAGTTTCTTGCCAACTTTGATGCGTTTTTTTGGATCGGAATGGATATCGAACCAGAAAAGTATTTTGAAATAAACCGTGATGCTTTGTATGCGTCAAACATCAAAGCCGAGTATTCGTTAGATGATGGTACCAGTTGGTCGGAAGGCATTTATAAAACACCCTATAACGTAAAATTCATTCCGAACTTGCCAGTAGAGAATGTGATTATTACTGATGCTTAATTGGAGAGGAAATGACGCAGTTATTTCGAAACGATGAAGCGTGCGAGTTTTTCTACAATATAACCCTCACAGCTAAGCAGCGAGTGATCATTGATGAGTTAGTTCAGATGAACTCTGAAATGGTTGGTTCAAAACCATTTGGTTACTTGCTTTACGATAACAACACATTTCCGGTGCTTACCGGACTTAACCGCGATTTCTTTGCCGAAAACTACATGGCCATTTTGCAAGCAATGCAAACGGCAGGCACTTACGATTCATATACATTGGTCATTGAGCAAGTCGTAGGTAATGGAGTAGGGATACAGTATTCATCACCAAGGCCAAGACATTTAGTTATCAATATCTACAATGTCGAGTCGTACCAATCGAGACTGATCACTCCATCGAATCTATGGCTGGTTACGCCTTCTAATTTTGGATTGCTGGTACCGCAACCAGTATCGGAGTTTAAGTTGGCCCAACTTACCAAAATATTAGAAGTTCTCGCTAACCCATCTGGTACCTACTTAGAAATCACGTTTATTGAACCTATATTGCCAAACGCAGTGACAATATCTGGCGTTCCAGCTTCGGTATTTCGAGGTGATACTGGTACGTTGTCAGCGACAGTGATTTATAGCGACGGCAACTCATCAACTACAGCGGAAGATTCTGGAACAGTCACATGGTCATCTAGCGATGAGTCAATACTTACAATCGATAGCTTAGGCAATTTTAATGCCTTAGACGCTGGCTCGGTAACGGTAACGGCTTTAGCTACATCCACCGATCCTGCTTATGGCAATAATATAAGTGGCGATGCAACGTTTGACATTTCACCAGTCGTACCTTCATCAGTTATCGTGTCTTCATTTCCAGATACGGTTTTTTCTGGCGATACTGGAACACTTACCGCGACAGTAACGTATGTAGACGAGCACGTCATAAGTACGTCAGATAACCCTAGCGTTGTGCAGTGGACGTCAAGTAATGAGTCAATATTAACGATTGATTCTAATGGCGCCTATACAGCTATAGCTGGTGGTGACGTTACAGTTACTGCCTTAGCTGTATCGGAAGATGAAACTTACGACGACAGCGTTTTTCAAACCATCACAAAAACTATCACTGCGGTTGTTCCTACCGCTGTTTCTATTACAACGCCAGTTCCCGAGCTTGCAGTTGGCGACACTGGCAGAACTACAGCTAGTGTGACGTACAACAACGGGATTGCAGTCAGTTCTACAGATAACCCATCGGTTGTGAATTGGAGCTCAAGTGATAGTACGAAAGCGTCCATAGATGCCAACGGATATTACTCGGCCTTAGCGAAATCTGATGAAGTGACATTCACTGCTACATCATCCGAGGACGCCACTTTAAGCAATGGCGCAACTTTCAAAATTACGGATTTTGACTACACAAAAACAAAACTGGTAACACCAGCAAACCTATGGTTAATCACCCCAGCCAATGAGGGCATTGCCGTACCACTGGAGACTAAATAATGAGCGACGTTGAGAAGTTACAATCAGAATTAGAAGCTATGGCAAAGCGAGTTGTAATGCTTGAGCAATTTATAAATTCAGCAACAAGAAGTGAGCCGGCAGGAACAACGACGGTAGGTTCGCTAACTAATATTTCAGACACTCAGCTTGCAGATAACCCACTGTTTTATGTTGAGCATGCTGATGGTGGATTGAATGTTTATTTGAGTCAGATTGTGGCTCAAGCACAAAAAGATATAGATGCTGGATCTATTACCTCTGGTACGTTAAACACTGGTCGATTGCCAGTTATTCCAATAGCGAAAGTACCAGCAGCAAACAACTCTTCAGCGGCGGGATCTGGTTTCGGTGGTTTTCGTTATACCGTTTCTGGAAGCATGTTAAACCTGTATACGAGTTAATTTATGGCTATCTATTTTAATGGTGTAGAAATCGGAACGTTAAAGTTAAATGACGTTAATATTGATGAAGTTTACCTTGATGGTGAAAAGGTCGCGCGCAAACCGATGATAACCACTCAACCAGTGGGTGGTACAATTACGGACTCTCAAAACTTAACGCTGTCCGTTGTCGCTGATGGTCTAGGATCCACGTTGTCTTATCAGTGGTACAACGGAAGCACTCCAATCTCTGGCGCCACTGGATCTAGCTACGTGTTTACTCCGTCATCAACTGGCAACCATACGTTCTTTTGTCGTATATTTGGCTTTGGTGGATATACGGATACAAGCACGGTTACGATTGTTGTTGAACCGTCAATTGTGGCACCCACAATCACAACAAACCCATCGAGCGGAACAATTACAGAGGCACAAGACTACACTGCTTCAATTACCGTTGATTGGGGCGGGGAAACGGGAACAATCGTTTGGTTCTTGGATAATGTCGCACAACCTAGCAGCAACTCAACAACTTACACATTTGTTGAGCCAAGCTTGGGGACTCACACAATCAGAGCTGAAGCAACCAACTCAAAAGGTAATGCTGTTTCAAGCGATGCAACACTCACAGTTGATCAAGTTATTTCTGTGATGACTGTTACTGATAAAGGAGTTACCAAGCCAACAATGAGAGGCTATCAGCTCAACGTATTTGGCTCTTTGACTAATCCAGAATATACAATACGGCCACCAGTAGGAAAACTATACGACATCATTGCTAGGGATGGTTTGATTGATGGCGCATCAGGTGCGCATATCATGGATATTAAATTCTCAGCAGATACGACGACATATACAACCTTTGTTGTAAAAATGGGCGGTCTTAGCGTAACTTTTACTTACAACACAGATAATTGGTTTATTAATACAGAAGTTGATGCGGATGGTAATTACACATATACGGCATTGCTTTTAGATGATCTTGTGGTTGGTGATGTAAGAACACTTTGGGATCTTATCTGGAATGGAGTTGGAAACGATTATCCATTTGAAATCGATATTTCATAAATAAAAAACGCCGCTCGGTTTGAGCGGCTTTTTTTGTTTAAAATTTATATCCAACGCTTAGATTTAATCTAACGTCTCGATCATCAAAATAATCAACATCTGTTACACCAATACCATAAGCAAGGGAATTACTTATCATCATAAAATCAATGCCATATGAGATGCCGTAATTGTCTTTTCTGTCCGTATTGATGAAATCCTGACAACCTAACAAAACTGAACAATTTGTGTCTGCAAATTTGTTTTTGTATTTGCTATATGTAAAGCCAATTTTTGGCATAACATAAAATTCATCTATAACACCATAAGTTAAACCGCCCATGATGTTATAATGTTGAAATGATTCCGATTCTTTGCCTACGTTTTCTACAAAATTACCATCTTTATCAAAATTTTGTGCATCAGCAGAAAGAGTAAAGCCAACATTTCCAGCACCGCGAATATGAGAGAATCCAATGCCAAATAATGCTTGGTTTTCCCCAGCAAATTTAGTATCCGAATATCGCAATGATATTATCTCATTTCCATCTGGTTCAATTGTCGATGCATTAGCAAAGAATGGTATAAGTAAAGCGAATAAGACTTTTTTCATAACTTCTCCAATATCAATAAATTAAAGGTGTTTAGACTTAATGTAATAGGGCATTTCAGGCTCGTTAAGTTAGCGGGTTGTCAGTAGTTTTCTTTTTGAGTTCCCTAGTCACGTTTTTGAGTGCACGAAAGAAAAAGAGTGGGGGATTAGATTGGTTGAGAGGGTGAGTTTATGGTCGGTGTCTGCAAATAAAAAAGCCCTTGCAAAATAGAAAGGGCTTTTTTATTTATAATGTCTAACCGAGTTACCAAGCGAAACCAAATCGGAACCATAAAATGCTATGGGTATGCATCACTTTTAGGGAAGTTGTTAGTACCGTCCCATTCCATGGGAAATGCCACCAAAATCGCTTCTGGACAAAAACGATTTAGGGGATTGCCCTAATTCGTTTCTGTCAGATTAGAAAAAGTATTTTGAAACCTTGAACGTTTGTTATGAGCCACTTTCTACTAAAAGCAAATCTAATTCGTTGTGTGTTATTGCTTTTAGGTTTTTAGTTATTTTCTCTGCACTCCAATTCCACCATGCAACTTCTAACAACTTATCTATGACATTTTGCTCAAAACGATACTTCAAAATCTTAGCGGGATTCCCACCAACAATACTATAAGCAGGTATATCTTGTGTCACAACAGACTTACTCGCGACGATAGCACCATCACCGATCGTTATTCCGGGCATAATGGTTGAGTCATACCCTAACCAAACATCATTACCAATTACTGTATCACCCTTATAAGGAAGTTCACCAGATTCTGGGGTTGAGATTTCCCAACCATTACCAAAAATAAAAAAAGGATAAGTTGAAAAGCCTGACATATTGTGGTTTGCACCATTCATAATAAACTTAACGTCTTTAGCAATAGCACAAAATTTTCCAATTTTTAACTTATCACCAATAAAAGGAAAGTGATAAAGTACATTTCGTTCGAAGTTTTCAGCCCCATCAGGATCGTCATAGTACGTATAATCTCCAACTTCAATATTTGAAGACTTAATATAGTTTTTCAGATAACCAACTTGAGGAAAACCTTTCATTGGCTCTTTATCATTTGGGTTTGGACCGTACAAATTCATTTCTCCATATTCGCTCATGTAGCCGCGTTAAGAAGTGAGCAGCGCTACCATCTAATCTAACCTAAACCATAAACCCGATTAGGACTAAAACCGCCACGCGTTGCGAACCTACCTGAAAATGCTTGTTAAACATGACGTTGAACTTTGAAGCTCTAATAGCCCACGATACATGATTGCATTAAGATTAACTGTAATCCTTCAGGTGAACAATTCCACCATTCCAGTCGTAATAATTCACTGAAACTGATTAATCAAAACGTTGTTTAATGTAGATGGCGGTATTACTGCCTCAAACACTATAAGCCGCGACACCTTTGGTCATTTTCGAACTCAAGTCGAGTCCTGATTCGCTAGATCTCTTCTAGTTTGAATAGCCTTTTGATGCTTATTCAATGTACATATAACAAAACCTACAGATGTCACACCTAGAGCTAGTAGTTCACTGATTGTGATTGTTTGTTCGAACAAAACAATTGCGAGCGAGATTGATACTAAAGGTATTAGTGCAGGAAGAGTTGACGCGAGAGTTGCCCCTAAATACTTAACTGCATTAGCGAAAGTAAAAACTACGACAATTGAAGCGACCACACTCTGAACTACAATCTGCGTAACCCAATGCTCAATGGGCAGGCTAGACAGTCCAGAATGGGCATTGGTAATGTAAACTGGAAAATAGATTACACCCGACACAATGTTCATCATTAAAATTGTGGAAACAAGCTCAATCTTCCACCTCTTCAACAAAATTGTGAAGGAAGACCAAGCCAACCCTGCAAGTAAAAACGCTGCTACCCCTATATTGCTTTGATGCTCGCTACTCGAAGGGCTGTTAATCAAGGAATATAAACCGAATACAATGACTAGAGTACCAATCACCTGAGCCTTGCTAACTTTCTCCCCCATCCTAGATAGCAACAGCATGGTAATTACCATCGTAAATGTAGGAACCATAACACTTGCATAAGACAAAGGAGTGAGTTGCATTCCCTTATTTACTAACCAGCCATATAACGGTCCAGCTAACAGTGCGAATACTGTCGATCTCAGCCAAAATGATGATTTCGCAATTTTTCGATAGTTAATTATTACAAAAGGCAGACATATCATACCCGCGACACAATAACGAAGCATCGTTAGGTCATTGGGCAAAAAGCCATTTTGTAGTGCATTGTGCGTACTAACATTCAATGCTCCCCAGCAACTTACCGTCACGAGGCCATATCCAAGTCCTTTGACTAAATTCCCTTTTCCAGTCTTTTTCGAGTTATTAGTGTTCATTAATTCTTCTAGATTGTGTTTTTACGAAGAGTACGCCATGCACTTGATAAAAAATATTGATATATTCTTATGTATTGATGCCGAATAGTTAACAAAGTGGTCATGATGGAGCTTAGACAAATTAAGTATTTTCTCGCTGTTGCTAACTCTGGGGGGGTGAGAAAAGCATCGCAATTGTTAAGTGTCACCCAGCCAGCAATCTCACGCCAAATCAGTGATCTAGAAGAGGAACTCGGGGTTCTATTGTTTGACAGGGTATCAAGAAGACTCTCACTTACGTTGGCAGGCGAATACTATAGAGAGCAAATGATTGAAATTGTTGACAGTATCGAAAATGCAACCCAAACAGTCAAAAGAGTAGCTTCTGGTTCAATAGGGAATCTAAAGTTAGGCTCAGTGGAGTCTGTGTTGTGGGAAGGCATGGTTCCAAACTATCTAAGCAAGTTCAGAGAAGAAAACCCAGATATTGCGATGGAAATGGTGACAGACAACACTGTAAAACTACTAAAGCATATTGAGAAAGGGGCTTTGGACTGTGCGTTCGTGTACTTATTTCAAGATTTGGATGACTCATACGACTTTATTGAACTACGCAAAGATAAAATGACGCTCGCTTACCCTGCGTCATGGAGTGAACGTATTGGTGAGAGCGTTACAGTAGAACAGCTCAATTCATTGCCTTTCATTCGTTTTCCCAGAGTCTCGTATCCAGCCTTTTATGACTGGCAGGAACAGAAGTTCAAGTCTATTGGCCTATTTCCAAGTGTGTTGCACTGGGCGCATCATGAAAGCTCTATGCTCGCATTGGTTGCCGCAGGGCAAGGTGTCGCTATTGTAAATAGCAGACATGTTGCAAGGGCTTCTCCACTTATTCGGTTTATACCATTAAGCGAGGTAGAACTACATTTACCTCTTTGCTTTGTTTGGAAAAACGAAAAAATAAAACCCGTTGTAAAAAGGTTATCTAATCAATTGGTAGATAGTTTAAGCCTTCTAGACATTACGTAACCTAATCCAAGAGAGAAATTGGTCTTTAATCAAGCCTACTAGCACTAACAAGGAATGGGGCATAAGTGTGCCAGCAGTGATAGTTCTGGCACGTCTCTGGACAGAAATGCGTTAGCGCTTTTACTAGATTAGTAAAATTTAAATTAACTCAGGTATGGAAAGTTCCGATAGATAAAAGGCAATTATCTGATAATTCTCTGCTCTTTGAGCTAGACACAGTTCTGGACAACATAACCATGTTAGTATGCCTTTAATCCCATATTAACCTTGCACAAATAAGCGCAACTAACTGAAAAAATTAGAAATGCTAGAAAGAATAATAAAAATTGAAAACATCAAGCAATGGCAACACAAGCGAGCATTAACTCAAGGGTTTGATAAGCTAAACCTGATCTACGGCCGAAATGGCTCTGGTAAGTCTACGCTAAGTAAGATCTTCAATTTTATAAATGAAAGCGACAAAGCAGCGATAGAAGCGTTAAAGCCGCTAGAGTCTGATGGTGTACCAGCTCTCAATCTTCGAGTTGGCGGTAAAAACGTAACGCTAAATTCGCTTCAAACACCGTTTAGTTTCCAAGTATTCAATCAAGAGTTCATTGATACTAACCTTTATATTCCTAATGCTAAAGATCGTAGTCAACTCACTAACTATTATGAGTTTTCATTAGGTAAAGTATCAGTATTAAAGGAACAAGAGATTGATACACTTAAAGCAGAAATTGACGCTATCAACGTTCAGCTAAGCCCAATTGATACACGACTCACTACGAAATTTCCAGGAAAAACAGTTGCTAAAATCCGTGGTATAAAAGCTACTCCTAACGCTGATGCTGAGATTGCAAGTCTTGAAGCTCAAATCCAAGATTTGAAGAGTGTAGAACACTACAAAAACCGTAAAAAGCTTTCTCCCTTGGCTCTGACTAAGCCAGATTTAGATACAAGCGTCTTCACACTCAGCATCGAGAGTCTGTCAAAAGAAGCACAAGAAAAAGTTGAGCTGCACATAGCTAAGAATCTTAAAGAGCGGGATGTCATGTGGCTTGAAACTGGCACTCAACTGGTAAACGAATTAGATAATTGCCCTTTTTGCGCTCAACCTCTTGCAAACTCCAGTATCTTTAGGCTGTATCAGGATTTCATTAATGATTCATACACCAAAGCTAGTGATAAGTTCGAGCTTGATAGTGACCAGTTCGAATTAGATGTAAGAGACATTGGTTGTAAAATTGAAGACTTAGAAGCTTTAGTGAAATCCAATAGTGAGATTATCAAAACTTGGTCAGATCGCATCCAAGGCTTCAATCCTCAATATGATTTTAAAGACCTTGATTCTTTATCAACATCAATCGTATTTGAGTGTGTCAACCTGATCAAAGAGAAGAAAAAAGACTTATTGTTAGAAACTAATTTCACTAAGTTCAATCAACTATTTGACAGTATTTTCAATGGGTTTGACTTCTCGGCATACAACCGTGAAGTGCAAGAATTTAACGAGCAAGTTACTAAGTTTTTGAATCAACTAGCAACTGGTTCAACTCAAGCTCTCCAAGCCAAGATCGACGACATTGAAGAAACCAAGAAGCGTTTCGAAGCAGAAGTAGCTGACGATTTGGTTTATCACAAGTCTCTGTCTGATGATAAAAGAGACAAGACTAATAAAATCAAGGAGTTAAAAAATGAAATTGATAAAGATCAGGAAGATAGCATTAAAGAGCATAAAGATTCTATTAACCAGCTATTGAAAAACTTTCACTCAATGATACGAATCAAAGAGCTTGATAAGGACAATAAAGGTAAAGGTGGTTCAACTCGTCTTAAGTATGTAATAACCTTTATCGACAAAGAACTTTCAGTTGAAAATGTGGACGATAACAAACACATTTTTGAGCACGTTCTGAGTCTAGGTGATAGATCTGCTCTCGCTCTAGCATTCTTCTTATCTAAGTTTGCCAAGGCTAATAGTGACAACTCCATCATTGTTTTAGATGACCCTATGTCATCCTTAGATAACTACCGCAAAGACGCAACCATCGTTGAGATCGAAAAGCTGATTAACAACGGCTATCAAACCATCGTATTTAGTCACGATCCATTCTTTTTATCTGAGATTCAGAAATACTCGATATTATCCCAACATACCAAGTGCTTTGAGATTGATGTGTCATATAAAAAATCAGATCCTCTTAAGGCTGACAGTTCTCAATACATATCTAGTCAAATGGTAGAAAGAAGCGACTATGACGCTCACGTTCTTCACTCCTACCACAAAGAATATAATAAGCTCTATGATTTTGTTGCTGACGCCAAAGATGAATCAAAAGTTGAAGTAGCTCGTTCTATTCGCCCTATTTTAGAAGCACACCTACGCTTCTTATACCCTCGAGAGTTTAACGAAGGCGTTTGGTTAGGTAATATGATTACGAAAATTCGAGATGAGACAGATCCTAGTAGTCACTTCTTCGACACACACAATCAGATAAGCCAAATCACTAAAATTAATGAATTTTCTAAGGCGTTTCATCATGCAGATGGTTTTGATACTAAGATTCAAAGCTTAGATCTACAAACAGTTCAATCATACGCTCAAGAAACGCTACAATTCGTTACTGGTATTTAAAAAGACACCTCAAGAAGCTCTGCCTTATAGGTAGAGCTTTTCTGTATTAGGTTTTCACGTAGTACAGTACAGCGGCCGTAACAAGGTTTGGGGCAAAAGTGAGCTAGAGTAATAGGTCAGATCACGTCCTGACTAATCCACATAAAAACAACCATCGATACAAAAGGTATTTTTTATATCGACAACAGTGACCTCTTGTTTGTCATTTTCAGCGGACATATCACTTACCCTGTCGTTGATGATAAGTAGTTGGTTTAGTCTAGTAGGTTGCATGCCTCTTTGAGAGGAAGATTGTTTTTGAAGGCTCATACTCTAAGCAAGGCACACACTGATTCGAAGGAAAACAATATACACAACGCACGATAGGATAACACGCGTTGCGAATCACTCGCTGTTTGAATAGCGGTTTTACAACAACTCTACTCGTTCATCTAAACATTCATTAGAGCCCATTTCGAATTCGCGGCAAATCCAAGGTCCATTTTCATAAATAGTACACATTAACGTGTCTCTGTCTAAAGCTGAGCACCAACCATCATTTAGCCGCATCATGGTTTCGCTTCCGTGCTGGTCACGTGCAATAAATTCTTCAGGTACGCCAGTATCTGAAATAATCATAACCTCGAGACGGCAACAACAAGCCTTACAGTTGGAGCAAGATACATTTGAGGGAAGGGGAGAGGAAATTCTAGTTGGTATAATCATGAATAACTCAATTGGGTCAATTGTGCATGATACCGTAAATTCAGCGCGAACTATGTTTATTTCTGAAATGACTCATTTATGAACAGAAATCCATTCTTTAAGTTTTGCTGTGTCTTGCCATTCAGTTCGAAGGACTGCCAAATTACTGTATCCCACCACTGGCCTTTGAAAAAGCGATGCTCTCTAAAATGAGCTTCTTGACGCATACCTAAAGACTTACAGAGTTTAATTGCTGGTAGATTCCTACTAATGGTCTTCGCATAGATACGGTGAATTCCCAATTCCGAAAAACCAAAATCTGCGAGAGCTAAGGCGGCTTCATAGCTCAACTTATCACCCTGAGATGCTCTAGAGAACGCACACCCAATTGAAGCTTGCTGATTGCCCTCTAAACGTAAACAAATAGTCCCAACGAACTTTCCTGACACCTTACACTCAACAGCTAATTGATATGATTTTCTTGGATTTTCAGAGGCCTGAACAATGAATAAGTCTGTTAGTTCTCTGTATTTACTAGGGTCACAATCACTCTAATCATAAAAACGTTGATATTTAGCATCCTGAGACATAGCAACAAAAGCGCTTTTATCTTTTAGGCTCATGTCCCTAACAATCAATCGCTTAGTCTCAATCTTAAACATAATCAGTTCCTTTTTCTTTGCGAATCACTCTTGAATGCCTGTTAGTTTTGTGCAATGGATTGCACAAAAAAAGGGGTGTGCTATTCTGTTCTGCGTGTCTATTCGAGGGTTTACAATGTTAGTTTATGTTAACGATTTTGAGCTAAGTGGCAACAATGCTACAGAACGTGCACTTCAATCGGTATGTGGCTGGATTAAATTCAAAACAAAGGAAGAGTTTGATGTTGAAACGCTAAAAAGCGGTTGCAACTACAAATTTGATAATATAACCGTGCGTACATTCTGTGCAGTCGCACTAGAACCTAAAATGTACTCTGTACTTCTTACTCACCCAGATCATGAAATTAAAGGTCGTCACTGGGAAACTGAAATCGGAATTAAAGAAGAGGACGGAATGACCAAGTTCTCGATTCAGTTGAAAGTAAACGATATTAGTACTCAGGTGCGAGGAACAGTCGTTACTACGCGACCTTTAATTGTTAAATACCTTTCTGATAGTCGACTGCTTAAACGTGATACCGTCGGACTAAAAGTAAACTTCTTAAATACTGAAGACGATATTCGCGCGCTAAAATGGGAAATTTTTCGGCCTGAGAGAGACTACCCACTAGTGCTTGTTAGTAAGAACAAATACATCCATAACATCGGACTACAGCAACAATTACTTGGTCTTGCGCAAGTGGTGGTTTTTCCAGAAGATACAGATGATGGCTTTATGGAAAGCGTATTGACTAAACGCTATTCAGCTTGGGATGGAGCCGTTAATATTGTTCAACCACTTTTTGGTGGAGATGTTCCGCGCAATTCATTAGTTCTTAGCGATCAAATCGAATCGTGGAAGCAAGAAAATATACACGTGTTACATGAGTTGCTGTCTCTCGTAACACACACAACAAACGGGAGATATCGTAAAGAGCACTTTTCACCGACAGATGTTCGAGCTAAGCGGCAAAAAGATCAGCGAATTGCTTTAACTAGAAAAGTTTCTTCATTAACAGAAGACTCAGATTACAAGCAGTTGCTAGAAGAAGCGATGGAAGAGCTTGATCGCCAACAAGAAACGTCTAATGCAGAGATTGAAAAGCTAACCACTAACCTTACAGATACAGAAAGTATGTATTATGATTCCGAATCAGATAAGGAAGAGCTGGAAAACAATTTGTTGATCCTAAGAGCTAAAATTGAACACCTTGAAACGCGTTTTGAAGGACAACACTTTGGTGTGCCTGCATTGAATATGGGTAAAGAGCGTGAGCTTTATGAAGGTGAGATCCTAAACATTTTAGTCGATAGTCTCAAACTGGCCTATGAGTCAGCAAAACAATATTCACGCCGTAAGGATGTCCTTCTAGATATCATCCAGAACAATGAGACATCCGAATTGAAAACGAAGTTTTTTGAAGAACTTAAGAAAGAACTGAGGGATTATCGCTCTTTGACACCAAAGCTTCGAGAAATTTTTGCCATGGCGAATATAGAAGTTATAACTGAAGGTAGCCACAACAAAGCCAAGTTTATTGGTGATGAGCGATATGGTGTTACATTTGCTAAAACGGCTAGCGATTCGCATGCTGGCAAAAACAATGTAGCCATTATTCGAGACAACTTATTCTAAGCCTTCATTTAATTCCCGTATTCTATTAGAGCACGGGAAAACTTACGCCTTGTTAAGGTGTGAGGCACGCAATACCGAAGCTTCTGCATACCACCTTAACCACTAAAAACAATGCATAATGAAAATGCCACGCGTTGCGAATCCCTCTTGAACAGTTTGTTATATGCCCGAACTCATTGTGTATTCGGAATGTCCAGTGAATGTCCAGTGTGCTCATCCAATTGCTCACTCACGACTTTGAAGCCTTGAGACAAATAGAATTGATAACTAGCCTGATTTTCCTTGTATACAGAAAGACTCAATACCGCCCTCTGAGTTTTAGCATGACTCAATAGTTGCTTACCAATGCCTTTACCTTGAAGTTCAGGAGAGACAAATATAGCAGCTAGGCTATTTTCATACAGTGCGTAAAAGCCGACTACTTTCGACTCAGCTTCGTAAACGTAAGTTTCTGAAGCTGGAATGTAGATGCTACGCATGTTTTCTACTTGAGATTCCCAGAACTCAGCCGAAATGAAATCGTGAGCTTTAACTGACGCTTTAAGCCAAATTTCAAGAACTGAATCCATGTCATTTTCGTTGTACTTTCTTATCATTTTAAAGCTCTAAATAGCCGAATTTATCGGGGCAATATAACGCCTTGCTAAGGTGTGAGTAACGCAATACAAAAGCTACCGCACAGCGCCTTAATCACCATAAGCCACCGCAAAGTAAAAATGCCACGCGTTACGAATCACTCTTAAGCAATTTGTTAGTACATGCGCTACTTCTATTTATGTGCTCCAAGATATTGAAAATTCAGATGATATGAAAGGCTTTGAACACTGAAGTGAGACGGGCAGCTACAAAACTTTACCGCCACTGAGAGACAAAAGTGAGCTAGAAGAAAAACACACTGAGCTGCCCTACTTTCACCGGCTTCAAATTTGAAAAGGATTCAATCCTCGCACTCCGACGGCAGCGCCAATAGCAACAAAGATTCACTCAGAAGCCGCCACAAAAATGAAGAAGCGCCAAAGAAATAGGCTAAGAGTTAGAAACCGTAAACGGTGAAATCAAAGCGAACACTCAGCATATAGTGCCACCGGAAAGAACGTGAAAGGTACAAACTGAAAGGTGTAAAGACGAGCGCCGAAACAGATAAACACCAAAACTTATGACCTTTGATGTCAAACCCGTACTAACGCTTGTTAAACAGCTACAAGCCGTCTTTGATTTTTAATCATGCAGTTTTTTACATGTACCTTCAAAGATAAATTAGAAAGTTAGTGATTGTGGTGGTTAATTAGATTGCAAAAAGCAGCTTGATACATTGCTTAAACTTTGTGCCATCTCGTTGGCAAGGTTAGGGCTCGTTAGGGTGGTAAAATACAGTAGTTTCATTTCAGTAAGTGGTTGATTTTTAAGTGTGCACATTTTGCAAACTAGCGCTTTTTTGAGTGATAAAATACGTGGAGAATTATGCGTAACCTTATGAAAATAAAATGAAAAAGTATAATTTCTATCCTATCTTGACATGGTAGGGGTCGGCGATTCGAGTTCGCCCGGACCCACCAAATTTTAGAAGAAGCCCACCTTTCTGGTGGGCTTTTTTGTGTCTGTAATTCATTGATATTCAAGTAAAATTCCTTCTTTGTCCTTTTTTCTCCCCTTGTTATTACTCTGCGTTAGTACTGAGTAAAGTTCGAGGGGGTGGTAAAAGGGTGGCAAAATACAGTAGTTTGTACAGCGCTTGAGATGGGCTATATTGCGACGCTTATGGCTGGTACTTCATGCCATTCTACGTCGTGACTATCAGTGTAAATCTGAGTGGTTTTATCACTGGCATGTGCCATGCGTTGGCGAGGATTTACACCCATTTCATCAATGAGATTTGTTGACTGATGTGAATGAGCTAACGTCAGTAACCGATGTCTAGAATCAAAAATAATGTAAGCAAAAAAGGAGACCAGTACCACATACTCGCATGCCATTGACGGACAATGAACACTTGATAGAGCAAAGCTGCAAACAAAACCAATTCAAAAAATAATTGAAAAGGAAATATCAGCAGCGCATAAACTATTCCATACCCAGGAGCTTGACCTGCTGTGCTCGCATTATTCATTACACCTTCGATAAAATTCTCAAAATACAAGTAAATAAAATGGTTCAGCGTCAATGCGACTAAAACAACCCTCACGATACTTATGCTCCAAATATTCCGTTTGAAGCAGTATTTGGATTAGGTCTGCTACTGTCGAGCATCAAATATTAATAAAATCGACGCTAATCTCAGTTTGGTTTATTTAACGCCGTATTAGGTTGTGAGTAACGCTACCGACAAATTGTGCCATAAATACGAAGCTCAACTTTGGAACTAAAATGCAAAGTGTTAGGAATCCATCTTGAATGTTGTGTTATGCGCCGCAATCGTTATTTAGTTCTGTCTTCTATTTCGTCGAATGCTTCAACCGAAACACGTTTTGCAATTTTACGCATCTGTTGCATCTTTTCTGGGTTACGATTTCCCCAAAATAACTCCCAGTCTTCACGTGTGTTCCACTTAGCAATGGTCAGAACTTTTTCAGGTGTATCATAGGAGCGCAACATAAAGCTACCGAGCGCACCTTCAACTGAATGATGAATTGATTCTGTCGCCGAGCGCCAGACATTTTGAAACTCATCCATTTTCTCAACCGGCACATGCCATTCATAGACAACTCTAAACATAAAACTCCCTTTATTTTTGGTCTGAAAATGTATCTAATTTTCAGGTTAGTGCTTTTTGACCAATTTGAATTTTTGGCTCTATACCGGCTTTACGGTACAAACCCAAAGCGGATTTATTAAAGGAATATACCTCTAACCACAACTCTTCTCCGCCGTCATAAATGGCATTTGCCTCGAACGCCTTTATTAGCGCTAATCCAACCCCTTGATTTCTATAGCATGAGTCCACTACAATCTGTTCAACGCTTGCGATTTTTCGCTGTTTTAACGTCCAAGACTTACGCACCCATAGCTCACCAAAAACAAAACCAATTACCTTCCCTTCGCTTTCAGCAACGAGAAAAATTGAGCTATCACTTTCGATAATTTTGTGTAAATCGATTTTATGTTCAATTTCTTCCGGTGTTAGGAAGTCATCTGGAAGATTAGCTTGATGGTATTCATTAAGTTGAAACTGCAGCCTCTTCAGAGTCGTTATATCTTCTATACAAGCTTGACGAATATTTAGCATATAAATCCTTTTAACTTACCGTTGCTGCCTGGCCGCCTATCCAACAGTTGTCAGCAATGGTTATTGGCTTCGCAAATTCTAAACCGCAATTCCTTTCCTGCAGGTTTAGCAGATGTGCTGCGGTATAAATTCCAACTTGAGCAGTTATGACCAAATTTGATTTTCGCATCCAAAATCACACAGCCGAAGTTAGCGATCACTGATAGCGACTTTACCTGCTAGCCCAATAAGCAAAACGCCCGATACACCTTCTAGCGCACGCGAATAGCGTTGAGAATTTGAACGACTAAATACCCAACTCCCGACTGAAGCATACAAGACGTTACACATTGTCGCTAATGCACTGAATAGCAAGCCAAGGACTAATAGTTGTGTTGATGCGGAGCCTGTCGAAGTGTCGATAAATTGAGGTAGGAAAGAAAGGAAGAATAGCGCTACTTTCGGATTCAAAACACTAACAATGACACCTTGTGCAAATACGTTTTTGTTGCTTCCAATGCTTTCGTTGACCACGAGTTTGCTCTCACCACGCCACATGGAAAGTAGCGCTTGGACACCTAAATAGACCAAGTAGGCTGCTCCTAGCCATTTTACTGCTGTAAAAGCTACCGCAGAGCTGAGAATTATTGCGGATAAACCCAAACACGCTGCTAATGTATGAATAAAGTAACCAATGCCGAGCCCAATCGCTGCCTTCATTCCACTGGCCAGTTTACCTTTCATTGTGTTTGAAACAATGTAGATTACATCTGGTCCGGGTATCATATTGATGGCTAGGCAAGCGATGACAAACAACACTAGTGAATTTAAATCCATTTGTTTTCCTCCATATTGAATACACTATTATGAGATTTTCAAAGGCTTAGCTAGTAAGCCATAGATTGCGGAATCCGACACAACGCCATTAACTTCCCATTGTTGTCTCAGAAAACCTTCTTTTACAAACCCTAATCTCTCCAAAGCCTTGCCTGAAGCGATGTTGTCTGGATCTATTTCAGCTTCGATACGGCGCAATTTTAGAGTATGAAATGCGTGCTCAATTAGTGCTGAACCAGCCTCAAGAACAATACCTTTTCCCCAGAAATCGCAGCTGACGCCAAAACCGATTTCCGCACGTCTAGACTCTTTGGCAAAGCTAAATAGCATTATCTTACCTAGAAGTTGCCCTGTGCTTTTTAAGTAGATACCTAGAATCACTTCTGTATTGCTATCCATAGATCGAGCACTATCAGTTATAAATGTTTTTGCCTCATCAACAGACACCCAAGGTTCAGTATTCCAATATTTCATGACTTCATTGTCTGAGAATATACTAAACAAGTCTCCCGCATCTTCTGCGACTAAAGCTCGTAATATTAATCGTTCTGTTTCAATTTTTGTGGTTAACATCGAAAGGTCTACTTCTTCATTTACTATTGACGAATAACGCCTTGCTGAGGGGAGAGGGGGTAAGCAATACTATTGCTATTACATGCCTCTTCAATCACCAGAGCCATTTGTTAAAAATCCCAAGCCTGGGAAGTTACTCTTAAACGCTTTGTTGTATGCGTACTAAAGGTACACCACGGATTCCACATTATTACCCTCGGGATCAATCAAAAACGCTGCGTAGTAATTTGGAGCGTAGTGACTTCGTAAACCAGGTTTCCCGTTACATTTGCCTCCAGCAGACAAACCCGCTTCGTGAAATGCTGTAACTTGTCGTTTGTCTAATGCAGAAAAAGCGATGTGGCATGTTGAATTGCTGACACCTTTTTCAATGAGAAATCTTACATTTGGCTCGCGCGAAAGCCCGAAACCAGCAGCATTTTCATCTGACCATTTGAGTTCAATGCCCAATGGCTCAAGCACATTCATGTAAAACGCACGACATTCTTCGAATGCCGCTACCTTAATTTCAAAATGATCTATCACTCTTTGTCCTTTAGAGTCAGTTACAATTTCCCTTGAAGTGCACAACTCCAATGATGGGGTGAGGCATGTCATATCGGTGCTTTTATACAATTTAGCTATTTAACCAGCGCATAGCTCACGTAAGATCTGCTTCTGTAAAGTTAGTTTTAAATGTGAAAGCAAAGGGCGTATCTCCGTTATCGCGCAAATGTTGAAGGCGGAATAAAGCTTCTTGTGGTGTTGGTATATGGCCATCTTCAACCCACCATAGAACATAGCTATCTTCTGTTAATCGATGAAACCATTCGCTTTTTCGGCGTATGAAATCTCTATGGTCAGTACGGAACATAAAGTTTTTGAGTGCGTCAGTACTTTCCCAGACAGACATGTTTACAATCATGTTTGGGTCTTCAAACAATTTAATGCTGGTGGCATCACCGGAGTCGTCTTTTAAACGCCAAACAAAGCCTTCACTCTCTTCAGCAATACCATTAACTAAGTCTAAATTGTCTACAAATTCTTTAATTTCAGGCGCATCCAAAGGATATTTGGCAAGCGCAATATTTAACTGTGCTAATTTCATTTCAGACCCTCCTTGGTCGGTAATTTAGTGCTATAGCGGTAAGCGGTTTCTTATAATGCAATGTATTGCTTATCCCTTCAAAGATAAATTAGAAAGTTAGTGATTTTGACTGCCAATTACGTTGTAAAAATCGGTTTGGTACATTGGTCTTGTTGAATTCAAGACGGTACTGATAACGAGAGATTTCTTAGAGACAAACCATCCCATTTGTGCGAGAGTATTTTTAGTCGATTTGACTATCTATTTGATTTTTAATTTATATTTCGAGTTGCTATGAATTAATTGCGCAAGTATCACTCGGCGTGTTCAGTTCAAGACGAGCAATACTTAAAGGAGTCGCTATGTATTTTTGGGATGTACAAAGTCTGAAGAACGATATTCGAGCCAACAAACTGTCGGAAAAAGATAAGTTCTTGTATATGTTTTTAAGCATAGCGTTTGTGACTATTGGTATTGAGCTTATTTCCATCTCGCCACTCGAACCACAAAATGTATGGGATGCTGTCGAATCTGTGTCTTATATTCTGATTGTCTTGTTTGGTACGTACTGGGCGTATAAGGCCAATGGTTCCGAACATGGTACGGATTTCCTTGGGCGATACTTTAGTATCAGCTTTGTTGTGTCAGTGCGGTTTTGTACGTTATTGATTCCGATATCTGTATTTTTGCTTGCCTACTACATGACGGTGATGCCTGAGGATGGCATTGTGGTGAGCTCGTCCGTCGATGTTCTGCCATTCATCGTTTGGTATGCCTTACTTTATGCCAGTATCATCAAGCATATTAAAGCGGTGCAGGTTTAGTTGAGGTTCTGTCTATTTCCGCTTTGGATGTTTCGCCAAACTAAAAAGCCCTGCTCATTGGTGAGCAGGGCTTTTGCTTTTAGGGCTAATCTTAACCGATGATGAAGAAGAAAATCGCGGTTGCAACAATACCAATCAGCGCATAAGGGAACTGTGTCGTCGCGTGTTGCATGGACGTACAACCAGAGCCTTGTGCAGACAACACGGTAGAGTCACTAAAGAAACAAGAGTGGCTACCGGCCGCTGATGCCGAAAGTAGAGCCGCAACGGTTAAGTGTAGTGGCACGCCAAGCTGTTCACCCAAAGGCAGAACGATTGGCATCGCTACCGCGAATGTTCCCCAAGAAGATGCAGTAGCAAAGACCAACGCACCAGTAATCATAAAGATAATCGCAGGGAAGTAAGACGCCGATAAGTACGGGCTTACGGTCTCAATCACGTATTGAGTGACACCTAGCGAGTCATTGACGGATTTCAGCATGAAGCCGCCAATTACGGTTGCAAGCGGCAGTAGCATGACTTTAATGCCATCATAAACAGCTTCGAACATATCGTTCATCGAAATCAGTTTTTGTGCACCGTAGAAGCTAATGGTGAAGATCAGCGCGACGAAAACCCCCGCCAGTAGGTCGATACCAAAGTACCAGCTGGCAGCAACGAGGACGAGCATCGGTAAAAGGAAGTTGATCAGACCCATTGTCGGATTGGTGTGCGCGGAAACTTCAGAACCAAAGTCCACATCGGTTGCGCCGTCTGGACGAACTTGACCATTCTTCGCACGCTCTTCTGCTTTTTTCATTGCGCCGAGGTCAGGGATTTTTTCCATCGCAACGAGTAAAACAATGACCAAGGTTACCCAGCCGTAAGCCATGTAAGGAATTGCTTGCATGTACGTCTGAATACCTTGGCCTGCTTCAGCGACGCCGTTTGCTTCTAGCAGTGAGCTAAAGAAGATGGCCCAAGTTGAAATTGGCACCAGAATACAGATAGGTGCTGCGGTTGAATCCACTAGATAAGAGAGCTTTTCACGAGAGATCTTGTAGCCGTCAGTGACTTTTTTCATTGATGATGAAATCGCAATTGCGTTTAAGTAGTCATCAATAAAGATCAGGATACCCAGAGCAAATGTCATCAACATCGATTGCTTGCGGCTTTTGACCTTGGTGACAAGCATATCGGAGAAGCTCAAAATACTGCCGCCTTTCTCCAACACGGCAATTAGACCGCCCATCAAACCACATACGAGGATGATCCATGCGATGGTTTCATCCATCATCACACTCATCGAAATATCGACAATTTGCTCGACCGCTTCGGTTGGATTGAGCAAAAGTACCCCAGCAATTGCGCCACTAAAAAGGGCTTCCACAGTTCGGTGTGTCGTGAGGGCAAAGACCAAAACCAACGCGGTTGGCAGAAGACTCATCCATCCGTAGGCTTCGCCTTCCTCATGATTTAATCCGATAGTGGTAAAAAAGATAAACGTCGCAACTGAGATTAAAGAAACAATAATATGTTGAGTATTGATTTTAAGCGGCGCATCCAGCGCCTTGGTTTGCGTTGTCATAAAGTGCATTTCCTTTGTTTATGCCGAGTGCAACATCCAGTCGATTTCCAATGGAGTAATCGCTCGCTCAAATTCTGCGAGTTCACTCCGCTTGCAAGCTAGATACAAGTCAATAAAGTCTTGTGAGATGTATTGAGCCAACTCGCTGTGCTCCAGTCGCTCTAGCGCTTCTGACATACGCAGCGGCAGTTCAACAGCATCGTCACTTAAGGTTGGCGGACATTGGTCTTTGGTGTAGTTATCACTCGCTAATACTGCGGAAAGTACTACTGCAGCGAGAATGTAAGGGTTAACGTCAGCACCAGCGATACGATGCTCAATACGACGGTTTTTACTGTCGCTAATCGGCACACGCAGCGCCACGCCTCGGTGGTTTTCTCCCCAGTCAGCTTTTGTTGGCACATACGCACCCGGTAAAAAGCGGCGGAAGGAGTTAACGTTCGGACAAATCAAACCCATGGCATCGGAGGTTTGTGACAACATGGCTGCCATGGTTTGATAGAAGAAGGGGCTAGCTTGACCATCGGTTTGACTAAAGTGGTTGTTACCATCTTTATCAACCAAGCTGAGGTGAATGTGCATGCCATTACCCGCTTGTTCACCAAAAGGTTTCGCCATAAATGTCGCATCAAACCCGTGCTGGTGAGCCACTTGGCGAATCAAACGTTTTGCAATGATGATTTCATCACACGCTCGCAGTACGTCTTTGGAATGGTTGAAGTTGATTTCGAACTGTCCCGGTGCAGACTCAGAAAGAGCGCCGGACGTATTCAACCCTTGCTCTAATGCGATTCGATTAAGATCGGTCAAGAAATCCGCGTAGTCATCTAATCCATCAAGGTCGTAAACCTCGGTGTCTTTTTCTCGTGTTTTCTTCGTTGGATTAATTGCCGTTAATGGTTCGCCATTTTCCCCGCGAGTTTTGTCGATTAAATAGAACTCTAACTCTAGCGCGACACATGGGTACTGATCTTTGGCATGCAGCGTTTGCAACATAGACGCGAGAATGTTGCGGATGAACAGTGGGTTAGGGTGTTGCCCGGTTTCATCCATCATACTAAGCAGTAGTTGGCCAACTTGTTCCTTTGCCGTTGGCATCAAGGTACCGCTGATTGGGTAACAGAGGTGATCTGGCTCTCCGAGATCTTCGCCCAAGCCTGCAGTTTCAACGACGTTACCTTTAGTATCGAGGGTGATGGTCGAGAGGGGGAGTGCTACCCCTTTATCAAGCTTCTCTAGTGCGTCTATCGGGATGCGCTTTCCTCTTGGAGTGGCATTGATATCGGTAAAGATAAGGTCGATAAACTCTATATCGGGCCATTTTTGTTTAAAATTTTGTACTTCCTGTAGATACGATTCCATTTTCTTCTCCAAATAGCCTGACGAGTAGAAATTAGAAATAACCAAATTAACAAATAAATTACAGCGTTTTAATTAAATCGTTTGTTTTTCAGGTTATTTTTAATTTAAACATGCACTTATACTGTGCTTTTGGTGTTTAACGGCTGGTTTTTATGTCTTCCTGTTAACTATTTTGTAACAGTTGGTTTTGTTTTGTTCAATATAATGAGCATAAATATTCAATTTAGTGGCCTAAATAGTGCGTTAGATCACGTTGTGACGATAATAACGAATATCCGTGTTGATAATTTTGTACATGGTTTGTAGGGTAAATGTTAAATAAATCGAACACGGAAATGTCATGTCAGGAACACGCAAACCCATCATTGGTGTGGTTAGCTGCACTAAAGAGTTAGGTGGCTATCAGATACAAGCGGTCAACGACTTTTACTTACGCGCCGTTAAGGATTTTGGAGGGCTACCGATTATGTTAGCTCCAGAAATGTCGGGAGACGACGTAGCCACCATATTAGACATGTGTGATGGCTTCCTATTTCCTGGTAGTCATTCGAATGTTGCTCCGCATCGATACAATGCAACACATGAAGAAAGCCATAAAGATGAAGCGCGTGATGAACTATCACTGACGTTAATTCGTCACGCGGTAGACCAAAACATTCCGTGCCTTGGTATCTGTCGCGGTTTCCAAGAGATGAATGTTGCACTAGGCGGCTCATTAAACCCAGCCGTTCACGACTCAGGCTTTAATGATCATCGCGAAGCGACTGTTGAAGATTTCGAACAAAAATACGCGCCCGCTCATGCGGTATTAGTGCAAAAGCAGAGTTTGTTTGAACAATGGTTGGTACAAAATCACTGGGAAAATACCACCTTTTTTGAAGTGAACACGCTGCACAATCAAGGCGTCGATCAGCTTGCTCCTCAACTGCAAGTTGAAGCTAAAGCCCCGGATGGCCTAGTAGAAGCATTTAGTCTTCCGCAACAAAAATTTTTCGTTGGCGTGCAGTGGCACCCAGAATGGAAAGCAAAAAACAATCATTTCTCTCAAATTTTATTCAATGAATTTATGATGGCAGCCTCTCGTTAAACGTTTGGAGCTGCATGAATGGACAATCATGAGATTGGTAAAAATATTGTTCAGTTACGTAAAAAACATGGATTGTCACAAAGGGAATTAGCCGAACGCGCTGGTATTACCCACAGTGCAATCTCGTCCATTGAAAATGGCAAAGTGAGCCCGTCGGTCAGCTCACTACAAAAAATCGTCAACGTATTTTCTTTATCACTGTCGGAGTTTTTCATTTTTGAACAATCTTCGAATGATGAAGTGAAAGTGGTCTTCAAACCGTCAGATCTCGTGGAAATTGGGAGCGAGACGGTATCCATGAAACTAGTGACGAATGGCGACAAAGATCAAGTTATTGGATTCTTGATCGAAGAATACGCACCACATGGAACAACAGGTGCGGCGGAAATCAGACACGAAGGCGAAGAGGTCGGCACGATTTTAGAGGGAGAAATCACTCTAGAGTACAAAGGCCAATCCTACGTCCTTACAGCCGGCGAGTCGTACATTATTGATACGACGAAGCCACATCGATTTACGAATCACACAGACAAGGCTTGTCGATTGATAAGTGCGCATACGCCAACCACATTTTAGTGGGGGCTTGCCTTGTGTGATCACAAGGAGAGCGTATGAAAACCCAAGAGCAATGGATTGAGCTAAAAAACAATCTAAACATCGAAAACAGGGCGTACATTAACGGTGAATACAGTGCCGCTTTAACAGGGCAAACCATCCCGGTAGTTAACCCAGCAACAGACGAGATATTCACCGAAATCGCCCGTTGCCAAAGTGAAGATGTCGACCTCGCGGTATCATACGCTCGCCAAGCATTTCAATCTGGTATCTGGAGTGAAAGCAGCCCAGCTCATCGCAAAGCAGTGCTTAAACAGTTTGCTGACCTGATTGATCAACACCAAGAAGAGTTAGCACTATTAGAAACTCTCGATACTGGTAAACCTATCTCTCACAGCTTCTCTACCGACATTCCTGGCGCGGCGAGTTCTTTGCGCTGGTACGCCGAAGCGATCGACAAAGTGTACGGTGAAGTTGCCCCAACAGAAAAAGACGTACACGCTTTTATTTCTCATCAGCCAATTGGCGTGGTTGCCGCGGTTGTGCCGTGGAACTTCCCACTTTGGCTCGCGTGTTGGAAGCTTGGCCCTGCTTTAGCAGCTGGTAACAGCGTGATCTTAAAACCTTCAGAGAAGTCATCACTGACCGCGATATTCTTAGGCCAGCTTGCATCTCAAGCGGGCTTGCCAACAGGCGTTTTCCAAGTCGTGACGGGTTTTGGTCATGAAGCTGGCGACGCGCTGGCGAAACACCAAGATGTAGACTGCATCGCCTTCACTGGCTCAACGCGCATTGCAGGTCAACTGATGGTCAGCTCGGGTGAGAGCAACCTAAAGCGTGTGTTTGCAGAAGCGGGCGGCAAGAACGCGAATATCGTGTTTGAAGATTGTGATGATTTAGACCGCGCAGCAGCAGAAACCGCTGCAGGGTGTTTCTACAATCAAGGTGAGGTGTGCGTCGCGGCAACCCGCTTGCTTGTTCACGAAAGCATCAAAGATCAGTTCATAGAAAAAGTTATTCAAGCGTCGAAAGCGTTCACGCCAAAAGACCCAATGGACCCAAGTTCATCCATGGGCGCGCTTATCGACCAAGATCATAAATCAAAAGTGTTGGAATACATCTCGTTAGGTGAATCAGAAGGTGCAAACGTACGTTGTGGCGGCGATGTCGATGGGCAGGGCGCATTTGTCTCCCCAACCATTTTAGACAACGTCGACAACAAGATGCGTGTCGCCCAAGAGGAAATTTTTGGTCCGGTGCTGTGTGTCATTCCATTCAAAGATGAAGCGCAAGCAATTGAGATCGCTAACGATTCGAAGTACGGCCTAGGTGCCGCACTTTGGAGTAGCAATATCAACCGCGTTCATCGTGTAGCAAAACGACTGCAAGCCGGCTCGGTTTGGGTCAACAACTACAACGAAGGTGACATGACGGTCCCATTTGGTGGATTCAAAATGAGCGGAAATGGTCGAGATAAGTCTCTCCACGCGATTGAAAAATTCACCGAAACCAAAACCACTTGGATTCGCCTACATCCTTAAGCCTGCTGACGATTACGATAAATAAAGGAATAGTTCTATGAACAAGCATACGGATTCGTTTTACGCGCACTCTGTGCCAAACATGCCGGAATACCCACAACTGCAAGACAACATCGAGTGCGATGTGTGTGTAGTCGGTGCGGGATTCTCTGGTCTTTCTTCTGCGCTGCACCTTGCAGAAAAAGGTTTTAAAGTCGTTGTGTTAGAGAGCGCAAAAGTGGGCTTTGGAGCAACTGGTCGTAACGGTGGCCAAATCGTTAACAGCTACAGCCGAGATGTTGACGTGATTGAAAGCCGTTACGACCAAAACCAAGCTAAAGCTCTGTGCGATATGATTTTTGAAGGCGGCGATATCATCCGTGGCCTGATTGACAAATACGACATCAACTGCGATTACAAGCAAGGCGGCTTGTTCACGGCACTGAACAGTAAACAACTCAAAGGGCTAGAAGAACATAAGAAGAACTGGGAGCGTTACGGCAACGACCAACTGACTCTGCTTGATGCAGGAGAAGTAGAACAAGCTGTAGGCACGAAAGTATACTCTGGCGGTTTGCTGGATATGCGCGGTGGTCATATTCACCCGCTTAAACTGGCATTAGGTGAAGCCGCTGCGTTCATTTCTCTAGGTGGTCAAATCTTTGAGCAGTCGGCGGTCGTGTCGATTGATAAAGGGATTAACCCAGTAGTGAAAACAGCGCAAGGCAGCGTGAAGAGCAAGTACGTGGTACTGGCAGGTAACGCCTACCTTGGTGGTTTGGCACCAAACATCAGCAACAAAGCGATTCCGTGTGGCACGCAAGTGGTAGCGACTCAGCCTTTGAGTGATGAGCAGTTAAAACAAGTGCTAACCAGTGACTACTGCGTTGAAGACTGTAACTACTTGCTTGACTACTTCCGCTTAACCGCCGACAAGCGTTTGTTATTCGGAGGTGGCGTGGTTTACGGCGCACGTGACCCAGAAAACATTGAAGCACTGATCCGTCCGAAGATGGAGAAAGTCTTCCCACAATTGAAAGGCATCAAGATTGATTACACCTGGACGGGTAACTTCTTGCTGACTTACTCACGCATGCCGCAATTTGGCTCGTTTGCAGACAACATTTACTACCTACAAGGCTACAGCGGTCACGGTGTAACGTGTACTCACCTAGCAGGCAAGTTGCTGGCTGAAACCTTGACTGGACACGCAGAACGCTTTGACGCGTTTGCCGCTCTGAAACATTACTCCTTCCCGGGTGGCCGCCACTTCCAAATTCCGTTTACGGCAATGGGCGCGGCTTACTACAACCTACGTGACAAACTGGCGATTTAAGAGATAAGGAATATCCAATGAGCAAAGTAGTGAAATTTGCAGCCCTTCAACTGACGAAAAGCTGGGATCTGGAAGATAACTTAGCCAAAGCAAAAAATGCGATTCGTGAAGCAGCACAAAACGGTGCGAATGTGATTCTTCCTCAAGAGCTGTTCGCTGCTCCTTACTTCTGCAAAAAACAAGAAGCGAAGTATTTCGAGCTCGCAGAAGAGACGGCAAATAGCCACCTTATTCAGGAAATGAGCGCACTGGCGAAAGAACTCGGCGTGGTTATTCCTGTCAGCTACTTTGAAAAAGCGGGCAACACGTTTTTTAACTCGCTAGTGATGATAGATGCCGATGGCACGGTACTAGATAACTACCGCAAGTCACACATTCCTGACGGTCCGGGCTACAGTGAAAAGTACTACTTTAGCCCTGGCGATACCGGTTTCAAAGTGTGGCAAACCAAGTTCGGTAAGTTCGGTGCTGGCATTTGCTGGGACCAATGGTTTCCAGAGCTTGCTCGCAGTTTGGCTCTACACGGCGCGGAAGCGATTTTCTATCCAACTGCAATCGGTTCTGAGCCTCAAGATCCAACACTGGACTCGCGTGATCACTGGCAACGTACAATGCAAGGTCACTCGGCAGCAAACCTCGTTCCAGTGATTGCGTCAAACCGAGTCGGCACTGAAGTCGATGATGGTATCGAGACCACGTTCTACGGCTCATCTTTTATCACTGACCACACCGGTGCAAAAATTGCCGAAGCACCACGTGAAGGTGAAACCATCATTTACGCAGAAATCGATCTCGCTGCGACAGCGAAAGCGCGTCACGCATGGGGCTTGTTCCGCGACCGTCGTCCAGACCTTTACACCAGCGTTGGTAAACTAGCTGTTTAAAGAGGCGTTAATATGAAGTTATCGACAACACCAGCGCAAGATGGCTTCTATTTTCCGGCTGAGTTTCAGCCGGTTAGTGAAGTTTGGCTAGCGTGGCCAGAAAGGAAAGACAACTGGCGTGATGACGCATTACCCGCGCAAGAAACCTTTGCCAGAATCGCGAACTTAATCGCGGAAGTGACCAAGGTGTGCGTGGCGGTATGCTCGCACAACTTTGACCGAGCGCGTCAAATGCTCCATTCAGACGTACGTTTGGTGGAAATCCCATTTAACGATGCGTGGATGCGCGATATTGGACCGACCGTGCTCGTGAATCAGGCGGGCGAGCGCCGTGGGATTAGTTGGCAATTTAACGCGTGGGGCGGCGAATACAACGGGCTTTACGATAACTGGCAGCAGGACGATCTTGTCGCTGGCTCGGTGTGCGACATCATCGGTATAGATTATTACCGCGCTCCGTTTGTACTTGAAGGTGGGGCGATTCACACCGATGGTGAAGGCACCCTTTACACCACAGAAGAGTGCTTACTTAGTCCGGGGCGAAATCCGCAATTGAGCAAAGCGCAAATCGAAGAGCAGTTAAAGGCGTATCTCGGCATCGAAAAAATCATTTGGTTGCCAAATGGTTTATTCAATGACGAAACAGACGGCCATGTTGACAACCTGATGCACGTCATCGCACCGGGTAAGGTGGTACTGAGTTGGACCGATGACCCAAGCGATCCGCAATACGCGTTGTCTCGTCAAGCGGAACAAGTACTGAAATCTCAGCACGATGCGAAAGGGCGCGAGATTGAAATTGTCCGTTTGCCATTACCGGGTCCGTTGCATTATAGCGAGCGCGAAGCCAATGGCATTGACGCCAGTTCAGGAATGAGTCGACAAGCTGGCGAACGCCTAAGTGCCTCTTATGCGAACTTTCTTATCGTCAACGGCCATGTGTTCTTACCGATGTTGGATGAAGACACCGACGCCATTGCGATCGATATTTTGCAAAACGCGATGCCGGAATACCAAATCATCGCGATACCGTCGAGAGAGGTTCTACTGGGCGGAGGGAACATTCACTGCATTACGCAGCAGATCCCTGCTTAAACATATGCTCGCCGCTGACTTTGCGGCGATGATGAGTTGTCAAAAGGAATGACCATGCAACAGATACAAAACCAAAGCCTTGTTTCGTTTATGGTAGCGAACCCACAACAGGGCATTGCAGTGACTAATCCAGCGACCGGAGAGCTTCTCGGGTACGCACCTGTCTCAACCGAGAATGACATTTTAAATGGCATTGAACGTGCCAGTGTCGCGCAGAAAGAATGGGCGGCACTGCCAGCAAAAACGCGCGCTGGTATGCTCAATCGTTGGTTCCAACTCCTGTTAGAAAACAAAGCCGACCTTGGCCGTTTGATGACGTTGGAGCAAGGTAAGCCGCTAGCGGAAGCTCAAGGTGAAGTGCTTTACGGCGCGAGTTTTATCGAATGGTTTGCTGAAGAAGCGAAACGTACCTACGGTGAGACGATTCCTGCGCCGAGTGCAGACAAGCGTTTGGTGACCATCAAACAGCCAATTGGTGTTGCCTGTGCGATTACACCTTGGAACTTCCCAATTGCGATGATCACGCGCAAAGCAGCGCCAGCTTTAGCGGCAGGCTGTAGCTTTGTCGTAAAGCCATCTGAATCTACGCCGCTGTCTGCGTTTGCGGTTGCAGAGCTCGCCTACCAAGCAGGCGTCCCGCGCGATGTACTGCAAGTGGTTCTGGGTGAAAATTCCCGTCAGGTAGGTGCTATCTTCACTTCGCATCCGTTGATTCGTAAGTTGTCTTTCACTGGCTCTACTCAAGTCGGTAGCGTGCTGATGCAGCAAAGCGCGGCTGACATCAAACGTACCTCAATGGAGTTAGGTGGCAACGCGCCATTTATCGTATTCGATGATGCGGATATTGATGCAGCTGTGGCGGGCGCGATGGCGTCGAAATTCCGTAACGCAGGTCAAACGTGTGTGTGTGCGAACCGTTTCTACGTACACAGCAAAGTGTATGACGAGTTCATTGCTAAGTTCGACGCAGCGGTTCAGCAGCTCAACGTCGGTAACGGCTTAGAAGAGGGCGTAAACATCGGCCCTGTGATCAGCGAGTCAGCGAAGCAAGGCATTCAAGCGCTTATCGACGGCGCTATTGAGCAAGGCGCGAAGCCGGTTTCAGCACTCAAAAAGCTCGATGGTCTATTTATGCAGCCAGTGGTTCTCAAAGACGTTACTCACGACATGAAGATTGTCTCTGAGGAAATCTTTGGCCCTGTCGCGCCAGTGATTCGCTTTGACAGTGACGCACAGCTGATCGAAATGGCGAACGACACCATTTACGGTCTTGCGTCGTACTTCTACAGCCAAAACATCCACCGTGTTTGGAAAATCGCAGAAGCGCTCGAATACGGCATGGTCGGCATTAACGAAGGCATGATTTCTACTGAAGTCGCTCCTTTCGGTGGTGTTAAGCAGTCCGGCATCGGACGTGAAGGAGCAAAACAAGGTATCGATGAATACATGGACGTGAAATATCTCTGCTTTGGCGGCAACTAATTAAGGACAAAACAATGACAAACCAACAACTACACGACAGAAGAAGCCAAGTTATCGCTCAAGGCATGGGCGCACTGTACCCACTTTACGTCGAGAAAGCAGAAAACGCTTACGTATGGGATATCGAAGGCAACAAATACATCGACTTTGCAGCGGGCATCGCGGTAACTAACACCGGGCATTCTCACAAACGTATCAGTGAAGCGGTAAAAGCTCAGCTGGACAACTTTTCGCACACGTGTGCGATGGTTACGCCGTATGCGTCATTCGTTGAGCTGGCAGAAAAGCTGACAGAACTTGTACCAGGTGAGACTAAGAAGAAAGCGATTTTTCTAACCACTGGCGCCGAGGCGGTCGAAAACGCTGTGAAAGTAGCGCGCGCTCATACTGGTCGTAGCGGCGTGATAGCGTTCAAAGGCGGCTTTCACGGTCGCACAAATATGACGATGGGGTTAACCGGTAAAGTTGCCCCATATAAAGCAGGCTTTGGTCCTTTCCCGAATGAAATCTACCACGCGCCATACCCAAATGCGTTCCACGGCATCAGTGTGGAGCAAAGCTTACAAGCGATCGACGATCTATTTGCTTGCGATATCGAACCGTCACGCGTTGCGGCGATCATCTTCGAGCCAGTGCAAGGCGAGGGCGGCTTCTACAAAGCACCTGAAGCGTTTGCACAAGGCTTGCGTCAGCTGTGTGATAAGCACGGTATCATGCTGATTGCCGATGAAATCCAAACAGGGTTTGCTCGTACCGGTAAAATGTTTGCCACAGAATACCTAGGCATTGAACCAGACCTAATGACAATGGCGAAAGGCATTGCTGGTGGCTTCCCAATCTCAGCGGTAGTTGGGAAAGCGGATGTGATGGACTCTGCACTGCCTGGTGGTTTAGGTGGTACTTATGCAGGCTCGCCACTTGGTTGTGTTGCTGGTCTTGAAGTGCTGAAAATCATCGAAGAAGAAGATTTGTGTGCTAAAGCGATGGGCATCGGTGAAGTGGTCAATGCTCGCATGACGAAACTGCAACAGTCAGTACCTGCTATCGGTGAAATCCGCACTACTGGTGCAATGATGGCGATTGAGTTTACTGATCCAGAATCAGGCAAACCACTGCAAGAGATGACCAAAGCGGTGATTTCTAAAGCGCAAGAAAACGGCCTTATCCTGCTTTCTTGTGGAGTAAAAGCGAACGTGATTCGCTTGTTGCCGCCGCTAACCATTGAGCCTGAAGTGCTTAGTGAAGGCTTAGATAAGTTGGAAAAAGTGATTCTTGAAGTGGCGTAATTCACGCGCTTTTAAATAGCAATAACAAGTAAAGGAAACGGTTGGCACCAATCGTTTCCTTTTTGTTTTTGGAAAATCGCCTTTCGCTTGTCTAAATGTCCTGTTTAAGTTGTAAGCGGATTCGATAAAAAAGTGTGTATCGACTCGAAAAACGTTTGCGATTCCAAGAATATCGGGTGAATTGGCAACTCGAAAAAATTACATTTGAATCAATGGTCTATGCAGTACCAATAGTAACTTACCACTCACCACTAAGGACTCAAATGAAACGTTCACTACTTGGATTAACCATGATTGCCTCTTTCAGCTGTTTGGCTGAGGGCGCTTTGGATCTCACCACGCTTTCAAACAATAATACCGACAACCTCGTATGGGTTGGACATTTGAGCCCAGACACCGATAGTGCCGTTTCCGTTATCCTTGCGTCACACATCTACGGCGGTGAAGCAGCGTTAACTGGCGAAGCGAACCCAGAAAGTAAGTTTGTGTTTGAATTTTGTGGCATGGACGCGCCAAAAGTGAAGGCGGATTTCTCTTCTCACCACATTGGTTTGGTGGATTTCAACCAATCGACTCAACTTGCAAAATCGGTTGATCCAACTTCCATCGTGGCAATCATCGACCACCACGCGATGGGCAGTTCGCCAATCAGCATGCCGCAAATCGTAACGATGGACATTCGTGCTTGGGGTTCTGCAGCAACAATTCTTACGGCAAATGCCGAGAAGTTAAACGTTAAACTGCCTAAGAATATTGCGTGTGCAGGTTTAGGGGCTATTTTGTCGGACACGGTTGTGTTCCAATCTTCGACTACCACTGAATATGACAAACAGTACGCGCAAAAGCTGGCGGACATTGCAGGCATCAAAGACATCAAAGGTTTTGGTGAACAAATGTTGTTGGCGAAATCGGATCTGAGCCATTTCTCAGCAGAGACGATTTTGACGATGGACTACAAGAACTTTGAATTCGCAGGTAAAAAGGTAGGCATCGGCGTAGCTGAAACGCTCAACGCGCAGCAGTTGATTGACCGAAAACAGGACTTCAACGAAGCCATTCAAGCGTATAAGAAAGCTCAGAATCTTGATTACTTGTTCTTCTCGATCACAGATACCAAGCACAAACGTGCAAACATGCTTTGGGCGGATGATGCAGATAAGAAAGTGCTATCAAAAGCCTTTGATGTGAAAATCGACAATGACATGTTGGTATTGGATGGCGTGACGTCTCGCAAGCGTCAAATTGGTCCTGCAATTCAACAAGCGATTGAATCACTCTAGTGACTAAGCCACACTGAAAATAATGAAAAAACCACCGTTAAAGGTGGTTTTTTCGTTTTTGGCAAGACAGAGTCGGAAATTTAGATTCAACGCAAAAGAGCAGAAGAAAACAGTCTCCCGCTTGCGATAAGCCATTGCGTATATAATAAAGGTCAATTGTTATCATTATTAGCTCATAATCTCATGCGAGAGAGTTGTAAAAGCCAATGTGCAGCAGTAGTCTCAGCAAATAATTGCCGCTCAATCACTTATTCTTTGCGATTGAGAGTCCATCCCCACTTTTCCACTTATTAAAGTGAGATAGTGAACCTGCTTACTGAAAATTGTTCGTGGCAGAACATTAGGAGGAGTTTTGGCTAATAAGACAATAAGAAATGCCATCTTAATAGGGCTAGTCCCCATCATTATTTTTGCTGTCGCTTTTAATGCCTTGTCAAATTTATATGTTGGGCATATCAAAGAGGCGAAAATCGAAACGTTGGTTAAATACTTAAATCAAAGATCCACGTTTTTAGAGAGTGCCATTACCAAACAGATCGCCCAGCTCGACTTCAACTGTCAATCTGATGATATGAAAGTGCTGCGTGACCCTCGTTACTACAACCGCTACATTCGGTTTATTGGCATGACCACGGAAGATGGCGACTCGTGTTCAAGCATAGGGATGCCTGTCTCCAAAATTACGTCATCCAAACGGGTTCCAGTAGATACCAACTTCTATGTTTCCTTGATCTTGCCGGAATACAAAGACCAAGCAGAATGGATGGTAATTTATGACAATCAGCACGTTGAGGTGTTTTGGGTTCTCGATAACAGTTGGGTAAAACAGCTTATTGCTGAGCCGTGTGAAGAATGCTTATTCGTAAAATTTGAATATCACGAGCCTATGTTTGGTGACCTTTCAATCAGTCGCGGCATGCCAAGCATTATTGATGAAGACAATGCGCTGTCGAGCGAGTTTTTCTTCTCTGACGAATCTCAGGCCAACATGCTCATCAAGATTTACAGTGGTGAAGCCTTGGCTGCATACGCGAATCAGCGTCTTTTCGTTTGGGGTGTGCCTGCTACTTTGATTCTTGGGATTGTGTTTGCGCTGTTTTATATCTCAAGTAAAAGCCTAAGAAAGTCTATCAAAGGGCTGATTCAAAACGGCATCAACAACGGCGAATTTATCCCTTACTATCAAGCTATTGTGGATAGCAGAGATGGCCAAACTGTAGGTTATGAAGCGTTGGTGCGTTGGTCAAGACGCGATGGTTTGGTGCCACCTAATATGTTTATTGGCGCCGCAGAAGAGAGCGGATTGATTGTTCCGATGACGAACCAGATGATTCGCAAAATCATCCAAGATCTTGAGTCACTGCCTGAGTCGATTTGGGTGAGTGTCAATATTGTCTCTTCTCATTTAGAAACCGGTTCGTTGACCAAACTGTTGGCAGATTTGAATTGGCCGTGTGCAAACCGAATTCATTTTGAGCTAACAGAAAGAATTCCGGTTAAAGACGTAGAAGCCGCGAAAAAAGAGATTCTCTACCTCACCAACAAAGGTTACAAGTTCAAAATTGATGACTTTGGAACTGGGTATGGTGGCTTTTCTTATTTGCAGGACTTGGGTATTCGCTGCTTGAAAGTGGACAAAATGTTCGTTGATCCAATTGGCTCAGACGACCAAAAACTCAAAGTGTTGGATTCTATTGTGTCTGCGGCGATGAAAGCGGAATGTGAAATGATTGCTGAAGGTGTAGAAAACAGAAAACAGATTGAGTATTTGGCTACGCACAATATCTATTTGATTCAAGGCTATGTGTACGCAAAACCAGAGCCAATCGAGAATATTGCTGAACCAAATCTGGAGGCGTAACTTCTGTTCGTTGATTTTAAAGGTGTCCAATGTGGCACCTTTTTTCTTGCCTATTGTTTACCAGAATATAGGGAAGTCATTAGAGTTGACTCCCAACTCTAAACCGAAAACTTGAGCTGATTTTTATATCACGATGAGACGATCTTGATATTCGGCATATTGTCGAACTGAGCACTTCCCATTACATTTTTTTGCCATCTCATAGATGGTCGTCGAAGTAAATAAACAGAATGTAATTTCTAAATTTATGTATTGTGAGAATCACGATGAGTGAACATGAGTTCGTGTGCTCGTTTGACGAGCAATTAGCGATGGCCAAAAGTGAATTAATTTCAGCGATTACCCGTTATCGAGAAAACATATTGATGAGAGATACTAAAAACAGAGCTGAGTTGGAGGTTGAATTAGAGAAAAAGTTTCATACATACGAAGCGCTAACCAGTCAGCGGTATTGCTGAGTTGTTTGTATTCATAATTTGAATTTTTAATGTTGTCTAATAATAAAAGTTTGAATGTTTGACTCTATGATAAGCAAAAATACTTTTAATAAGATCGCAATGCTATTACTCGTCACGAGTTTGTTTGGTTGTAATAGCGACAGTGGAAGCAGCACTAGCCAACCACCAATGAGCTTGCCAGAAGAAGTATTACCTGACGAGCCAGAAATTGAAGCGCCAATACCGGAGCTGCCAGTGCCTGAGTTTCCTGATATTTCCAAACCGGAAGTTCCTGAAACGCCAGAGGTGACGCCGCCGGAGCCTTCTGAACCCGTTATTCCAGAGCTGCCAGTACCAGACAAAGTGGTGTCTCGTATTGCACTAAACCAAAGCCGTGTGTCGCTTGCAGAGGGTGAGCTGGCGCAGGTGAAAGTCATCGGCTTTTATAACGATGGCACTCAAGACGACCTTACATCACAAGTTGTTTGGAACGTTGAAAATGCTGACATTGTTAACATCGACGAACGCGGTGTGATTACAGCGCTTAAAACAGGTGTTTCGGTCATTCGCGCAGACCTAGATGAGTTCAGTAGCGAAATGACCGTACAGGTTGTGGACGCGAAGTTGACCAACATTTACTTCGATCTGCCACATAAGGCGATTGCCAAAGGGCTAAGCTTTCAAGCGAAAGCTTACGGTGAATATACTGACAAACAAACCCGTGATATTAGCCATCTCGTAGAGTGGGACTCCACAGATTGTAGCGTTGTCATGCCAGGCACAAATGGCATTTTCACCGCACAAGATGAGGGTGACGCGGATATCTATGCCGAGCTTGATGGCTTAACCAGTACGCATGGTTCTATTACTGTCACGCCTGCGGTATTAGTGAGTATGGACATTTCGTCAACCGCACTGGAAATGCCGTTGGGCACACATAAGCCTTTGGTGGTCATGGGAACGTTGAGCGATGGTGAACAAGTCGACCTCACCCGAGGCATCACTTGGCACGCCGATAACGATGTGGTTGAGATTGTCGACAACGTTGTGAAAGCCAAACATAAAGGAACAGCGTTGGTGACGGCTGCGTTAGATGGTGTGCAAAGCGAGCCAATACAAGTGCAGGTGACCGATGCAATCCTAACAAATATTGAAGTGACAACGAATGCGTCGAGCGTGGCAAAAGGCAACTCGACCCAGCTGTCTGCACAAGGAGTTTATAGCGATGAAAGCCGCGTTGAGTTGACCGAACAGGTTGCTTGGTGGGTTGATAATCAAGATGTTCTACAACTAGAAGGCGCTCGCGTTAAAGGTCTTGCGGTAGGGCAGGCAATGGTTTACGCCACCAAAGATGCGATCACCAGTGCACCATTGCAAATTCAAGTAACGAATGCGGTATTAGAAAAAATCCATGTTCATCCTAGTGAAATCACTCTAGAGGAAAAGAACGTCCAGCGATTTTATGCCTACGGTGAATATAGCGATGAAACCACTCAGGATGTAACGCATCGAGTGACATGGCGAAGCAGTAATAAAGCGGTTTTAGATTTGATTGCTGGTGGGCTCTCAAATAGTGCTCAGCTTGGTTCGGTCACCATTTCAGCTTCCCTCGGGGAGTTAAAAGGCATCTCTGAGGTCAAGGTTGTTGAGGCGGAAGAAAAAGAGTCTGCCATCTCTATTTGCCCACAGCCTCGTTCAGGAGAAGGAAGCGCGGAAGCGTGTTTGATGGTAGCGAGTGATGAAGATGGTCGCCTATTTACCGCACCACCATCAGTGAAGCTCATGAACAAACTAGGCTATGAGCTTGTTAAACCTTTGAGCTACGACGCGACAAAACCAAAAACTTACGTTGGCATCAAAACAGAAGACGGTACACGCGGCCCTGTGGGTGACTTTGCGATGTTCAACCAATACGGACGTGATCGCGCAGGCTTAACCAGCCAATACGCAAACTGGTGTCATGATTTGTCTGCAAGAAACTTTGCTGGTCGTGACAACTGGCGTCGTGCCACTCGCAATGAGTTGTTTAGCTTGTATCGTGCATCACGAGGCAGTGTTTGGGACGGGACTGAAAGCATCTATGAAGAAGACAAAGATGGCGGAGGTTTTGGTTGGCCAGCAAACTCGGAATATTGGTCTACTTCGCTAATGGATTTACCGCATCATGAGGGCGTCGTGTATGACATCATTAACCTGCATCGAGGTCGAGCGCAGTTGGTGATGGATGCTCGAGACCCGGCTTATGCTTCCTGCGTGTCTGACGCGCCTGGCGTTCCTCTTAAGTAATTGAAAGTTAGTGAAAGTAAGTGAATAGGCTCCTTCGGGAGCTTATTTTTTATCTCATCAGCATCGCTTGACTTCACTTATTAGCCGCGTAGCATCGATGTACGTCAATATTATGTGCAAAGGAAGGCCATATGACCGTCAAGGTATTTTGGAAAAACCCTTACCAAACAGAACTCACCTCCACGGTAACTCGAATTTCGGACAAAGAAGTCGAGTTATCCCACACTATTTTTTATGCTGAATCCGGCGGACAAGAGAGCGATGCAGGTACGATCGACGGGATTCCTGTCGTCGGTGCAATTAAGTCTGGCTCACGCATTGTTTACACTCTAGAACGTCAACCCACGTTTCGAGTTGGCGACCAAGTGATCACTCAAATTGACTGGCAAAGGCGTTATGCGTTGATGAAGCTCCACTTTGCGGCGGAAGTTATACTTGAACTGTTCACGCAAAAATTTGCAAACATTCAGAAGGTTGGCGCACATATCTCCGCAGATAAAAGCCGAATTGATTTTGAATGGCCTGAAAGCATCACGCCACTGCTGGCGGAGTTTCAACAACGAGCTCAGGCAGTCATTGATTCGGACGCTGAGATTGAGAGCGCATTCTCTGACGAAGGCCAAGAAAGGCGCTATTGGAAAGTGGAAGGCTTCGCTCAAGTGCCTTGCGGTGGTACACATCTTAAACGCACCTCTGAAGTCGGCCGCATTGCCTTAAAACGTAAAAACGTTGGTAAAGGAAAAGAAAGAGTCGAAATTACTCTGGTTAGCTAACCGATTTCAGCGTTCAGTATTTCTGAACGCTGATTAAAAAATATCAAATTGACTCTCTGACCGCGAGAACTAACATTCACGCACTTTGTTCATATCGTTTCAAGATAGCGTTGACACTCATTTTGGAAATGTAAATGAAGGCTTTGATTGAGGTTCTTGACGGGCAGGTGCAACACTGTCCGATAAATCAAAAGTTTGATATTAGCTCGACGGATTTTTACATTGTCTTAAACCATAACTGTGCTTTGGAGTTATGTGATTCTAAAGGCATTAAACAGCTTATCGACCCACCTTGTTTGGTCGCTATTGGCGCGGATTTCAAAGGGCAAATCGCCATCAATTCGTTCGTAGAAAATGCCAATATTTCGGGTTTCAGACTGGCTGCGTGTTTCATCGAGAAACTCAATCAACAGTTGAACTTCCGCGATCTTTGCGATGGCGTGTTCTCGGGGAATGTGGCGGTGAGTTTCACTTTACGTCCGGGAATCGTGGATATCTACTCGGCATTAAAAGCAATGGTGAAAAAGGGCTGTGGTAACCGTTCAAACGATGAATTGCTCGATATCAACAGCATGCTTTTGTATTTGTTGATGCACTTTGAGCAGAGCGCCAGTCAGGCAGAAACTCGTTCATATTCTTCGTTGTCTTCACGTATTCGCGCGCTGATTTCTAAAGATCTAACGAAGCCGTGGACGCTCAAAGAAATTGCGAAACTGGTTTACATGAGTGAGTCGACGGTAAAAAGAAAGTTGAACAAGGAAGGGACGACGTTTACTGACGTGCTGCAGGCTGCACGACTAGATACAGCACAAAAAATGGTGTGCGATAGCGACGCGAGTGTCAGTGCAATAGCTGAGCTATGTGGTTTTAAGCATGCCTCTTATTTTGGTGCCTGTTTCAGAAAAGAATATGGTGCCACACCGCTTGCTTATCGAAAACAAGCCCAGCTCAGAGCGAGTTGATCGTATTGAATAACAAAACGCCCGATACAAAATCGGGCGTTCTCTTGAATATGATGGGGATGATTACTTAAACCGTTATTACTTCTTTTCTTGCGCGCAACGACGTTAGAATTTGAGGCAGTAAAGACATCACAATCATGCCCACCATCAAGCTGTATTGGAGTGGGGTAAAGGTTTCACCCAACAGCAATAACCCAGAGACGATCCCTGCAATCGGGTTGGCAATGCCACCAAACGTAAAGTCGACCACAGACATGCGTTGCAACAACCACACATACATGCCGTAGCCTAGCGCGGTGTTGAGCACAATGACCCACAGCAGCCCTAGTGTGTTGGTCATATCGATATTCTGTACGGCATGCACATAAGGCTGCGGATTGATGGTAGCTAACACAGCCGCGGCGATAGACAGCAATACACCACCCAAAATCAACTGCCACGTGAGTACCGTCCACCAATGCATTTTTGTGCCGAGTGATTTGGTTACGCTACTGCCAATCACGATACACATGATGGCCGCCAGCATCGCCCCTAAGCCGATAGGGTTGAGCGAGATTGAGCTTGGATCGAACAAGAACCACGCTAACGCAATCAACACTGCGCCGCTAATACCTTGTATTGCGCTAGGCTGACGTTTGTAAACCGCCCAACCAAACAGCATGGCAAAGACGGGGACAGAAATCATGCCGACACCGGAAATTGCAGAAGGTAGGGTCAACGCCATCACAAAAATGAGGCCAAAGAAGAAGGCGATGTTAATCGTGCCCAATACCAATAACACTTTCCATTCGTGCTTTTTAGGCAGCGAAGGTTTGATTGCCAGTAGCAGTAGTCCGGCTGGCAGTGCCCGCAGTGCTCCCAGCAACACAGGCGGCCAGTCTGGAAGAGTGAACTGCGTAACGGCATAAGTAGTGCCCCAGAAAAATGCGGGGATCATTGCGAGTAATATGTTCATGTAAAATATCTTCACATTGAGATAATTAATTGTAAAGGTACGCGCTAGATTGCTTTTTGTAAAGTATCTTTATGTTAAAGTAAATCGTCAGACCGAATTCGTATTGGAGAAAGAAAACTCGTGGACGCAATTGATAGAGTAGTAACGCAGTGGGCGAAGGAAAAACCAGATCTTGATACCGAACCAATGGCTATTATGGGTAGGCTAATGCGCATTGCTAAACATATGGAGTGTCGAGTCGCTGATCTGCACAAACAATATGACCTGAAAATGGGCGAATTTGATGTGTTAGCCACGCTGCGCCGTGCCGGAGCGCCTTACCGTCTCACCCCATCAGAGTTGATTGCGTCGATGATGCTCACGTCCGGAGCGATGACCAACCGCTTAGACAAGCTAGAAAAGAAAGGCTTTATTGCCAGAGAGCACAGTAAAGAAGACCGACGCAGTGTTACTGTTGAGCTAACGACTGAAGGCTTGGCATTGATTGAGTCGTTGATCCAAGAGCATGTGGATGTACAACATAGTTTGATTAGTGGATTGTCGGCGGATGAAAAGTCACAAGTGAATCAGGCGTTAAAGTTACTACTGCCTCAATTTGAATAGCGAATCTCGTTGCAAAAAAAACAAGGAATGAGCATGAATATCAAAGAATTGGAATCCTTTTTAGAGACATTTATGTGCGCCGAAAGTGACTTCCCCTTTGGCCCTGACGCACTTGTGTTCAAAGTAAAAGGCAAAATGTTCGCGATAATCGCGGAGCGTGGTGGTCGAGAATACGTCAGTGTTAAAGTGAAACCGGAAGATGGAGAAGTGCTAACGTCCCAGTTTACCGACATCACACCGGGCTACCACCTTAACAAACGCCATTGGGTCACAGTGTATTTCAATGGTGATGCCGAAGATGGTCTCATTCAAGATTTGTGCGAGCGCTCCTACGATTTGGTTGTAGCGAAACTGCCCAAAGCGCAACGTACATTGCTTGGACACTGAAGCCAAATAGCATTTCAGGAAAGCGTTTAGGCAATAACGAAAACCATCAATTGCTCGCTGAAAAACTCGCACCTTTTTTGAGCTCGGACTATATAAAAAGAAGTTGCGTAAAAAGGGAAGTGATATGCGAGCACTATCTGACTGGTTAGAAGCCTATGGTGAAAGCCATCAAAACCCAATCAATCAAAAAATTCACAAAATTGCCGTTCCGGGTATTTATCTTTCTGTGGTTGGGCTTATTTGGTCCATTCCTCAACTTTCAATCTTAGGTTTTCAGCTCAACTGGGTTTGGTTCGCTGTCATTCCGGTTTGGGTCTTTTACTTCCGTTTATCTCTCAGTGTGTTCATGATGATGCTCGGTTACACGTTAGCGTGTATTGGTTTGATTTGGTCGTTGGAGATTCTACAGCTACCCGTCTTACACATTTCTATGCTGTTGTTTGGCGCTTTGTGGATTCTTCAGTTCATTGGGCACAAAATCGAGGGCAAAAAGCCATCCTTTTTTGAGGACCTACAGTTCTTATTAATCGGCCCAATCTGGGTGTTTCGAAAGCACTAAATGCGCAAGCTGAGTGTATTGCCACAACACGATTAAGATTTTGAGTGTAGTATTCGGCTCCTTTCGAAGTTTATGTTGTAGAGGCGAGTGGTGAGTGACGTGCATTTCCAAGGGCAGTTTGAAGTCGAGTTAAAGTATCGAGTAAAAAATCATGATGCATTTTTAAACATGCTCAAACAGATTGAGCATGAAGTCATGTTCGAAAACAACCAAGAGTCAGATTGGTTTTACGATACCCCACAACGCACGCTTACTCAGCAGGGCAAGAGTTTAGTGCTCAGAGAAATTCAGCCTGCCGGCATCAAACTGTGGATTGTAAAAGGGCCAGAAGCTGACCGTTGTGAAGCAACAAATATCACTAAGTTAGATTCTGCTCAAAGTATGCTCGAAAATATGGGTTACGAAGTGATTCAGCACAGCAAGAAAATCAGAAGTATCTTCTTTGTCGGCGAGTTCCATATCACCTTAGATTTTCTCGATGGTTTTGGTCACTTTGCGGAGTTCGCTATTATGACCGACGACGAAACTGCTTTGGCTCGCTATCGCGAGCAGTTAGTCGCACTTGCGCAGCAGTTTCATCTGAGCGAAGCGGATAGAGAGCATCGCTCATACAAAGAGATTTTATCAGCTTAGTCGCTATTTCTTTCCTTTCTAAAACGCGAAGCGAATTCTTCCCAAAACACAATGTCATTTTTGTGTTCTTCTCATTGGTTTGACAGGCAACTCCTAGTAAACAGCACTATGATTACCATAGTGCTGATGCACTGAACCCACACTATCATTTAATGAGTGACGCCGTCACTTTGTGGAGGAGTAATGTATAACCGAGAACATAAGTATGTTTATTGGCGAGAGGAGAGAAAGAAAGGAAAATGGCACTACATCATGAAATCGTTTTTTATGATTTGTTGTGCGTTGTTGGTGGGTAAAATTATCGGTTTGTTCATCTTTGGAGAGCTTCACACTTTTCAGGACGTGACGGAGCAGTTTCCGGCAGATTTTTTCATCATGATGTTAGTTGGTTTCCCGATTAGTGTTGTGGGCTGGTATCACGAAGAGTCCAAGTTCTTCCGTGCTCTAAAACGTAAAGATAAGCAGCTAAAGATGAAGCGAGAAAAAGCAAAGCAAAACAATTCATCAGTGAGTTAATTTCATTTTGTGCGATGGCGCAACTTCCTGTTTTTTCGTGCAGTAATCCGCAAGGTTTCCATGATTTTTTGCAAATTTTGTTCGTGCAAGGTCTGCTAGTTTCTACAAGACATACTCCGGTCTGTCACTGTGATTGGTTATTGTAAGACCGAAGGTAATAGAACGTTAAATGAGATGGATACATGGACCGACAATCAATGCTGCATAGTCAGAAGATTTATTTTTGTACTGACGAAGAACTCGCAAAACAGCAAACGCAATGCCTAGAGATTCTCTATGACTACAACCAAACGCGACCTTCAGAGGGCGAAAAACGTGGTGAAATTCTTCAGCGTTTACTTGGGGCTGTGGGCGATAACTGTTATTTAGAGCCACCGCTTCGAGCAAACTGGGGGCGTCACACTTATCTGGGTGATAATGTGTACGCCAACTTCAATCTTACACTTGTCGATGACACCTATATTTATATCGGCAATTCCGTGATGATTGGCCCGAATGTGACGATTGCGACAGCAGGACATCCTATAGAGCCAGGTTTACGTCGGGAAGTTGCTCAGTTCAATATTCCTGTTCACATCGAAGACAATGTTTGGATTGGCGCAAATTCCGTGGTGTTACCGGGTGTGACGATTGGTGAAAACTCGGTTATTGGTGCAGGGAGCGTTGTGACCAAAGATATTCCAAGTAATGTCGTTGCGGTGGGAAACCCTTGTCGTGTGCTACGTGAAATCGGCGAGCATGACCGAGAGTTTTACTTCAAGGAGCGTAAAGTCGAGGGCAATGTCTATAGCGACCAAGAAGAGGCTTAACGCTGGGCACATGAAGCGATAGAAACAAGAAAAGGCAGATGGACCATCCAATCTGCCTTTGTTCGTATTGAGTAGCTAAAAGACGAAATTCAACATCACCGTGTAGAGGTTGGCATTGGTATCGACTGGTGGGAGAGAAAACGCGCCGGAGTCGTTGTTGAAAGCTTTAAAGTGTTGCCATTCGGCATTCACTGACACGTTGTAATCCACGTCAAACCTTAACCCTGTCAGGAGGCTGTCACCGGTCTTCTTTTCGTTGTCGTCAAACTGCTGGCCATAAACCACGTAAGGGGTGAACTTGTTTAGGTTGTAGCTGGTAGCGGCGTACCACGAGGTCGAGATATCGCTGGTTTGTCCTTCGGCTGTGACGGTTATACGGTCAAACTCATATTTTGCACCCAGTGAAAACAGCTGGATGTGTTGGTCTTCATCTTTCAGCCGTATTGTTCCCGCCGCGCTGCCTTGGCCAGGTATGGGCTGCATGGCGTTAGAAAGTACGGTGGTTTGATCGTACTCGGCATTCAAATACGCAAAGTTCCAACGATAGTTATCACCGCTTAACGTCAAGTTAAGCCCTGCTGAGTAGTTGGTGTCTATACTAATGTCCGTATCTTCACTGATGGTAACGTCGCTGCTGTAACCGTAGCCCACAAACGGCATTGCAGTGATCATCACATTCTCATTAAGGTCGTAATTCCATCTAACGGATAGGCCATCATACGCCGTAATCCCGAGAATGCTGTCATACACTTCGTTCGGCGGTCTGGCGGTGGTAAACGCTTGTCCCACATAGTTGTATTCAGAAATAAGGAATACAGGCAAACGCAATCGACCACCACGAATTTCGACGTTGTTATAGGTGTAAGCGAGGTAAGCCCATTCTACTTTGGGTTCACTCCAATGATCTTGCGGTCGCTTGACGACTTGAACAGAAGCACGAAAAGCTTGATAGAAGTAATCAAGTTGGAGGCCGAATGTGGTGTCGCAATCGAAACAGCTATCATCATCAATAAATCGGTTCACGAGCAATGAGGTTTCGTTGTCGGACTGCGCCCAGGCAATGGAGCCAAACCCGCTAAGCGATAAGTTATCGGTCAGTTCTACTGTTGCTAAGCTCGGAAAAGCGACACTGCTAATAAGTACTGCGAGGAGCGATCTCTTCATTTCATTTCTCCGAACTGACGACATAAAGAACATGAGCATCCGACGGCAACGAGTCGACGGGGGCATAGCCAATGCGATTAGGTTGTTCTCGCATCCACGCTAACAAGATTTCAATACTGGGTTGATCAATTACTTTGGGTGGACGCGCCTTGCCTGAAAACGAAAGGCTGGCCCAATGCGCATTCATTTGAGCCAAGTTTTTATTAAGCAGGTAGCGATAGAACTCCGTTCGTTCAACGGACGTCTCTGGCCAATCAGAGAGTTCAATTCGTTGGCCTTGTAATAGTCTGGTTTTGCCTCGGTAGAGCTTCCTCGCTTTATTAATGGTCAACGCGTCAAACTGAGCGTTAAGTGAAAAAATGGCGTAACTTTCTGCGGCAAATGCCTGATGGCTCCAAGGCAACAAAAATATAAGCAGCAAACAAGCGGAGACCAGTAGTCGCAGCGCTCGTTGATTATGAGGGGGGAGAATCATGCTCATGTGTGGCTCGCCTACATTACGTTTTCGATTTGATGCAACAGTTTCTCCTTTCTCACTGGTTTAGGCACATAAGCGTCCATCCCGGAGTCAAAACAGCGTTGAATATCGTCGTCGACCACACTGGCTGTTAGCGCGATGATCGGCGTTTTTTCGAGTCCTAAGCTAGCTTCATAAGCGCGGATCTGTTTCGTTGCTTCGAACCCATCCATCACCGGCATCATGCAATCCATTAAAATGATGTCGAAGCCACCATCGCGCTGGAACATCTCCACTGCGATCTGGCCATTTTCCGCGACTTCAAACTGATAGCCAGCCTTGCTTAACAGTAAAGAAGCAACTTTTTGATTCACTCGGTTATCTTCCACCAATAAAATCCGTTCACGTCTCATTGGCGCAGCACTTAACGTCTCACCAACGCGTTGTTTAAATTCGGGTTCTTCAAAAGCGGGCAAGCTTGATTGGTTGAGCTTTGTCGATGCAGTTACGGGAAGTCGCAACCCAACGGCTTTATCAAGTTTCTCTTTGAGTAAATCCGCCTTAAACGGTTTTGGTACGTAGTCGTCCATGCCGACGTCAAAACACTTTTGAATATCGTCATCAACAACGCTTGCTGTTAACGCGATGATAGGAATGCGGAACGTTCGATTTTCTTTCAGCTCTATTTGTCGGATTTGTTTAGTTGCCTCAAACCCATCCATCACCGGCATCATGCAGTCCATCAAAATCAGACAGTATTGGGATGTTCTGAACATGTCGATCGCTTCCTCACCATTAGCAGCGAGATCAAAACTAAAACCTGCTTTGGTGACATGCAACCCTGCAATTTTTTGGTTCACAGTATTGTCGTCTACAACGAGCACTTTGGGTAATTTTTCAAGTCGGGTTGCAGGCTGAACGACGGAAATAGATTGAGTAAATCGTTCAGCACAGCTTTCAAGCGCTTTGAGTAGACGTTGTCCTAGCAAAGGTTGAGTAATGATCGCTGCGACACGGTGACCGAAATCAAGCTGTTGGCTGTGTAGATGTTTGATTAGGCAAACTTGCACATGTTGATGTTCCAAATTTCGCATCAAATCTGTGTTCTTCACTGCGGCATCTGGCGTCGTTTCAACATAAAGAATGATGATGCGTTCTTTGTCGTTAATCCATGTCGGAAGAGCACTAAGATCATGAACAGATTGATGCACTTGAATTTGATAGAAGCTCAACTCATTGCGCAGTTTTGTTTCTAGGTCACTGTCGTCACAGACGAGCCAGATTTGGTTATTCACGGTATGTCGAGCACGAAAATGGGCTTGAGAAATCGGCGCGGTGAGTTGGAAGTAGAAACGGCTTCCGCGGCCTTTTTCAGATTCAAGTTGTATGCTTCCGCCCATGAGTTCGACAAGTTGCGTACTGATGGCAAGACCTAAACCTGTTCCTCCAAATTGGCGGGTGGTGGAATCGTCCTCCTGAGCGAATGGTGCGAAGATTCGTTTCTGTTGCTGCTCATCGATGCCGATACCTGAGTCTTGCACGGAAAACTCGATGACGGCTTCCGATTCATTACTTTCAAGCGTGGTAATCGAAAGCTCTACACTGCCTCGTTCCGTAAATTTAACGGCATTGGACATGAAGTTCATGATCACCTGACGCAAGCGGTGATCGTCAATGACGATGTGGTAAGGCGTGTTCGGGCTAATGCTGACGGTTAATTCGATGCCTTTCTCTTTTGCTTTTGGGGACACGATTGAGGCGATGTCATAAATTGATTCTCGCACGCAGGTTGAATGAGGACTTATCAGCAACATGCCGGACTCAATTTTGGAAAAATCCAACACGTCGTTAATCAGGCTGAGCAGCAATTGGGAAGACGTCTCTATTGTGTCGACGTAATCTCGCTGTGTAGCCGTCAACGGGGTGTCTGCCAGCACTTCAGAAATACCTATCACACCGTTGAGCGGAGTACGAATCTCGTGCGACATGTTCGCTAGGAAGCTACTTTTCGCTTTGCTGGCTTCAATCGCGTCGTCTTTGGCGCGCTCGGCATCTTCTTTGGCTTTGGTGAGTTTCTGCTTTGCTTGTTCTCTCTCATGACTGAGTTTTTCCACTTCTTGAGCAAACTTGCTTAACTCATCTTTGCCTTTGATGAGCTCAGAAAGTGGTGAGTCTTCGCTGTAATTTTCGCGGCTTAAAAATTCAAGAACAAGATGCAGGTTGTTGGTCACTTTACGCACCAAGCGAATGGTTAAACTGATAACAAGAATCGTCACCAACGACATGATAACAATGAATACCAACCGCTGTTGCGTGGTTGCTTTAATGGTTTGTGCGAGCTTCGTTTGCAGCTCATGTTCCATCGTGTCGTCGATGTCATGAAGTAGCGCCAGTCGCGTGTTCAGCGCAGCAAGTCCAGCTCCCGTTTTAAGAGGAGATAACGCTTGTAGTTCCTCTTGGTTAAGTAACTGATCACGAAATTCTTGGCTAGTTTGAAATACCTTGTTGCTAAAGGTATCTATCAGCAATTGGACTTGGTTCTGGTTAGCATTGAGCGCGACGAAGCGCTCTACAAGCAGCTGTTGGTTTTGAATCAGAGACTGAATCTCATCACGAACAGCGTCGTCGTAATGAAGACGCTTATTGGCTGAATAAATGAGATATTCACTCAATCGACGCTCTTCCGTCGACCAAAACATTAACCATTCCAATTGCATTAAGGAGGAAAGATGGCGATCGGTTTCGTAACTGACGTTACTAAAATAGACCTTGTCGAGATTAAGTAGGATTTGCTCAAAAGTATCTGCTCGCCATTCTGCAATATCCAGTTTTTCTTCGATATCGATTGCTGTAAACATCGAGAGGCTGGCTTCTTCAAAACTCGCAAGGAGAGGCAAAACCTCAGAATTGTCGCCAAAAACGCGGGGGGTCGTTTCTTTTAGTTCTTGAATGAGCAGCGCTGTTTTGTCAGCTTTATTCGGGATGGATGGGTTATTGGGTAAATTAAACAGGTAAGAGACTTTGTCGATGTAAACAGAGAATAATTGAGCTTTTTGTAAATCTTGAGCTTGAGTCGAAAGATTATGAACGTGTTGTCCCGCCAGAAAAAACAACAAAATGATTGGCAGTAAGACAAGGCCAAACAGTTTGTGTTTAACTGATAGGTTATTCCACGAAAAAATTCCGACCACAGCGCATTTCCATATCCAAAGGGTTGATATGAAAAGTGTAGTTTATCTATTTAGGTTGTTAGCGCTATGAGTGCAATCGGGTTTAAAAGGGGATAAAAATGTGACGTGTTTTGCAGAAAGCTTCTCATAACGCCAAGCGAGAAGCAGAGCGTTATGAGCTTTTCATGCCAGTTTTTAACTTACGATGGAAGAGGCATTGTGCTTCATTGCTTGGCAGGTGTTTTCCAGTTCTAGGAGCTGCGCCGCTGGAACAGGCTTGCCTAAGAAAAAGCCTTGTGCCACATCGCAATTTAGACGCTCGATCAGCGCCAGTTGTTTTTGGGTTTCTATACCTTCTGCCACAACTTTCATTCCGAGGTTGTGAGCCATTGAAATGATGGCGCGTACCAGAGAGTCATCTTTGTTGTCTTGCTGGGTTTGTGCGATAAACGAGCGATCGATTTTAAGCCCATCAAAGTTAACTTGTTGAAGATAGGACAGGGCAGAATAGCCAGTACCAAAATCATCTAACCAGACTTCAATACCAGTGGCTTGCAGTTTGCGCAAAACGAAGTGGGCTTTTTCTATGTCGTCCATCAAAAGTGACTCCGTCACTTCTACGTGAATGTCTTTGGCGGATACATTGTATTGCGATAAAAAGTGCTCAAATATGAGGCTAAGATCCTGACGGTAGATTTGTCGTGGGGACAAGTTCAACGCGATATGAAAATCATGGTCAAATGCTTCTGCCCATTCCGATCTTTGCTTGATCGCGGTTTCGATCAAATGCTCACCAAGATCGAGAATCAAGTCGTTTTGTTCTGCAATCGGAATAAACTGTTCAGGGCCAATGTAACCTTTCTCGGGATGATTCCATCGCACTAATGCTTCAACCCCAACCAACTGGTAGGTCTTAAGGTCAAATTTAGGTTGATACCAAAGCTCAAACTGAGATAAGTCGTGGATGGAGCGACTCAGTTCTCTTTCGATATAGAGTCGTTGTTTCACCGTCGCATCGAATGCGGGATCGTAAACGGACATAATGTCTTTGCCGCGACGTTTTGATTCTTGTGCGGCAAGGGATGAAAGTTGCAGCAGCGAATCTGCGTTACAACCAAACTCTGGATATACCGCGACACCAAGGCTGGTGGTTAAGCGGATATTGTGACTGTCGAGCCTCAATGGCGATAGCACTTGTCTATGAATTTGGTTGGCAATCTCGCGCGCTTCTAAGCTGTTGTTGCAAGGGAATACAACGACAAACTCATCCGCCCCAACGCGGCTTGCGAGTATCCATGGTCGATAATCTGGTTCGATATAAATTGGCAGTTCATTCCTTAATAACGCGGAAAGGTGCACCAGTAATTTGTCTCCAATATTGTGGCCGTAGTTATCGTTGATGTGCTTAAAATCATCCAAATCGACAAACAGGACGGCAAGCGCTGGCGCTCTCTTGGTGCTGATTTGTTCTTGAAGATCAATCAGCAACTTTTCACGATTAGAAAGCGAAGTCAGAATGTCGTGATAGGCCATGAACTCAACACGGGTTGTGTAGGTGTTTACCTTGTTAGACATCTTGTTATAGGCAGTAATCAGCTCACCAATTTCATCTTTGCGTTGAATATCGGTAACTGGAAGTGCTTGGGTATCAAATTCCGAAAACTGTTCACTCAACTGTTTGATTGGTTTCACCAACGATCGACCTACGGCAAACGCGAATAAGCTACCCATGAAGATAGAAATAATGCTGATTGCCAGCAACAAAATAAACATGTTGTGTTTATCTTTAGACGTTATCGCTGCAACTTGTGCAATGTTTTGCTCTTTTTCTTCTAATAAATGGGCAAGGTTAAGCTCCAAATATACGGCTCCAAGCGTCACATCTGATTGGTGAATAGGCGCGGCAATTTCCAGTTGTTCTCTAGATAGAGCGACTTGGACACGTTCTTGTTCAATTGCCTTAAGAATAAAGTCTGAGCGGTAGTGGGGCTGAGCAAACATGGCAAGCTGAGGTGTACCGTCGTGGAATACAAGTCCATCGTTATCTACAACATGGATTTTTGATACGTCCGGTTGGCTTAAGGTTGCCGTAATCTGTCCATAGACTTGGCTGATGTTATCGTTGTAAAGCGGATCAAACAGCTGCTTAGACAACAACTCCGCGTACACTAATCCTTTTTGTTTGACGTAGGATTCCGTCTTATCTTGAGAATTTTGCGTAATCTGCTGCGCGAGATTGTTTGAGTATGTGTCGTAGCCATGCATGTAAAGTACAAGGTTGACCACAACCACCAAAACAACGACGGAGATGGTCGCGAAAATGTATTTGGTTTCTAGCGAAAGTTTGTTCAGCATCAGTTTGCCTTTGGTAGCAAGTTAACAGACTTTCGAACCGTGTCGAGAGACGTTGCCATATCTGGCGTGAGTGCTGATATGCGCTTGGTATTTTGGAATACATCCAAGGCATGCAAACCTTCTGGTGAGGCATCCATTTTCAATAAAATCGATGTAATTTCATTTTTGGTCGATTGGCTCAAAGTTGGTGACGCTAAAACCAAATCACGCGGGATCTCAACCGAGTTATGGAAAATGGTCAGTTTTTCCTTCATGTTTTCTGGCAAATCTTTTGGGTTGTTCCAGTTGAAATTACTGAACGCCCCGGCGGCAACGCGCTGTTTATACACCCAAACGGATAGGTTGATTTCGTTGGATTGTTCCAAATGTTCATCCAAAAACAAATAGCCGATACGGCCTTTCGTTGGGTGATCATCTATAGAACGAAGGTATTCTAATTTTTCGCCTTGGTTGAGCAATGTAATGGCAGGTAAGTAAAAGCTGCTGGTGGAGTTGCGACTCTCGAAAATGAGCGTTTTGCCGCGCAGATCGGCCAAGGAATGAATGCCACTGTCTTGATGGGTGAAAAATACAGAGTGGTATTTTTCGAGTCCCTTTTTCCACCTTACGGCGAGCACTTGGCTGTTAGATTCTCGTTCTAGGGTTACGGCGTTAAACGGTGTAGCTGTTGCAATTTGAACGCTGCCATTTTTGAGAGCAACTGCAAGTTGTCCATAGTTGTTGAAGACTTGTACCGACCCAGAGGTATAACCGAGGTGATTCAGCCTTCCGGACACATATTGAGCAAAGGGTGTTGCTTTTTTGATTTTACTTTTTGCTTTGTCGGAAACGATACCTACGGTAAATACGAGGTCATTGACGGGTTGAGCGCTAGCAAGAAAGGGGGAGCTTAAAGAAGCAAGCAGTAAGAGTGTGCAGGCAGGTTTCATCCGGCGTCAACATCCTTGGGTATATGTTCTTGAACGACAAGATTCAAAATAAAAGCAAATTGCACTTCAACGAAGCGCACAATCATTCAGTAATTATTGAGTTAGAACTCAAAAAGTGACTCGGTCACGTATCTTTCAAATAGTACCGATTTTGAATGTTAAGTACAGGAGTAATGTCGCTCTTTCAGTGACTGAAACACAAGTGAAACAGGGGATTTGTCGGCGTTCTGAGAAACAAGGCTCACTTAACTTGAACGGTGTAAGTGAGCCTGAAAATAAAATGAGAGGTTAAGCAAAGACTTATGCTGTTTGGGTTATTAGTGTGGCTCGTTAAGACATGTGTTCTAACTGTTTTACGTATTTTTGCTCTAGCGCTTCATTACCTGCCGCACGTTCTAACTCGATCATAAGTTGCAGTGACGGTTTTTTCACACCGTACATTTGATTAAATCGCATCAGTCGAATTCTTGCATCGGTAAAGTTGCCACTTTCTATTTCGAGTTTAGCCAGTTGGAGAATCGATTTTGGGCGGTGTGGGTCGTGATCGATAGCTCGCGTAAAGTAGTATTTTGCTTTGTCTTTATCTTGTGATTTTAATGCGCAGAAAGCGGCGTTTTCGTAGCTTGCAGGGATGAGGTAGTAATAAGGTTGTTCAATTGCGCGGTTAAACATTTGGTCGGCTTGTTGGAAATCACCTCGTTTACATAGAAATGTTCCGTAGTTATTGAGCACGTTGCCGTTTTTGGTGTGTTGGCGTAAAGAGCGTTTGTACATGTCTTCTGCTTTCGCATCTTCACCAACGGTTTCGTAGTAGTGTGCCATAGAAAGCTGTGCGCGATAGTACTGTGGGGCGTGGCTCAAGGCTTGTTGCAAATTGTCGTGCGCTCGGATCATATTGCCACCTTCGAGATAACCAAGCCCAAGAGCGATGCGAGATTCTGCCATAGCAACAGGATCGGCCTTCACGATAGGAGCGCCGTTTTCTTTTACGGTAACACAGCCTACGAGTGCAAACTGCGTCATCAACATTAGTGCACTGAGCGTTACGGTTTTCATTCTTCTTCCCCACATCCCTGAATCTGACAGCATGATATGAATTACGTAGCAAAAGCCCATTGAGGAAAAAGCACTATGCGATCAGGTTTGCAAACTGATATGAAAAAGCCGCCAGATGGCGGCTCGGTTCACAAACTTAATTCGTTGATTTAATCGTCTTTAGTGAAAGCATCTTCGCTGAAGTGATCCAGATCGTAAGGCGTTTGTTGGTATACGCAGTAGTTGAGCCAGTTCAAGAACAGCAAGTGTCCGTGGCTTCGCCAACTCGCAATGGGAGAGTTGTCAGGGTTGTTGTTCGGGTAGTAATTGACCGGAATTGCTGGCTCCATCCCTTCACCCAAATCCCGAATGTACTCATTGTGAAGAGTGTGTGAGTCATATTCTGGATGGCCGGTAACAAACACGTTTCGCTTGTCTTTGGTCGTTGCCAGATATACGCCCGCCACATCGGATGTGGCGAGAATATCTAAGTCAGTATGTTCTTCTAAAAAGTGTGGCGAAAAATCGGCATAACGCGAATGGGGCGCTAAAAACGTATCATCAAACCCGCGCAAAATAGGGTGGAATGGATTATGAATTTGGTGATGATATACACCGGAAAGCTTTTCTTTACGCGTTTTTTTCGGCAAGTCATACAACAACTTTAAGCCAGCTTGCGCCGCCCAACACACATACAACGTCGAGGTAACATGGTCTTTTGCCCATTCCATGATGGTTTTTAAATGATCCCAATAGATCACATCTTCAAATTGCACCAGACCAAGTGGCGCACCAGTGATGATAAGACCGTCGAAATTCTTCCCTTTTACCATCTCAAACTGACGGTAAAACGTATCTAAATGCTCGGTTGGTGTGTTTTTGCTTGGTCGATTATCGATGCGCAGTAGCTCGACGTTTACTTGCAATGGACTGTTTGAAAGGAGGCGAAGAAACTGCGTTTCTGTTTCGATTTTCTTGGGCATCAAATTCAGAATCAGTACTCGCAAAGGACGTATTTCTTGACTCGCGGCACGAGTTTCGCTCATTACAAAGATGTTCTCTGTCCTTAGTACATCTGAAGCAGGTAGTTGATCTGGAATTCTAATTGGCACGACTTTCTCTCCCTAAGCTTAGTCAATCTAGACGTCTATACTTCTAAAGCTAACTTAAATTAAAATGGATGTCGATACGAAATGTGACTTTAGCCAAGGTTATTTCAAAACGCTGATAGCAGAAGATGGCGACACCTATTAGATAGTATGGGAAAGGCACAGCAAAGCAGCCAGCAATTGTGATTAAAACAGGGTTTCTGATGAGACGAGGTTGAAACGAGGTGACTATTATTTGATGCGCATTATGCGATCAAGTTAGTATACAAACGTGACTTGAATGTAACTTAGTCTCTAAATCGTGAGCCATACTAAAAACTATTCGCTCGCTCAACCCACGTTGTGTGCGGTATTTGGAGACATCGTCAGTGGAGGACATTATGTTCGGTATTTTTAAGAAAAAAACGAAAATTCAGAGCATTGCTCAAGAGGTTCCAAGCGTGTTGTTGCGTTCGTTTGGCGATAAAAACACTTACGTTCCCGATGAAATTGATCAGGCACTTCAAGAGCTTGGCTATGACAAACAAAAAGATCTAAATCATCATTATTACGCGTATGGCATGTTCGCAAGCGAATCATGTTACGAGCAACTAGGCCTAACCGATGAGCTTGGGAACTACGGCCATTTTCAGCGCGAAGTCGGCAAAATGCTTTTGAATACACCTGAGCCAATAGACATGCATATCTACTTCGAAATTTCTCAGCAATACCAAAGAGAAGGCAAACGAAATACTCACTAGAGCGCGTGGGATTGCAAGCATGCTTTGCATGATTTTTAGACAAAATATGTAAAAACAAAAAGCCGCGACAGGTAACTGCCGCGGCTTTATTCTATTGCGTATTTCGGAAAAATTAGCTTGCTAATGCTTCGATTAGTTGAGCTTGAGAGCGAACTTTTCGATTGCGATACATCACCGCCGCGATAGCTGGCAAACTGAATGCGATGAACCCCAATACGAGTGCATACGCGCCCGTTTCTGCGCTGATACCTGCTGGTACGTCGAACGACACCACGATAGTGATCATACAGCTAATTAATCCTAAACCTGCCACTAAGCTCATTCCCACTTTGCCGCCAGGGACTCTAAATGGTCGTTCGATGTTTGCGTGTTTGCGTCGTGACACCAAAAAACTAATAAAGATACACACGTACATCACCATGTATAGCTGAGTCATTAAGATGTTCAGCAGCCACATACCTTGGTTAACGTTTGGAACCAAAATAAACACTAAGGACAACACGCTAACGATAGCCCCTTGCAATAAGAGTAGGGCGACAGGTGCTTGGTTTTGATTTTCTTTCGACAGTGCGAGTGGCATAAACTGGTCTTTCGCCGCCACATGCAAACTCTTCGTAGGTGCAATAATCCAGTTATTCAAGCTTGCTAGCGTGCCAAACACAATCGCCAAAGCTATCACAGGCAGCATGAACGAGAGGTTCAAATCATCAAAGAAGGTTTTGAACGCCAAGATCACACCTTCGCTTAAGCTGGCGTGATCGCTTGATACCACCGATGAAATTGACAGCGAGCAAGCTGTTAAAGAAACCAAAATCAGCGCCGTAGAAGCTAAGAGTGCTTTTGGATACGCCTTTTGTGGATTTTCTACTTCACTTGCATATGAGGTGGTAATTTCTAAACCAGTCAATGAAAGCACGACTGCGGTGAAACCTGCCCCAATTCCATCTTGAGAGAAATCGGGTAGCCAGTCAGAGACATGACTAAGGGAGATATGAGACTCACCCGGATTGGTATATGCCCAGTAACCACCCAAGCCAATGATCAGCAAAATTGGGAAAATGAGCCCTAGAGTGCCAAACACGTTTGTGATCATCGATGACAAACGTAAGCCGAATATATTTACCAATGTTAGCGCCCAAAAAATCACGTTAATCATGATTAACATGAAAATATTATTCTGCGCTAGTTCAGGAAAAAATGGGTAGGCACCTGTAGCGACAATGAAAGAGATCAGCGGCGGGTAATAAACGATATTTTCCGCATATTGATACCAAACGGTCGCAAAGCCGAAGTTAGGTCCAATCGTTTCTTTTCCCCAAAGATAGACGCCACCCTGTTGAGGGTAAGTCGTGCTTAGCTCGGCACACACTAAAGCTGTGGGAATGAAAAAGCATAAACCAGCAAGTAAAAAGAAAGAGATGGCATGACTACCAAATAAGGCGGCACCCGGTATGTTTCTGATGCTATCAACGGATGTAACCGTAATCATGATCACAGAGAAAACACTGAGTTTAACAGCGGACTTAGCGATATTGCTCATTCGATACCTTTAATAAACGAGCCACGAATTCATGGTTGGAAAACCCGCGTGCTACAAGTAAGACGCGCGTATTGTAGGGTTGTTATAAACGGCGGGTATATAGCGAAAAATGGTATGTATTTACCCAAAAATGAACCGAAAACTCAGTGATTTATTTGTAAGCAATATAAACGTTTGCGTTGGTGTATTGGCGCGAAAAAAGTAAAAGAGACACACAACAAACTGCCTCAGGTTGACCTTCACCCAAGGGTAAGCGTTAAGTTAAAGGGAACGAAAATCGTTAAGGAGAAGTCAAATGGGATGTTGTAATCAAGCGCCAAAAGGTGGAACAGGCAAGCTATCATACTTAATGTTAGTTATCGCTGGATTGTTTGCGGCTATTTTTTTGATCGCCGTTCTTTGGGGGTAATACGCAATCCAAGGTATTGTAAATACACGGTTATGTTTATCCAAACTTTATGAAAGGCGGGTGGAATCATTTCACCAGTAGATGTTAATGTCCGAGCGCGTCTTTGGTGTTTTTGCACGCCCAACATATTCTTGTAAAGTTCTTATTGTGTAGTGTGTCGAAGAACCATAGAATCCGCGCGCTTTAATTTATGTTATTAGCGTTATCAATGATAAAAGTGCTTTTTATTATCATTGTTTCTCCCACTTATAGATGCTCGCATCTGACATTTCATACATGAATAAATACAAAAAGCCTGAATTTAAGGCTAAATTTCTTTTACCTCGTTATTGGGGTACGTTAATTCTCATCGGCGTGATGTACTCATTGAGCCTTCTTCCTTTTAATATTCAATTAGCGCTAGGACGCGGTATTGGCCGTTTAGCCATGCGAATAATGAAAAAGCGTCAAGTGACGATACGGCGCAATCTTGAGCTTTGTTTTCCTCACATGGGCGAATCTCAACGCGAGGCAATTTTAAAAGATAATATCGACAACTCCGGTATTGCACTCTTTGAAACAGCGATGGCATGGTTTTGGTCAGATAAAAGAGTCAGTAAGCACGTTACGATTAAAGGAATGGAGCATTTAGAAGCGTTAGAAAAGTCCGGTAAAGGTGCCTTAATGTTGGCCGTCCATTCAATGAACTTGGAATTAGGTGCTCGCGCATTTGGCATTCAAAAATCTGGGACGGGTGTCTATCGACCAAACAACAATCCGTGTTTCGACTATTTCCAATACAAAGGTCGTTCTCGTTCTAACCGTACGTTGATCGATCGTAAAAATGTCAAAGCCATGCTTGAAGCACTCAACTCTGGCGAGCGTGTTTGGTATGCGCCGGATCATGATTACGGAAACAGACGTTCGACGTTTGCTCCGTTGTTCGCGGTTAAAAATGCCTGTACAACAACGGGCACTAGCTTGCTAGTCGATAATACAAATTGCGCAATTGTCCCATTTACGATGGTCAGAGGCGAAGATGGGCATTATACCTTGACGATTGATGCGCCAGTGGATGGTTTTCCAAAAGACGATCCCGATAGTGCTGCGGCTTTCGTTAATAAAATCGTTGAAACATCTATCATGGCAAGCCCAAGCCAATACATGTGGCTCCACCGACGTTTTAAAACCAGGCCAGAAGGTGAAGACTGCTTGTATAAACCAAGACTTGTCCCTGCAATGGATATCAGTATTTAAAAAGAAAAATGCCCAAGGAGCTACGTTCCTTGGGCATTGACTTTCTAGAGTCTAAGCTCAGCAGTTATAGGTAACGACTTTTTAAGTGGGCTTGGAAGTGTTGAGCATTAAGTGTTTCACCTGTTGCTTGTTTTACGAGCTCATCGGTTGTTAACAAGCTACCTTTGCTCCAGATATTGTCTGATAACCAAGTAAAGATAGGTGAAAGGTCACCACTTTGAATTACACCATCAACGTCGATCGTCTTCTTCATCGCTGCCATAAATTGTGCCGCGTACATGGCTCCTAGTGTGTACGATGGGAAATAACCAAAAGAGCCGTCTGTCCAATGGATGTCTTGCATACAACCATTTTTGAAGTTGCCCTCTGTAGATAGACCCAGATACGCTTTCATTTTCTCGTTCCACAATTCAGGGACGTCAGTGTGTTTAATCACACCGTTCATGAGATCTCGTTCAATTTCGTAGCGAAGGATAACGTGCGCAGGGTAGGTCAGTTCATCTGCATCAACTCGGATGAAGCCTTTTTCTACTCGCGTGTATATCTTCGCTAGATTGTCCTTCGCGAACTCGTTACCAGAGAAATGATTTGAAGCCAAGCGAGCAAGATGATCGATAAAGGCGTTGTTGCGGCCAATTTGCATCTCGAAGAATAGAGATTGTGATTCATGAATGCCCATCGATCGCGCTTCACCCGCTGGTGTGCCAGCCAATTCCTTAGGTAAGCCTTGTTCATAACGAGCGTGGCCAGTTTCGTGCACGATTCCCATTAATGATTGCATAAACTCACTCTCGTCGTAACGAGTCGTGATACGCACATCGGTAGGAACGCCGCCACAGAACGGATGGACACTCTCATCGAGTCGACCATGCTCGAAATCGAACTGAAGCAGCTTCATCACTTGCAAGCCCAGTGCTTTTTGTTTTTCAGCAGGGTAATGGCCGTTAGGAAGCAGAATGTTATTTGATTTTTGCTTTTCTATTGCTTCGTCAATTAAAGAAGGCAACCATGTTTTGACGTCAGAAAACAGTGTATCTAAAGAAGCCGACGTCGTGCCTGGCTCGTAAACATTTAGCATCGCATCGTATGGCGTTGTGCCATTTGCGTCTGCACGAATTTGAGCCTCTTCTTGGGATAGCTTTACAACTTCTGCCCAGTTCTTCTCAAAACCGGCCCAGTCATTATTAGCACGCTGTGTGCGCCAAGCGTGCTCACACTTCGAACCGGCAAGAGAACTTGCTTGAACTAATGATTCTGGAAGAAGGTTTGCAAGCTGCCATTCGCGTTTCATTTCACGTAACATGGCTCGCTCTTGCGTGGCGAGGGTTTCTTCTTCTGCTTGTGCAAATAGATCCTCAAGATGCGGCTGAGTCATGAGCGAGTGGATGTGTACTTCAAGTTCAGCCATTGCGTTGGAGCGTGCTTCAGCACCGCCTGATGGCATCACAGCAGCTTGATCCCAGCCTACAATTTCTAACAAATGGCCAAAGTTGGCGACTTTTTTTGAATGTTCGACGAGTTTTGTAAATGCATTCATTGTGACTACTCTTATTTTTGTTCTTTCCCTAAACACCCGAAAAGGGTCCTTCATATCAAGTCGCGCTAAGCAACTGAAGTTAATTTACTAATAATTAACATTTAATGACGTCTCATTGTCCACAAATTCATCCGGTTGTATAGCGCTCTTAAAAAAGAAGCTTGCGAATCGAGTTGATTGGCGGTATTGATGACGCATTACCCATTAATTCTCACAACAATATGGACATACTAAATTTTGAAGCGTTTCTTATCGCTATCACGATTTTAACGCTGACGCCGGGGCTGGATACCGCATTAGTTCTTCGTAATACAAGTCGTTCGGGCTTAAAAGATGGGTGTACAACAAGTTTAGGCATTTGTTTTGGCTTGTTTGTACATGCGTTTTTCTCTGCCGTGGGCATTTCTGCCATCCTTGCACAATCCGCTGAGCTATTCCAAATCGTTAAAATGATTGGAGCCGCGTACCTCATTTGGCTTGGTATCAGCAGTTTGAAAGCGCTAATGGCTTCAGACGGAGGCATTACTGTCGCTGAACAAATTCAGCAGGTATACAGTGGAAAACGTTCGTTTAGAGAGGGCTTTCTCTCAAATGTACTAAACCCAAAAACGGCAGTGTTTTACTTGGCATTTTTACCGCAATTCGTTAACCCGGAAGGCTCACCATTGTTGCAATCTATGACGATGGCCGCTATCCATTTTGTTATCGCAATGGTTTGGCAATGTGGCTTGGCGGGGGCTTTAAACTCAGCAAAGAACTTGCTCAAAAATGCCAGCTTTATGAAATGGATGGAAGGAGTAACAGGTGCTGTGCTTGTTGCGCTAGGAATTAAGTTACTGATTGAAGAACCACTTTAAATGCGCAATTTATACCGACTTGCTTTAATGCTGACGCTGTTTTTGTTGGGGTTTGCGAGTGCTGTTGCTTGGATGACATTACCACAAATCAAGTTTTCACCTCGGGGGATGGAGTGGGGGTGGCACTGGGCGCACTTTGAGCCGTTTTCTAATGGTATCCAAAAGGCGCGAACGCACGACACCAAACAGCTCTTGTTAAGACGAGTTTACCTTGACGATGCGATCGTCGTTTTTGTATCTACGACGTTAGACAACAAGTTTGAAATCGATGTTGTGCAGGAGAAAACTTGCAAACCGAACGCCACAACTTGGGCATCCGTATCAGTGAATCGCCAGCGAATGGCGCATGTGCCAATGGTGTGTGATAGCGTCGGACAGAGTTATTTTTACCGTTACATAGGTAAGCATTTGGATTCGCTAGAATTTGGCGTTGATGAGTCTTTCATTACGGAAGATTTTGCCCATTGGCCAATCGCGGATATTAAAGTTGATCAGTTCAAACAGCAAAATGCTAAGTTTTTTGAACAGCGTGGGGAGAAGGTTGAACATCAGTGGTTACGTGATTAACGCTGTCATCTGAATCTAGATAAAAATAAAGCCCGCTAAAAATGAGCGGGCTTTGTGTTTTAAGGTTTCTAACTCGTTTAAGTGCAGGCTTAACGGTTCTTTGTAGAGCTATGCTTTTACCGCATCAAGATCATCAGATTGAACTGAAGGGTTAAAGAACAATTTAGTTTCTGCCAGTACAACATGACGAAGCGCAATCAAACCAATAAGGTTAGGGATCGCCATCAAACCGTTTACGATATCTGCCAGAATCCAAATCATGTCTAGATGCAGGAACGCGCCTGAAGCCACTAGAGCAAGGAAGATAATCTTGTAAGGCAGAACCGCTTTTGTGCCCATTAGGAACACCACACAACGCTCACCGTAGTAGTTCCAACCAAGGATCGTTGTAAACGCAAAGAACATCAGACCGATAGACACCAGCATTGGGCCAAATGTTTCTGCGTTGAGACCAACAGCAAAGGCATGTGTTGTCATCGCGGCACCTGACAAGTCACTTTGCCAAGCGCCAGTTAGGATCAGGGCTAGACCTGTCATGGTACAAATGATGATGGTATCGAAGAAGGTACCTGTCATCGAAATCAAACCTTGTTTAACACAAGAGTCTGTTTTCGCTGCTGCTGCGGCCATTGGCGCGCTACCCAAACCCGATTCGTTTGAGAATACACCACGCGCAATACCAGATTGGATTGCCAACATGATGCTAGCACCTAGGAAACCGCCCGTTGCTGCGGTAGACGTGAAAGCAGATACCAACACAAGTTCAACAGCATTTAGTAGTTGATCTGCGTTCATGATGATCACGCTAAGACACGCCAACACATAAAACAGCGCCATTGCTGGAACCACTTTACCTGCGACACTTGCGATAGATTTGATGCCACCTAGAGTTACAAATGCAACCAAAAGCGTCAGGATGAAAGCTGCAAGCTCACGGTTTACACCTAGAGAGATTTCACTTGCATCAAGAATCGCATTTACTTGCGGGAACGTACCGATACCAAAACAAGCAACCCCAAGTGAGAATACCGCAAACATGATGGCTAGTGCTTTAGAGCCAACACCATATTGTAGGTAGTACATTGGGCCACCAATCATTTGGCCATTGTCGTCAACGCGTCGGTATTTAACAGCAAGCAGACACTCAGCGTATTTCGTCGCCATTCCGAATAGGGCAGCAAGCCACATCCAGAATAGGGCGCCAGGGCCACCAAGTTTGATTGCGGTTGCAACGCCGACAATGTTACCAGTACCGATAGTTGCAGAAAGTGCAGTACAAAGTGCTGCGAAGCTAGAAACGTCACCCTGTTTATCAGATGACTTATCTTTACTGAATACCATCGCTAACGCGGTTGGTAGGTGTTTAAACTGGATCAAGCCTAAGCTAAAAGTGAAGTAAACACCGGTTCCCACAAGCAAAATAAGCAGTGGTGGACCCCAGACAAAGTTATCAATGGTTTGTAGTAAAGATTGTAGGTCGTTCATGATTTCCCCTTAATAAAACAACTAATAAGGAGAAGAGGGAAAGGACGAGATCAAGGATCTCTAATAGAACTAAGCTATTTAAAGAAGGCGGGAACGCCAAATAGTTAGGTTGTAACTTTCCACTCCTCTGTCCTTTTGCCTGAGAGTTTCACCCCGCACACATGTGCAGGACTTGCTCCTTCGGCGACCGATTTAACGGTTCTCTCCAGAGGTTCCTCCAACTACAGTCCCCGCTACCAAGGTAGCACCTGAAATAGTTAATTCTTCGGCGAGTTAATCTAACCAAATGTTAAGGTTTGGTTAATAACCACTCTCCTGCAGTCTTCATCGGAACATTTACTCAATCAAATGAGTAAAGGTTAGTTAATGATGCTGGTCACCATTAACGTGTGAACTCTATCATGTTTCTTGACCATTTCAACACCCTTGGACGATTTATTTTCAACACATTTTTGAACAAAAGGTATTTTTATGACGTACTGGATAGAGGTTTGTTGAGTAGAGTAGGGAATCGATACTATTTCTATTGGTAATATTCTCACTTACCAACATAATCTTTGGTAATGCATCGCCAGTGGGCCTTAGGTAAGTTATTCAATTAAGAGCACAAAATTGATCCAATCTAGCGCACGCGGATGAAAATCTACGCTAAGTTGACCTTGCGTAACGTAGAAATGAGTTACAATAAACTTTTGTGAAACTGTCTCAGGAGTTAGTCAGTTTTACGCGATTGGACAAGGAGGCTGTATGACCAGATTGTTAGCCATTGCGGTATTGATAGTTGTAGCGTTTGTGCTATTCCGTTATCGAACCAATGAAAAAGTCCAAAAAGCGACTGTCATAACATTGATCGGCGCATTCCTGATTTATACCGCATCCATTGTGATTGCGGAACTGATTCGCTAGCAAGATAGAAGAGTCCTTGGAGTAATATACGGTGACTTCTCAAAAAAATATTGAAGAACAAGATGAAGTGGTTGTCATTGAGGAACGTGACAAACGCACACACATATATATCGCAATTGCAGCGGTACTAGGCCTGGCATTTGGGGGCTTGGTTGGCTCCGTTTTGACGGCTAATAAATGGGAATCTACTTACCAAGTTTTAGAAGATAAATATCAAGCGCTTGCGCAAGATAAAACCGCGTTAGTTTCTCAAGTTAAAACTCGTGAAGAGTCGCTAGACAAAGAAATCCAAGAGAAAGTGGATGCACTGCTCGCAGAAAAGGACGCTGCACATCAGAAAGCGCTGAAAAAACTACAAACTCAGCTTACCGAGGTCGAGAAGGTTAACTTGTCGTTGGAATCTCAAGTGAAGCAACAGAATGACAAGTTGAGCTCGAGCAAGACAGAGAATGAAAAGCTAACTCGCCAAGCGGATATGCAAGCAACCATGTTTGAACGCTCTCGTGAAGTGTTCCAGAAAGAACTCAAAATCTCGCAAGATCTAGAAGCGTTAGAGAAAGAGCGCGAGAAGCTACTGCCGAAAATCGACAAGCTGAAGAAAGAATGTGATGTGTTCTTAGAAGGGAAGTCGTGGGATGTAAAATCCGATGCTTGCGATAAGCACGATGAAGCAAATTCTCGACTTAGCCAAATCGATCAACTAATTGAAGTCTACAAAATGGATCTCAAACAGATCAAAGAAATTACATCGGATATGGGTTTATAAGCTCAACAATACACTCGATTGTTCATATAAAAAGGAGCTCACTGAGCTCCTTTCCTTTTACCTATGTTAAGCTAAAACTCGTTAGATACGAGAGGCATCATAACCTGATGCAAGCAAAAGTTCTCGTTCATACCTAATGAGTTGAGCACGATCTTCAATTAATTCGTTCAAAGCTTGAGATGGCTTTCCTGCGAGAGTTTTGAAAGCAGCAAACGTTTCTGCACTGTCGATCTCATCAATCATACTGCTAATGACATTGCGCGCTTCACACGGATTGTTATCTGTAGTGAAGTATTCTACTTGTTTAGCTGCAGCTTTCATTTCTGTTAATAGCTCAAGCGGGCTTGTGTCTCTTGCTACCGCCATGTAGTTGTCTAACACGCGCTTAGCATAAAGCAGTTCTTTTAGTGGGATATCACGTCCACTTTCAATTAGGGATTCGCTAAGGATCATACTTGAGCTCATGGGCATTCCTTTAGTTATATACAACGCAGCTTATAAGTGTCCCATGAGTCTAATTTATTGAAGTCTAGTTGGGAATGGTAAAAAGCATTTTTAACGCATTTTTATTCACTGATGAACACACGAATGCGGTGCTTATCAGGATCGGTAGCTACAAAATTTAACCCATACACCGAGGTTATTGGTGGCTGAATAAAGTCTACGCCCATCTCTTTCCACTTGTTGTAAACCAGTTCCAGTTGATGGCCGTCTGCTACAGACAGCGATAACTCGGTTCCTCCACCTTTCACCATGCTGACTGGAGTGAGCGCGTTACTTTGTTTGAGCGTAAGTTTGACGCCATGGGAAACTGGCATAGAAGCAAATGTAGGAGATAAAAGCGTGACCTCACAATCAAACAGTCTCGAGTAAAATGTTTGGCTTACGTGGATGTTTTCTACATAGAGAACGAATGAATTGATAGTCAGCATGGATTATTCCTCAACTTTGTTAAATAGATGAGGCTGAATTTACCGAAAGAGCATGACAGGTGTTGTCAGTAGTGAATTTTCACGTTAAAAATCTAGTCGCTCTAAAACAAAGAAAAGGAGCCATTTGGCTCCTTTTTTCCTAACTGAATCAGCGGATATTAGTTGGTACGTTTCGAAGAGTACCAGTTGTTTTGATACGCTTTAGATGCAAACAGCGCGTTTGCTTTTGCTCGGTCAATAACGGATTCATCGACCTCTAGCGGTTTCATCGTTTGGCTTTCAAAGTCGTATTCCATGGTCGACACTTTTTCGCCAGGAGAAAGTACAACCAAGTTATCTCGGGTTAAGTAACCGAAGTTTTTGTCGTACTGCATCATTGCGCGTTCATCTTCGCGAGCCAGTGGCTTAGTTAAGTCACGGCCAATCATCGGTGTTTTTGCGTCCACACCAATAAGAGACAGCAGCGTTGGCGGCATATCAATGTTGTTGGCGATGCGGTCATCTTTACGTGGTTGAATGTCTTTACCAATGATCAAAGCAGGGATGTGGAAGTGCTTAACAGGAACAAGGTTTGCACCAAATACACGAGCATCGTGGTCCGCAATTACGATGAAAATCGTGTCATCCCAGTATGATGATTTTTTCGCTTTGTCGAAGAACGTTCCCAAAGCGTAATCTGAGTATTTCACCGCGTTGTTTCGCGTCATGTGCTCAGAATCGTATTGTTCGATTTTACCTTCTGGGTACTCATAAGGACTGTGGTTGCTTGATGTGAACACAAGGCTGAAGAAAGGTTTGTCGCCTTTTGAAAGACGCTCAAACTCTTCATCTGCTTTATTGTAAAGATCTTCGTCACTCACTCCCCAAGAGCCAACAAAGCCTGGGTTCGTATAGTTTTTCTCTTCAACAATTTGGTCGAAGCCATTGCCGAAGAAGAAGGTCTTCATGTTATCGAAGTTTGCTTCACCGCCGTAAATGAACTGTGTGTGGTAGCCTTGTTCTTTCAGCAAATCAGCAATAGTAAAGAAACCCGTTTGGCTCTTACTCAGTTTAACAACCGCGCGAGAAGGCGATGGCGGGAAGCCTGTTGTTACCGCTTCGATACCACGAACTGAACGAGTGCCCGTTGCGTACATTTGTGTGAACTGCCAGCCTTCTTGCATTAGTTCATCAAGGTTTGGTGTAAGAGGCAGACCACCCAAAGAGCCCACAAACTGTGCGCCCAAGCTCTCTTGTAACAAGATAACCAAGTTTTTACGCTTGCCTTGGTACGTCGCTGGGTTGCTGTTCATGGTTGGTAGCAATGTAGGATCAAAGTCGACCTTCGTTGATGAAGCGCGAACGAGATCCAACATTTTTTGATTGTCCATCTTGCCGTAGAACTGCTCTGCGCTCTTTTCTGACTTCATATTGTTGACAGCAAATAGCAATGAGTAAGACGAATTCAGTGCTAAGTCGTTAAGCAGTGGATCGTTCGAAAACGCCACCATAGCAGGGTTGAGCGGACGGTGACCCAAAGACGAACGAGCGCCTGCAACACAAAGAAGCACAACGAAAATCGCCAAAAGAGGGCGCCATTTCCAATTGATTTGTTGCGCGCTATCGGTCAGTTTTTTGCTCCATTTCCAGCCTAAAACTAGCGTCAAAGCGGTGCCGATTGCACCAATAAACAGTTCTAGTTTGTAGCCAGTCCAAAGCATGCTCATCACTTCTTTCGGGTAGATGAGGTATTCAACAAACAGGCGGTTTGGACGCAGGTCATATTCTTGAATGAATGGCGCCGTTGCCAATTCCATGTACACAAGAATCCATAGCCCAGCGACCATCCACAAGCGCAATACCCATTTCCAGCATTCTCCGACCTTGCCTTTTAGTGGCATGAAAGAAGAAAGCAGAGCAGGGAGGATGAACAACCAGCATAACGTTGCGATATCAACACGCACGCCTTGGCCTAGGATGTAAAGGAAGTCGTTGAAGGATTCAATACGATCAAACTGCCAAAAGGCGAGTAAAATGCGTGATATGGACAAAAATGCAAGTGAAAACAAAGAAAAAACAGCGAGAGGCTGCAATGGCCCAAACATGGGGCTCTTAGACGAACTTTTCATATTTATTTTGTGATGGACTTAGTCGTGATGTTGTGTCGTTTCTAGCAAAGCGAGCGTGAAATAAACGTGAATTATAATGAAAATCTATGGACTGAATTGTAAGTATTCGTATGTCTATGTAAGAGTGGGAGGCGTCTCATGCTTGGTGCGAAACAAGGCGATAGAAGTGTGCTCCATATCGCCTTTTTAGTCGTCTTTTTTTTGCTAGTGCTTTGGGAATGCGACGACAAACGTGTTCTTGCCATTTTCTCTCGTAATCAGCTCTATCGTTGCGCTGTGTAGCGTGGCGATATCTTTGCAAATAGACATGCCCAACCCCGCACCATCGCCTTTTTCTGAGTGACCTCGGTAGAATTGTTCAAAGATCCTTTCTCGCGTTTCTTGTGGAATCTCCGGGCCAGTGTCGGAAACCAAGATTTTGATGGCATTTCTATTTTCTTGCACACTAACTTGGATTTCGTTGTGTGCGCCTGAATAGCGAATGGCGTTGTCTACAAGGTTACGGAACAACACTTCTAACAACATTTTGTCGCCAGAAAGCGCGACTTCCGCTGGTGAGAGGCTGATGTCTTGATCTTGTCTTAAAGCAAGTGGCGCTAAATCGGCGACGACGGTTTGCAGCAATGGGGTTAGTTCGACGTTGTCAAAGACACGTTCAGATAAACTGTCTACTTTAGCAAGTGTAAGCAGTTGGTGGATGAGACGGTCAGTTCTTTCAATGCCTTGAAGGATGTTGTGTAAGTCTCCGCGTAACTGCTCTGGGTCATTACTTTCAAGAGCGTTTTCTACGTTTAGGCGCAGGATTGTCAGCGGCGTTTTGAGCTCGTGTGCGGCGGCTCGCGTAAAGCGCTTCTCTCTCTGCCACGCTTGTTCAAGTTCAGAAAGCAATGAATTGAGTGCTTCCACCAACGGAGCAAGCTCGGTTGTATTGTCGGTAACATGAATGCGGTCTAAGCGGTGCACGTTTCGTTGCGTGATAGCCGTGCGTAGATCGTTAATCGGTCTGAAATACCTGTCTATCAGCCAGAACAGCAACAGCAGCAAAGTCGGCAATAGTAGTAACTGTTCGATGGACGTCGACAGAGCGATTTCGTGGATGATCTCTTTCCGTATCTTTTGCTTTTCAGCAACGACCACGTATTCGTTCTCATGCTCAGTTTGTGGTAATGAGAGTTGGAAAGTGCGCCACTGCACGCCGTCTTTGGTAATGTCGTCGTAGCCGTTGTTGTCAAAAGAAGAAGAAAGAGAGCGCAGATTCGGAGTGGAACTCCAGATCAACTTGTTGTCACGGTAGAATTGAAAAACGAGATTCTGTTCGTAGGGGTGACCAAATTTGGTGGCTTTGTCTTCGTCGCTTTTTGCCAAAGAATCGATGTTCTTCATCCACTGGTCGAATAGCTCTCTGTGGTTGGCGAGAGTGTCCGTTTCGGTTGAAATGGACAGCGTCAGCAGCATCAGCTTAGCGGATTGCCCAAGCCTAGCGTCATAAACTTCTTCGACTTCGTGTTTGGCTGACTGAAAGCTGAAGTACAAAGAAATAAGCAAAAGCGCGCTGACTAACAAGCCAACCGAGAGCGTCAGTTGGCGTTTAATGGAGTAAGGTTTTTTATTTTTCAAGAATGTACCCCACACCACGAATGTTTTTGATGGCGACGTTGGGGGCTTTTTTACGTAGGTTATGAATGTGAACTTCTATCGCGTTGTCGCTTGAACCTTCATCCCAGCCGTGTAGCGATTGTTGCAATTGCTCCTTACTTTGTACGCGTCCGGCGTTCGTCATCAAGCTGGTGAGGATTTTAAATTCGTTGCGCGTGAGTTTAAGCGGCGCGTCATCGTAGCGAATGCTTTGTTCCGATAAGGATAAAGACAACTGCCCAACCTGAATGATTTCTTCTGCACTGCCAGATTGACGGCGAATCAACACACGCAAGCGAGCGAGCAACTCTTCGAGTGCAAACGGTTTTCCGAGGTAATCATCTGCGCCGCCATCAAGGCCTTGAACGCGATCGCGAATGTCGTCTCGTGCGGTAAGTATCATCACTGGGAGCTTAAATCCGCCTTTGCGAATATTACGCAGAACTTCCAATCCATCGATATCGGGTAGAGTGAGATCCAAAATTACGGCAGTGAACGCTTCTGTTTTGAGTGCGCTAGTCACGCCAGACCCTTTTTCCACCCAATCCACGGTGTATCCATGGCGACTTAATGAAGTCACCATGGATTGACCGAGTAGTTTGTCATCTTCTACGAGTAATAAGCGCATAGATTATTTCAATCTCCCAAGAGTCACTTCAATTTCCAGTTTTCGGCCTTTATCCGCCAAAGGTCGGTCAGGGCGAGGTGATGCTTGCATTGCGCGAGTCAAATACACTTTCGCTTCTTTGTCTCGACCTTCTTCTGCAAGGAAGTCTCCATAAAAATAGTTCGGATCGATGCCTTTTGGATTGATCTCTAACGCTTTTTTCAACATTTCTTCGGCTTTATCGTCATCACCAAAGCCAATTGGCCACCCCGGGACTTTGTAATACAAAGAACCTAAACTGGTGTATGCAGAGCCATCAAGCGTTTGCGGTGACGTTGCAATTACCCCTTCGAGTAAAGATTTGGCTTCTTTGGCGAGTGATAGTGCACCTAAGCCACCTTGAGCACCAGCCAGCGATGCTTTATTGATTGCCAGCCAAACAGTGAGTTCGGGATTACCGGGTTCTCTGTCGAGATAAATACTGGTTTTGGCAATCGCACGATGGAAGCATTGTTCCTTTTCGTCACCATCGGGCGTGCTGTACTGACATTCCGCCCATTTCTTTTGAACCTGTTGCAGTGGAGCATTACCTGCCAACGCAGCGGTCGAAGCTAACGTTGAACAAACCGTTAAAGCGCAAAGTAGTTGTTTGGTATTCATCGTCCATGTCCTCTTCAATGACTGACTCGGTTTACGTATTGGTGAATGGTTTCTTGTTGCTTACGAATCGCAGAAGAAACCACGTTTGGAAGCAGTTGATTGATGCGTGCAAAAAGTTTTTCTGGCCAACCAATCCATTTCGCGGAAATTTCTTTTTCCAACATGGTGACAACGTGATCGGCTACAACTTGCGGCGAGTCCGTTTTGTTACCCAGTTGTCGATTCATTTCATTGACGGCATCGCTATTGAGTGAGGTTTCTGTCGCTCTTGGTGCTAAATACAGCGCACGGATTCCGGTTGCGAACAGCTCTCTGTCGAGCGATTCGGTAAACCGGTGCAATCCCGCTTTTGCCGCGCAATAGGAGGTATAGCCAGGGTAGCCAATTGAGCCGAATGTTGAACCAATATTGAGAATCACCCCAGGCTGTTTTAACCATGTCAATGCCGACTGGCACAGCAGCATCGGCGCGACGAGATTGAGTTGGATTTCGTCTGCAATCTGCGTTGGTCGTTTGTGGCTTAACAATGAGAAATCGTTGCTGCCCGCATTGTTAATCAGTGCGTCCACTTTTTGATGTTGACGCGCTCGATCTTTAATCGCTGTTAATCCTTCTGATGAGGTGATGTCTGCAACGACTACATCATGACGTTCTGGATTTGACAGTTCACGCTGTAGTGTTTGCAAGCTCTCTTCGTTTCGCCCAACAAGAATGAGGCTAGCACCGCGTTTTGCTAACTCTTGCGCGATGGCTCGCCCAATTCCGCCCGTTGCGCCTGTCAGGAGAATGGTGCTGTTGTTAATGTTCATGCCTCACCTCACGCCGCTTGTTGGGTTGAGAAGGAAGGCAAAGAGCGCAGCATTTGTCCGTACAGTGCAAACACCATTTTTGCGGAGTCGATGATGACTTGTTGATCTTCCACTTTGGTGATTTTGTTCATCAGTGATTCAAAAAATTGCAGATGATCTTGGTCTAACACGCTGTGTGAAATTAGGTAAGTCATTGCTGAAGGCGGTAGGCTTAGCGTTGACTGGATTTTTTCTGCCATTTGGCCACCAATGCCGACGCTGGTGCCTTCTAATACCCACACCATGCCAAACAGCGCGAGTGGGTTGTGGCGGTCAATGTTGTGGTAAAGGTAGGAAACCATTAATTCAATCGGCGCACCGACTTGACCTACATCTTTGTTATTGCGCACTGCTTCGGCATCGCCGCCGCACGCTTTGATGTCATTTAAAATCCATTCTTGATGGCCTTTCTCTTCCTCGATGTATTCGGCAATGGCGTCTCGTACCCATTCGTATTCGCCAGATAGTCGGCCCCCACACGCCATCAGCAAGGGAACGGTGTGCTTAACGTGATGGTAAGCTTGGGTGAGAAAGGCGATATACATATCTTTGGAAATGTTACCTTGTTGAACGTCTGCGATGACTGGCGCAGTTAACATTGCTTGTTGAGCAGCGGCAGTGCTTTGTTTGAGTTGTTCGAAAAATAAAGTCATAACCTTCTCCTTAAGAAGCCGTTAACTAAGATGCAGTTTGGAAAGACGTAATGTGTTGCTGAAAGGGCAAATCGATGCGTTGGATCTTTTGCGCTTGCAGCGTTAATTCAGGCGTTGTGCACGCTAATAACTGAGCCACATCATGTTCAATTTGATTTCGTTTGAGCTTGCCGTTATCCGTGTACCAACCACAGATGGCTCGTGGGTTGTCCAGCATCAATAAGGTTCGGATTTGAGCGTAATCGGGTAGGGTTCGGTTTAATGCATGAACCTTTGCTTCGACGTCTTCGCTATTGATAATGACAGCGCATAATGTTTGTTGGCTATCGCCTGTAACGATCAGCGGCGTCATCGGCAAAAACGCCAACGCTTCTGATTCAATCCATTCCGGTGAGACATTTCTGCCATACGCGGTGACGATAAGGTTTTTCTTGCGTCCTGAGAGAGTGACAAAACCTTGCGCGTCAATTTGGGCTAAGTCGCCAGTCGCTAACCATTCTTGAGTAAACGGCTCATTCAAATAACCAAGAGCAACGTTGCCTTTGACGAGCAGTTCACCATCTTCCGCGATACGAATCTGAGTGTGCGGAAGTGGTTTGCCACACGTTCCTGCTTTAAATGTGGCTGGTGTATTCAAACAAACGACGGAGCCACATTCAGACAAGCCATAACCTTCAAACGCAGGGATGTTCAGCGCATGCGCGGTGTTAATCAGTTGCGACGACACTCTTGCGCCGCCAACGGCGACAAATTTTAGAGAATCCACAAGAGAGGGCTGCTGTTTCGCGATGTGAATGAGCGCAAGCAATAAAGCCGGTGTTAGCACTAAGCTTTCTGGTTTGATGGTCGCTAATGCTTGTGCAAACAAACCCGGCTCGAATTGGCTTGAACCGAGTAGGCCGGTTTGCGCTCCGGGTAAAATATATGACGTCACGCCCAACATGAGTGGAACATAAACGCCGGTTATGTTCTCGAGAAGTGTCGATAACGGAAGCAGCACTAAGTGTGAGTGTGCCGCGCTATTTACTGCGTCGGCGAGCGATTTTGCCACCAAACACAAATGATCATTGCTTAAACAAACGCCTTTAGGCTGACCAGTCGAGCCCGACGTAAATGTGATTTTTCCGGTTTCTGGTAGATAAGCTACCTGTGTATCTTCATCTCCAAACTGGTTACGACGCAGCAAAGGCAAATTTGCAATGGAAAACGAATGGTCTTGCTGGTTAAAGCTTTGCTTAGGATGAGAAGCCAACCATGCTTGCCAATCGCCAACTAAAGCATCGACGCCTGATTGCTCTATTGTGTGTTCAACTTGTGCATCAGAGAAAAAAGTCGGAATAGGTACAACGACTATGTCTGCCGCCATCGCCGCCAAATCAACAATGGCCCAATCGATGCTGTTTTCTGCGCGTAGCGCGAGTGCTTTGATGTTCTGTGCAATAAGCTCGGCGGCAACGAGTTCGATCTTGTTTAACAATTCAGAGTAAGTCAGTTCAACCGTTTGATTCTCTTCGTAGCCGACAAGTGCTACTCGATCTGGTGTCGTTTTTGCCCATTTTGTAATGGCATCGAGGAGAATATTCATACATCACCTATATTCTGCGTTGTGTTTAACCAAGTTGTTGTGGTTGTGTTTGCGTTTTTAACGACGTTTACTTTTCTATCTAGGCTTGTTTGCGTTTTCTTTCTTGGACTAATCGCAGACGCTCTAGTCCTTTTTGCAAATTGCCAGCTAACACACGCGGTTGATGTTCGTAGTACGACCCCCAAGTGGACTCGGCATCGGGGACTTTGTTTTGATCGGCCTGCGCGATGATATGAGGCTCCAATCCTAAGCGCGCCATCATGGCGTGAAGTGGGTCTGTCGCGGTGAAGATGCACCATTCAAAACCGAGGTTGACCAGCATTTCTGCGATGAGGTAGAAGTGAAGAGATGACATGCCCTTAGCGAAAGATGCCAAGTGACCGAATTCCACTAAGTTCGAACGTTTTACGTCGCAGTTAAATACGTTAGAAACCAGCTTTTGGGCGTCGTCTTCTAAATACTGTTCAAGGAACAAGGGCTCATCTTCGGCGATGCGAAAGCCGCATACGGAAATAATTTGGCCGCCTTCAATGAGGGTTAAATACGCCGGCATAAATTGTTTTAGCTCGGCAAAGAATGCTTCTTGATAACGCTGAGAAACATGCTCGATAACTTGGCTCCAAAGCGGATGCATTGGATAAACGATGTCTAAAGTAAAGCCATCTGCAGAAGTTTGTGCATGGTGTTTCATGAGCGCTTCCTTTGTTTGAGTAGTTATCAACAAAATAAAACGCGAAACTTAAGAAATTCTTAAGGAATGAAATTTTGATAAATTATTTAACGACAGGAAGGCTTAAATGGCAGTGCCTTTTGGGGTTTTGTGCTGGTATGTAATTGATATTAATACGATGTTTTTTGAGTGATCTAAATAAAAAAGCCAGTCTAAATAATCGACTGGCTTTTCATTTTCTCACTGAGGAACTAAAGATACGCTAAAGCTTTAGCGGTTTCTTAAGGTTTTTGGGCGTTACATTGCCGCTTTCTTCGCTTCTTCAATCCAACCATCAAAGGTTGTTTGGTTGGCTTTAATCCAGCCATTTACGTGCGCTTCGATGTCTGCCGCGCTATTTTTACCTTGGCTCATCATCATGTTTTGAGCGCTGACATCATTGATATTCAGTTTGATGATTTCGAACAGTTTCGCTGCCGATGGGTTCTTCTCTGTGAACTCTTTGTTCGCGACGATGCGCATAGAGTTCATTTCAAAACCGTAGTTTTTGCCGTTTTTCAGTGTGGTGTCGATGTCTTTACGTTCACCAGGAAGAGACGAGAATGGCACCTCTAGCCAAACGACGTCTTTACCCGGAACAAGTACGCCACTTACCCAATACGGCGTCCATGTGTAGTAAAGAATTGGGTCACCTTTTTTGTAGCGGGAGATTGTATCAGCAATGATTGCGGCGTAATTACCTTGGTTGTGAGTGACGGTGTCACGAAGTTTGAACGCGTCCAACTGATGCTCAACCACCATTTCACAACCCCAACCTGGGTTACAGCCGGTAAGATCGGCTTTGCCATCGCCATTTGCGTCGAATAGTTTCGCCAATTTTGGATCTTTTAACTGACCAATGTTCGTAATGCCGTATTTCTCGGCGGTTTTCTTATCGATGAGGTAGCCTTGCGCTGCGCCACTGACGTATTGGCCTTCTCGGAAAAACTTATCATCACCACCTGACATGGTGTATTTGTCTGCATGGAGCGGAAACCAGCCAACCGCTAAGAACGTCGCGTCACCTTTTGCTATCGAGGTGTACCCGACGTTGTAATCCACTTCTTTGGTTGGTTGGACATCGTAACCCAAAGCTTCCAGAGCACGGTTTACAATCAACGTTTGGAACGTCTCTTCAGCGACAGTGGACTGTACAGGTTGAACCGTGACACCTTCACCCGGTAACTCTCCGGCAAAGCCGTAAGTCGAAAATGCGATTGTGTTTAGCGCGCCGACAGACAGCGCTTTCTTCCATGAATTATTCATTCGTATTTCTCCTAAGTTTTAGGTCGTTTTGGTTCTTGTTGCTTTTAAATTTGAGCAGATAAGAGATAGGGCCGGTATGGTACCAGCGAAGTTTGGTATTGCCGGCGTTGATGCCAAGCTCTTGTGTAATGCGATCCAACAAAATAGCGAGGATCACAATGCCTAAACCGCCGACAGCGGCCAGACCCATGTCCAGTCGTCCGATGCCTCGTAACACCATCTGACCCAAACCGCCCACGGCGATCATCGAGGCGATAACCACCATCGATAGAGAAAGCATCAAGGTTTGGTTGACGCCCGCCATGATCGTTGGCAGCGCAAGTGGCAATTGAATGCGATACAGCATTTGCTTTTTGTTTGCGCCAAAAGAGTGACCCGCTTCGATAAGCTCTTCCGGTACTTGTTGAATTCCAAGAATGGTCAATCGAACCACTGGCGGTAGCGCGAAAATGATCGTCACGACGACGCCCGGTACGTTACCAATACCAAACAGCATCACGATCGGAACAAGGTAGACGAACGCCGGGGTGGTCTGCATCGCATCCAATATTGGTCTTACAAACTTGGCGGCGGTTTGGCTTCTGGCTAGCCAGATCCCCATCGGTAAGCCAATCAACAAGCAGAAAAACACCGAAGTGAGCACCAAGGCGAGCGTGGTCATGGCTTGAGACCAAGCGCCGATCAAGCCAATGAACACTAACGATACTAGCGTTGATAAACCAAGTTTGAAGTTAGAAAACTGCCACGCGAGTAAAAATAGGATCAGCACCATAATCGGTGACGGCGTAGAGACTAACGCGGTTTCGAATGAGGACAAGATAAAATCGATCGGAACTCGTATGGCTTGAAAAACAGGGCGACCATGTTCAACGAGCCAATTCAACCCAGATTCTACCCAATTATCGAGTGGGAGAACGGCATCTTGAAATGGGTTCATGATATCGAAAGGTGTCTCTTGCACGGCTTCGCTGTTCAACCAATCGTTGTTAGTTGCGGCCTCACTACCTTGTGACCACGGGTCTTCTTGTGTTGGTGCGGTTTGCGACCAAGGATCGTTATTTGTTTGCTCTGTAGACATCGTTTAATCCTTATCGAGTGTTTGCAGAAGACGCGACTTCGTCACGACACCAAAATAGGTTCCTTGCTCATCGACTACTGGCACAGCATAAGGAACGCTCGCCACGATGCCGAGAATGTCATTCACAGACTGGTCGGGCTGAAGGGTCACGTCATCTTCTAATTGTGCGCTGGCCAAGGAGCGATTTTCCTTGTGGGCTAAGCGTAAGGAGTCGAGAGAAACGATGCCGGAATATCGGCTAGATTTATCTACGACGATGCCGTAATCACGGTCGTGATCCATCAAGATTTGCATGGCAGAGCCTGGGCCGTCGTGTTCCGATTTCTTGAATACCGCAGCGGGCTTCTTGCGCGCAATATCTTTGACGGTTAGCACGCTGGCGACATTAACGCCGCGGAAAAACGCCTCGACATAATCATTGGCGGGGTTATGAAGAATTTCATCTGGTGTGCCGACTTGCACAACTTCGCCGTTTTGCATGATGGCAATTCGGTCACCGATGCGCATGGCTTCGTCCAAGTCGTGCGAAATGAACACGATGGTGCGTTTATCATCATTTTGCAGACGAATCAATTCATCCTGCATTTCAGAACGAATCAAAGGATCGAGCGCGGAGAACGCTTCATCCATCAGCAAAATATCGGGGTCGCAAGCTAGGGCGCGGGCAAGACCGACACGCTGCTTCATACCACCTGATAGTTCATCAGGAAACGATTCAGCGTAGGTGTCTAATCCAACTCTCTGCAACGCTGATAATGCACTTTCGTGGCGAGCAGTCACATCGACGCCTGCGAGTTCTAGGCCAAAAGCGGCATTTTCTATCACCGACATGTGGGGCATGAGCGCAAAATTTTGAAAAACCATTGAAATGTTGTTACGACGAACTTCGCGCAGTTCTTCTTCGGAGATATGAGCGATGTCTTTCCCTTTGAGGTAAACACTGCCTTTGGTGGGTTCAATGAGTCGATTGAGAAGTCGAACGAGAGTGGATTTTCCTGAGCCAGAGAGACCCATAATGACAAAAATCTCGCCTTCATTGATGGTCAGAGATACATCGTTGACGCCAACGGTTAAGCCAGTTTGTTCAAAAATATCGTCTTTATCAACGCCTTTTTCGATGAGTGAGAATGCTCGCTCCGGAGCTTCTCCAAACACTTTATAAAGTCCCTTAACTTCCAGTATGGGATCCATGTTAATTGTCCTTTGTTATGTGTTTATCACGAGTTAATGTTTTGTACTCTAATTAAATTGATGGCAATTTTCAAACAATTGACTTGGGTTATTGGTATTCTATGGTCATATTTTTCGTGGAAATGAACTTTCATTGTTTTATTGATAAGTCATTTTAAAACATTTAGTTATGAATCTTTTTGTTTGTGCTTTTAGGCGATAAATACGACGTTGAATTTATTTTTAAGTTTTTAATACATATCGGCACAGTAGGGCTGCATATTTGTTGTTCAGTATTTAGAGGAGGGAAGAATAGTAAAATGGTTAGAGTTCAAACTTATTTTTGGAAGAAACAAACATAACATGATGAGGTAAGCAGAAGTCTTAGCGTTATCTGTTGCTTATGCTAAATCGAGATGATATTGATCTGGTTACTTTAGGCAACGCATGGAATAAAGAATGGAAGCCGAGCAGTTAGAAGTACTCAATTTCATTAGCCAACATCCTCCTTTCGATGAACTGCCAGAAGAGCAGTTAAAAAAAATCGCCATTCATGCAGAAGTGGCGTATTTCCGTCAAGGTACCGACATCCTCAAATTTGGCGATACGATTCGCGATTTGTATATGGTGCGCAGTGGTGCAGTAGAGATTTATCGACGCAAAGGTGAACTTTATAACCGTATTGATGCTGGTGGCCTGTTCGGGCAAATGGGGTTGCTCATGAACAACCGCGTTCGTATGCCAGCAAAAGCGATTGAAGACACCTTGGTGTATTGCATTCCTGAGAACATCTTCAACGAGCTTTGCGACGAGTTTGAAAACTTCGCGGATTTTATGGAGCTCGAAGATAGCGCTCGGCTTCGCAATGCGATCTCTAGTCGCTCCGATGGCAATGATTTAACAACCGCAAAAGCGCGTAAAATCCTGACTCGTGACCCTGTGACACTCGAAGCGACCGCTTCTATTCAAGAAGCTGCAAGCCTAATGGCAGAAGAGAACGTCACCGCTTTGCTCATCGTCCGCCCAACCGAAGAACTGACCGAAGAGGATGATGACCAACTGCTTGGCATTCTTACTGATCGCGATTTATGTATACGGGTTTTGGCGCAGGGGATTGATACCAATATCTCGGTGAGCGAGGTCATGAGTTACGACGTGGTATCGCTTGATTACAACGCGTATGTGTTTGAAGCGATGCTGACCATGCTTCGCTACAACGTGCATCATCTGCCGATTCTCAAAGACAAAAAGCCAATAGGCATCATCGGTATGACGGACATTGTCCGTTACGAATCTCAAAACAGCTTGTTGCTGGTGAGCTCGATTTTCCAACAGACCAGTGTGGAGGATCTCAAACAAGTTTCCCTGCAAGTGAAAGATTGTTTTGTTCGCATGGTCAATGAAGACGCCAACGCACACATGATTGGACGAGCGATGTCGGTGATTGGCAGCAGCTTTAAGCAACGATTAGCGGAACTCGCCGAGCAAGAGCTTGGTCCTGCTCCAATTCCATACTGTCTGGTTGCGATGGGATCGATGGCGCGAGATGAGCAGCTCATTGTCACTGACCAAGATAACGCGCTGATTCTTGATGACAGTTACGATCCTGACAAGCACGGCGAATATTTCGCGCAGTTTGCGAAATTTGTATGTGATGGATTGGCGGCATGCGGCTATACCTATTGTACGGGCGACATTATGGCTACCAATCCTGAATGGCGAAAAACCAAATCGCAATGGGAAGAGTGCTTTGGCGATTGGATCGATCATCCGACCCCAGAGAGGTTGCTCAACAGCAATATTTTCTTCGATTTGCTAGGGATTCATGGCCGGGTGAAATGGGCTGAGCAACTGAGTAGTTTTATCGTCAGACGAGCCAAAAAGAACAATCGATTTTTGGCTTGTATGGCTTACAACGCCATTCGAAGAACGCCGCCGTTAGGATTTTTTAAAGATTTCGTGATGGAGAAAGATGGGCGTCATCGCAACTCTATCAACCTTAAACGACGCGGTACCGCGCCGCTGGCAGATTTGATTCGAGTGCATGCCTTGGCGATTGGTTCGCGCTCGCAAAACTCGTTTGATCGATTAGACGACATTAATGACGCAGGGATTCTGCCAAAAGGGCGAGGAATGGACTTGCGAGATGCGATGGAACTTATCTATATGGTTCGAATCCGTCACCAAGCCTTGGATATTGAAAATGGCGACGAGCCGGATAACAACATCGAGCCAGAAAACATGTCCGATTTCGAACGTCGTAATCTGAAAGCGGCATTCCAAATTCTAAGCAATGCGCAGAACTTCATTAAGTTCCGCTACCAAAGAAGCAGTAAATGATGTGGTTGGCAAAAAGTAAGGCGAGTACACCGCTGCTCGATACTTCGCAAACGCCGGAGTGGTCAGTATTGTTTGAGCAGTTGGCAGAGCAAGCGCAAGATCAACGGTTGAAGCGATACTATTCGACTCCTATGGTGAATGGGGATACGCCATTAAAAGAGGTGCCGTTTGTCTCGGTAGATTTTGAAACGACGGGCTTAAATGCAGAAGACGATGCCATTCTTACCATTGGTCTTGTGCCGTTTACGATTGACCGAGTGCAGTGCCGTGGTTCAGCGCATTGGATTGTAAATCCGAACCGAGAGCTTAATGAGGAGTCTGTCGTTATTCATGGCATTACGGATTCTGAAGTGAAAAACGCGCCCCAATTAACGCAAATACTAGGTGAGATTTTGGATGCACTCGCTGGCAAGGTGGTGCTGGTGCACTACAAGAATATCGAGCGGCAGTTTTTTTATAATGCGCTTTTAAACACCATTGGCGAAGGGATTCAGTTTCCCGTCGTCGATACATTGGATATCGAGTACGCACTTCAACGCCGAGAATGTTCAGGCATTTGGAATAAGTTAAAAGGTAAGAAGCCAGGGTCGGTGAGGTTGGGGCATGCTCGGGAACGATATGGTCTGCCTGCTTATCAACCGCATCACGCTTTAACGGATGCATTGGCGACGGCAGAGTTGTTTCAAGCTCAGTTGCAATATCACTTTAACCGAGACATGCCAATTTCTGCTATTTGGCAATAAAGGTTATTTACCTTAAACACAAAAACATCAAATGATCGATGGAGGTGTTTCCTTTTAAGATGCTAATGAGAGCAACTACTTTAAGAAAATACATATACTTAAACTTGTGCTTGGTGATGTGAACTAATCATCACTCAAACTCCTACAAAGTATTTAAATTTGGTCACGTATTGTTAAGGAGATTATTCGTGAGCACCGACAATAATGGTGGGATTAAACGTCCCGATGGAAAGGTAAACGCGATAGATACTGACTATCAGATTGGTCAGGATAACGTTGCGTTAAAAGTCGGCCCATTCGGCTTAGACATTCACAACCGAGTTTTCGCAATTTCTGGGATGGCTATCGTCCTCTTTGTTGTGGCAACGCTAACTTTTCGCCAACAAGTTGAACCCTTTTTCGCTGGCTTACGTGCTTGGCTAGTATCCAATCTTGACTGGTTCTTTCTTGCTTCTGGCAACGTATTTGTCATTGTCTGCTTGGTCTTGATTGTGACACCGCTTGGCCGAGTTCGAATTGGTGGTACTGAAGCGACACCAGATTACTCTTATGCAGGCTGGCTAGCGATGTTGTTCGCAGCCGGTATGGGCATCGGATTAGTGTTTTTTGGTGTGTCTGAGCCAATGTCGCACTTCAGCTCTGCACTTGGCGGCGTGAACATTGAAAATGGTGTGCGCACCGACTGGGCACCACTTGGTGGTGCGGTTGGTGATACAGATGCTGCATCTGCACTTGGTATGGCTGCGACCATTTACCACTGGGCACTTCACCCTTGGTCTATTTATGCGTTGTTGGCCCTTGGCTTAGCGATTTTTTCGTTCAACAAAGGGTTGCCACTGACCATGCGTTCCATCTTCTACCCGCTGTTTGGCGAACGAGTTTGGGGCTGGGTAGGGCACATTATCGACATTCTTGCGGTTGTTGCGACGGTATTTGGTCTGGCGACATCGCTCGGCTATGGCGCTTCACAAGCAGCAACAGGTTTGAACTTTTTGTTTGGTGTGCCAATGACCGACACAACTCAAGTCGTGTTGATTGTTGTGATCACGGCATTGGCGCTGATCTCGGTGGTTGCAGGCCTTGATAGTGGGGTAAAACGTCTGTCTGAAATCAACATGATTCTGGCGGCGATGTTGCTGTTCTTTGTGATCATCGTTGGCCCAACAATGGCGATTCTGACTGGCTTTTTCGACAACATTGCGTCGTACATCACTAACATTCCCGCATTGTCTATGCCGTTTGAACGTGAAGACGTGAACTATTCGCAAGGTTGGACGGCGTTCTACTGGGCTTGGTGGATTTCTTGGTCACCATTCGTGGGCATGTTTATCGCTCGTGTTTCACGTGGACGTTCGGTTCGTGAATTTATCATCTGCGTTATTTTGATTCCTTCGACGGTTTGTGTGCTTTGGATGACCGCTTTTGGTGGCACAGCGATCAGCCAGTACGTGAATGACGGTTACGAAGCTGTATTCAATGCTGAGCTTCCGCTTAAACTGTTCGCCATGTTAGACGTAATGCCGTTTGCAGAAATCACATCGGTAGTAGGTATCGTTCTGGTGGTTGTGTTCTTTATCACGTCGTCGGATTCAGGCTCTCTTGTGATCGATACGATCGCAGCTGGTGGTAAAGTCGATGCGCCAACACCACAACGTGTTTTCTGGTGTACGTTTGAAGGCTTGGTCGCCATCGCACTGATGCTCGGTGGCGGGCTGGCAGCGGCTCAAGCGATGGCAGTAACTACAGGCTTACCATTTACCATCGTATTGCTTGTTGCGACAGTTTCTTTGATTAAAGGTCTAATGGATGAGCCTCGTCCAAGTACCAAGGCAGTCAAAAAAGATAAATAGCCACGACGACAAAACTAACCTTAAAACGGCATGCGAAAGTGTGCCGTTTTTTTATGTAAAAAACCTTAAGTCCTCTCTTTGAAACCCCGCAGCATTCTGACTCATGTTGAGTTGTTTCGTATTAAATGATGCTTTAATAAATTAGAGTTCAAACTATTTTAATTTTAGGTTAAATGTTGCATTGGTGTGATTTGAGTCACATTAATCTAGATTAAAACGCTGATTATTTGATTTTTAACCGTAAAGAATGTCCATAATAAATGCGAAATTTAATTAGACGTCAAAGGATATGTATTTCAAAATGATCACATCAGCACCTTGGGTTCTTTATCCTGAAATTGGAGAAGACCCAAGCAAAAAATGGATTTTTCGTGAACCTAAAATCTCTGATGGTGACGGCATTTACAGCTTAATTGCAGATTGTCCTCCGTTGGACATGAACTCTTCTTACTGCAATTTTCTACAGTCAACGCATTTCAGCAAAACCAGCATTTTGGTTGAGCACAAAGGCGACATCGCTGGCTTCATCTCGGGTTATCAGAAGCCTGACGAACAAGACGTATTATTCATTTGGCAAGTTGCTGTTTCACCTCGATTCAGAGGTAACGGTTTAGCATTTCGTATGCTCAAGGAGCTTCTCGAAAGGGAAGCGCTGAGCGAGGTTAAATCGGTAGAAACGACCATCACGGAAGATAACCAAGCCTCTTGGGCGTTGTTCAAAAAGTTAGATGCGATGAACGGCAATCATGGCCAAGTCAGCACCTTTTTGGATGAAAAAGCCCATTTTAAAGGCAAGCACGATACAGAGTTTTTGTATCGCATTCCTCTCAAATAATCCTCAAACAATAGGAATCAAAAACGGTCTCATCATGGATATTTTCAAAAAGCAGGAATCCAACGTACGCTCATATTCAAACAATTTTCCAGTGGTATTTCGCAAAGCGAAAGGTTGTTGGCTAGAAACAGAACAAGGTGAACGCTACTTAGACTTCCTCGCTGGAGCGGGATCCCTAAATTATGGCCATAACAACCCTGTATTGAAGCAAGCACTGCTTGAATACATTGAAATGGATGGCATCACTCACGGTTTGGATATGCATTCAGAAGCGAAAGCGGGCTTTCTCGCCGCACTGGATAACTACATCTTAAAACCAAGAAAACTGGACTATAAAGTTCAATTCACCGGTCCAACTGGTACGAATGCGGTGGAAGCAGCACTTAAGTTGGCGAAAAAAGTGAAAGGCAGAAGCAGCGTTGTTGCATTCACTAACGGTTTCCACGGTTGTACCGCAGGTGCGTTGGCGGCTACAGGTAATCAGCATCATCGACAAGGTAACGGCTCAAGCCTTACAAACGTAACGCGCATTCCGTTCGAAGGCTACGCTGGCGTTGATGGTTTGGCGCTGTTCGAAACTATGCTGAATGACAACTCTGCAGGTATGGACAAACCAGCAGCCGTATTGCTGGAAACAGTACAAGGCGAGGGTGGTTTAAACGCCGCCTCTAATGAGTGGCTACAGCGCTTGAGTAAAATATGTAAAGCAAACGACATTCTATTGATTGTCGATGACATTCAAGCTGGTTGTGGCCGAACTGGGACATTCTTCAGTTTTGAGCCATCAGGTATTGAACCCGATATTGTGACGCTATCGAAATCGATCGGTGGTTACGGTCTGCCAATGGCGGTTGTACTGCTGAAACCAGAACTTGACCAATGGAAACCAGGCGAGCACAACGGCACGTTCCGTGGTAACAACCACGCATTTATCACTGCGGCAAAAGCACTAGAAATCTACTGGTCAAATGACGATTTCGAAACGCACATTAAGCAATGTTCGCAAAATGTGAGTGAGGTAATTGATCGCTGCGTACGTCGTTTCCCGCAAATGTTCGTTCAGAAAAAGGGACGCGGCATGATGATTGGCATCGAGTGTATTCACGGTGACTTGGCAGCAGAAATCGCCAAAGCATGTTTTGACGACGGCATGGTGATTGAAACCGCAGGCCCAGACGATGAGGTGGTGAAGTTCTTCTGTCCATTGACCATCAGTGAATCTGAGCTGAACCAAGGATTAAGCATCTTTGAACGTGCAGTAGAAACGATTGCTGCAAAACACTTCAAACAAGCATCTTAATAAGGATTATTAATTATGATCGTAAGAACACTTGACGAGTGTCGAAATAGTGAGCGTCGCGTAGTCGCGGATAACTGGGAAAGCGTACGTATGTTGTTGAAAGATGACAACATGGGATTTTCTTTCCACATCACCACGATTTATGAAGGAACGGAAACGCACATCCATTACCAAAATCACCTAGAGTCCGTTTTCTGCATGAGCGGTGAAGGTGAAATCGAAGTGGTGGGGGGCGAAACTTACCCAATCAAACCGGGCACATTGTACATTCTGGACAAGCACGACGAGCATTACCTAAGAGCATACAAAAACAAAGAAATGGTCATGGCGTGCGTTTTCAATCCCCCAATTACAGGTGCCGAAGTGCACGATGAAAACGGCGTTTACCCGCTCGTTGACTAAAAGCTAAGTGTGAGGCGCACGTCGCCTCACACCTCTAAGCGCTTTCTCTTTCTCTGTTTCACTTAACGTTACCAATCAAAAAGGCTTATCATGACTTTTACCGTAGAAAAAATCGGCGGTACTTCAATGACAGCATTTGATGCTGTTCTCGACAACATTATTCTTCGTCCCAAAACGCCATATAACCGCATTTTTGTTGTGTCGGCATACGGTGGCATGACCGATGCGTTATTAGAATGTAAAAAAACCAGCAAAGCAGGCGTCTATCAGTTAATTGCGAAACGTGACGATCAATGGCAAGACGCCCTAGCGTATGTGGAAAGCCGCATGCTACTTACTAACGAAAACATCTTTGCGGATCCAATGAATCGCATTCGAGCGGATAAGTTCATTCGTTCACGCATTGCAGAGGCGAAAAATTGTATCGCTAATATTCTAGAAACCTGTCAATACGGACAGTTTTCTCTGCGTCACTATCTGCCACAAATTCGCGAGTTTCTATCGTCGATTGGTGAAGCGCACAGTGCGTACAATACAGCGCTTAAGCTGAAAAACATGGGCATCAATGCGAGGTTTGTGGATCTCTCTGGTTGGGATAACCAGGAACCAAGAAGTCTCGATGATTCCATTCGCGACGCGTTTGCTGATATCGATGTGACCAAAGAACTGCCTATTGTCACGGGTTATGCATACTGCAAAGAAGGTTTGATGCACACTTATGACCGGGGCTACAGTGAAATGACGTTCAGTCGTATTGCAGCTATCACCAAAGCAGACTTAGCCATCATCCATAAAGAATACCATTTAAGTTCCGCGGACCCACGCGTGGTCGGCCCAGAGAAAGTGTTGCCAATTGGAAGCACGAATTACGATGTAGCGGATCAACTCGCTAATTTAGGCATGGAGGCGATTCATCCTAATGCTGCCGCTGGTTTGCGCGAAAGTGGGATTGAGCTGCAAATCAAAAACACGTTTGAGCCAGAACATAAAGGTACGTTGATATCTTCAGGGTATCGCCCAGAAGAAGACAAAGTGGAAATCATCGCCGGTAAAGAAAAGGTCTTCGCACTGCACTTGTTCGATCAAGCGATAGTCGGCAAGGTTGACAACGTGAGCTACGAATTGATGGAAATCATCTCTGATGCACGCGTCAGCTTGATCGGTAAAGAGATGAACGCTAACTCGATTACGTATTACCTTGGCGGTAGCTCGGACAGCTTAAACAAAGTGTTATACAAGGCCGAAAAACGTTACCCGAATGCTTCCATTAAAGGGCGAATGGTTGCGCTAATTTCAGCCATCGGTTCTCACATCGACACTAACAAAACGTTAGCGAAAGGCGTACTTTCTCTCATGAACAGTGGTGTCACACCGGTGGCGTTGCACTCTTCGTTGCGTAATGTAAACGTGCAATTTGTCGTCAGTGACAAAGAATATCAACGCGCCATTTGTGCATTACACGATGAGTTTTTTGCGCCTGTCGAAGGCTCGAACGCAATGGAGCATGTGGCTTAATTGATTCATCGATTTAGACGTTACAAAAGGAGCCCTTCGGCTCCTTTGTTCTGTTTAGTGCCAACTAAATTTTAAATATTTGGCCTTGCGGTTTCATGAGTTGATGGTGGTAAGTGAGGCAAGGTGACTTGTGGTTGCTCACCTGTCAGAGAACGTAAGAATTCAGTGATTTTGGTGGACTCTTCTTTTGTTAGCTTTTGACCAAGTTGCAGATCGGCCATCATTTCTACCGCTTCTTGAAGATCCCAAACAGACCCGTCATGGAAGTACGGGTAGGTCAATTCTACGTTACGTAGGGTTGGGACTTTGAAGACGAACTTATCGAAATCACTTCCGGTAATGGCTTTGCGGCCAACATCTGGGTTGTCTGTCGCAAATGGCTTCACTAACCCCATTTTTTGATACATTTGTCCGCCCGCTAATGGCCCGCTGTGACAAGCAGTACAGCCTTTGTCTTTAAACAGTTGATAGCCTTCCACTTGTGCAGTAGTGAGTGCGTCGTCGTTACCTTTCAACCATAAATCGAATGGAGAGTTTGGCGTACGCAGCGTTTGTTCAAATGTTGCGATAGCATCGGTCACGTTATCAATGGTGATGTTGTCGCTGCCATAAGCTTGTTGAAACCACTCGCGGTATTGAGGGATAGATTGAAGAGTGTCGACCGCGAGTTGGTGGGTAAATGCCATTTCCAATGGGTTTTCTATAGGGCCTGCGGCTTGCTCTTGCAGATCTTTCGCTCGCCCATTCCAAAATTGAACGAAATTCAAATCTGAATTAAACACCGTAGGTGAGTTGATTGGGCCAATTGACCATTTGTGACCAATTGAGCTTGGTAAGTTATCAACGCCACCTTTAGCGATGTTATGGCAAGAGTTGCAAGAAATGGTGTTCGACGCCGACAGTCTCGGTTCAAACCACAGCGTTTTACCCAATTCAATCTTTTTACTGTCGAGCCCAGAAATGGGTTCGATGACCTTGATGGGTTCGTTGGATTGACGTTCAGCATGGGCACCGAAAGACAATATAGATAAAACACTCACTGCGATAAGAGTTTTCATAATAACTTCCTTTTGACGTGATTTTCGACTCTCACTAGAGCGGCGCACTTCTTGTGAAACCGCTGATAAAACAGTCGTTGGTGCGCTCGAAAATTACGGTATAGGAAAGGTGTTATTCGATAAAATGCAAAAATTCGATGGTTTTTATGGCAAAAAACGATGTTAAAAGTGATGGATTTTTGTACGTCAAGCTGGAGCAGGCCATTGTGAGTGTTGGTTACAAATTTGTCACAAATGTTTAAAGTTATTTATCGGACGAATCCTTGATTAAAGTCAATTTCAATCTGAGGTTGTGAGGCGTTCAAATACAACAAAGGGGGCGATAGTTCGCCCCCTTTGTTGTTCATCTGGTCATGGAATTGTGATTTCTGTCAACTTATCTCTTTGAGCTGCAGAGAAAAATTAACTTAGGCTTTCGGTAACAACGGGTTTGTTGTTACGTTTTGCTATCCAATACGCCACGCCACCCCATAGCGCAACAAGCAACCACAATGCTGTCCAATGTTTGGCAACTTGCTGCCATGTCGCGCCCATTTGGTTGAGCGCCAAGAAGCCTTTTATTGCCCAAGTACTCGGGCTCAAATCGGCTATCCAAAGCAGTGGTTCAGGTATTGATTCAACTGGCCAAATGAAGCCCGCTAAAAAGATGAGAGGCATTGAACTGACTAGAACCACTAAGGTGACCAGTTCTCTTCTTGGTAGTAGATAGCCAAGCCAAAAGCCTAACCCACAACAACCCAGCAAGAACGGGAAAAGCATGGTTAAGAGCTCACCTGCTTTGGCAATGTGATTCACACTCAGACGTTCGAAGCTAAAACCAAAGTAATACGCGCTCAGTAAGTAATAAATGGCAATAAACACCAACGTTCTTACCAATAACAATGACCCGGTTGATACCTGAGACCAGTAGCCTCGACCATGACGCTGTGAACCGGTTTGCAAGCCAACTGCCATAATAAGTGTCTGCTGCAAAATCAGCACAAAGACAGCAGGAACCACGTATTCGATATAGCCCATCGTTGGGTTGAAGGTCGGTTTCATGTTCAGCTTGATAGCAGAGTAATTGTGGCTCGCCAAACTAAGGGGTACGCCTTCAATCACCATTTTACTGACTTTAACTTGTGCGCCTAATGTACCGCCTGCTTGAGCTAAACCTTCAACGACCGTGCCGTAAACTAAGAAGTAAGAGGCATCTGCGGCGTACGCAAGAGTCGGGCTTTTACCTAACATTACGTCTTTGTAGAAGTGCTCAGGGATCACTAAGAAACCCGTAACTTCGCGATTTAAAAACGCTTGTTTTGCATCCTCAACTGTATGTAAACGCGAGACGATTTTGACTTGAGGTGTCGTATCGACCATACGCTCTAGCTTTAGGCTGGTTTGGCTTCCGTCTAGGTTTACGACCGCAATTGGCTGCTCTCTAGGGGTTTGTTGTGCGTATGGCAGCGGATACAAAAACGAATAAAAAACCACGCCACCAAAAACAGTTAATGTGACGACGGGGTTGGTCAGCACAGAGCGAATCTCTGCTTTAATCAGTTGCCAGAGTGTCATGCTGCCTCCCTTTGCTGAGTCGACAGTGCTGCCGCTCGGTATTTATGAATGAATGCGGCTGTCAGTAAGAGTGGCACCACATACCAGATCATTGGCCACAAAGCACTAAACGATTGAGCGGCTGAGGCTCCGTAGCTTGCCTGACCAACCTGAACTTCGATGTAATGGGTGATAGGTAATAGTGAGCGCCAAGCATGAGCGAGCGTGTTCATGTCGGAAACTGGAAACGTAATCCCCATAAAAGCAAAACTTGGCGCAGTAAACGCACCAGCAAAACTCATTGCGCGGGCAGGGTCCATCGATAAAAAGAAAAACAGTGCGCCCATAATGATACAGGCAACAACGGTGACAAATTGAGCCAGTAACATGACTACGAGACTGCCTTCCATCGGCCATTCCAATAACACATAAAACCAGTAGAGGAACAAGGCACCTTGCAACATAAACACTGGGATGTATTGGCTCAAAATTGCGCTGAGTTTTGTGTATGGTTTATTACCCAAAAACTCAAAGCCATTTTTGCCCCCATAAATGCGAAAGTGCGCCGCAAGGATCAAAATCGTACTCACGACGATACAAATTTGCCAAATCGCAGGCACGATAGCGGTGACCAAAAAATGCGCGTAGTTAGTGTTGCGATTAAACAGCGCGGTGATTTGGGTCGACACTGGCACAGCTTGGCCGAGCGCGGACAACGTCGTTGTATTGCCTTTGGCGAGATTGCCCATCACTTGCACCTGAGCATCAAAGTACCCTTGAGCTTGTGCCACGGCTGAATTAATTAACTTTGCCACCAAAATATATTGGCTGTTAAAAAAAACTGAAAGCTGTGGTTGGCGATGCAGCAAAATGTCTTGGTCAAACTTAGATGGAATGACGGCAAAAGCGTAAATATCGCCTTCAATCATGGCATTCTTGGCTTCATTCGCACTGGTGTAGTGATAATCCACAGAAAGCGTTGAAGAGGCGTCTAACGTTTGGATCAACTTACGAGAGAGTTGCGAATGTTGTAAATCGACCACGCCAATCGGCAGGTCTCTCGCGATTCCCGCAGAAAACACGCCCCAAATGGTAAGCGAAAGCAAAATAGGCACCCAAGTTAAGCACGACAGTAGCCACTTGTCGCGCCGTAACACATGCCGTTGTGAAATCTTAATCGTCATAGATTTTTTACCTTGAGCGATTACAGCTCAACCACAACGCTCATACCAATGCGCAGTTCTGGTTCTGGTTGAGTAGGGCGAGCTTCTACTTCAAAGGTACGCAGATCGAAACCTTGTGCTGCATCGGTCGCTCGCCAAGTTGCGAAATCGCCCATTACTGCAACGTGCGTGACTTTAAACTCGACACTTTTATCTAATGCTGGCAGGTATGCGTTAAATGTGGTGTCTTTAGTGAAGTGTTTAAGCAGATCCTCGCGCACGTTCAGTGTTGCCCACGCATCTTCAGTGTCGATGACGGTCACGACTGGGAAGCCCTGCGGTGCAAGCTCGCCGCTTTGTAAAAGTACTTGAGATACTTCACCGTCAAACCAACTGTAGATTTGAGTGTCTTTCGCATAGGCTTCCACTTCAGCAACTGCGCCAGACGCCATGCGAGCTTTCTCAGCCGCGGCCACTTTGGTTTCGCTACGAGCCCCTTCTTTCGCCATCTCATACATCTGGAAAGCGGCACTTTCGGTGTATTTAGAGGCTTGCCATTGGGTTAGCGCTTCATCACGTTTTTGTTCGGCAACCACACCATCTTTATACAGGTTGTTCACACGGTTATAGGTTTTTTCCATCAAATCCGCTGCGGCTTTCGCTTTTAGCCATTGGTCTTTCGCGGCTTGAATTTGTTGCTCACGTACACCTTTCTCTGCTTCTTGCGCTAGTGCATCTGCCGCTTTTTCACCAGCTTTTGCTTGTTCCAGTTTCGCTTCGATTTCTGGGCTGTGAAGCGTAAAAATTAACTGGCCTTTTTCAACATTATCGCCTTTGCGAACCATCACTTCGTCAATGCGACCTGAGACTTTTGATGAAATGCTGTATTGCTGAGCTTCAATCAAACCTTGCAAGCGAACTGGTTCTGGCTGATAAACTTGGTAAAACTGATAGCCAACCCAAGAAGCTACACCCAAGGCGCAAAGTGAAAGTAGAACGGGTTTTAAAGATTTTGCTGCCATGACTTATTTAACCTCTTTGGATATTTTCGCTGGGGCGCAAGCGGTATTTTGATATTGTTCGAAGCTGTTCATTTCACTGCTTAATGCTAATAGTTTGGTTAGTGAAATCAGATAGCGGAAGCGCGCCGCCGAACGTTGAGTTTCGATACTGGCGACATAAAGCTGAGCGTCAACCACATCAAGAGAAGAAGAAAGACCTTGAGTGAATGCCTTCTCTCGCAGAAGCAGGTTTTCATTGGCTAGTGCGATGCTGGATTCTAAGCCTTGCACTTCATCAATCGCTTGCTGCGCTTCTAGATACGTTTTCTGCACAAGTAAAGACAAGTCTTGTTTGGCTTGAGATTTAAGAGCATCAACTTGAGATACAACGCTTTGTGCAGCTTTGACTTTTTCGCTTCGACCTGTGGATTCAATCAATGGAATGTTAACGCCAACCCCTACGAGCCAATCCGGTTTCATTTGGCTCGCCAACGAATCGTCTTCGTACAGGCTGTAATCGCCATATAAGTAAACTTCTGGGTAGTATTTTCCTTTCTCAGCTTTAATTAAGCTCGATGCCTGTTTGTGCTTGGCATCCAAAATGTCGAGCCCAGGGTAGGTGAGCAAGGTCTGATCGATAAATGCGCTCAGTGGTGGCAGGTTATCGTTAATGAACAAGGTTTCTGCTGGTTCAACAGAATCCTCTTGCGCGAGAAGTTTTCCAAGAGCAGCTTGTGCAATACTCAAGTCACTGGCGGCTTTGCGTGTTTCTACTTTGGCTTTGTCTAATGAGGCTTCAGCTTGTAGGCGTTCAACGCGAGCGATCTGTCCTTGCTCTTCCAGCTTGATGGCAAAATCTCGGTGCTTTTTCAAACCTTGTTCTACAGCTTGGCGCGTAGCGAGCACTTCTTTGGCAAGTACAACTGAGAAGTAGTATTTAGAAAGGTCTTCAAAGCGAGCCTGTTGCTCCATGGCTAACTGACTTTTCGCTTCATCGGTTTTACCCGCCGCGGCAGATTGCGCAGCTGAGATTCGGCCACCAGTAAAAATAGGCCAAATCGCACGGATAGAAGAAGAGAAAATATCGCGCTCAGTAATGGTTGAGGTGGTGTTCGCTAAGGCACCAAAAATGGGTTGAAAAGCAGGTGGCACATTAATGTGTGTTCCAGTGCTATCTAGGATCTGCTTTCCTGAAAGAGTAACGTCGGTGTCCAAGCGTGTGTAGTTAGCACCAATGCTTACTTGAGGCAGATTAAGGTTGCTGGTTGCGCTTTCTTGATATTGATAGTTCTCAACATTTGCACGTTGAGCTTTAAGAGAATAGTTGTTTTCTAGTAACAACTGCCACGCAGTGTCAAACGTGATCGGTGCTGAATGGCAGGCAAGAGAAATGGAGCTACTAATAAGGCCCAATACCCAAAACTTTCCAGTTTGTTTCATAATGGCTACTTTGTTGTAGAGTATTGGCTCTAATATAAAGTAATCAACTCACGCTGTTAAGTGGTTGAAAGGAAGAATTAAGGGTAAATCAGCGCTCAGCATCGCCAATCACTGAGCGCGAGGTTGTTAAGAGTTTATTTCATACGAGGGCAGTGGAATTCCGCTCGCCATTCTAGTTGGCGAGAACCACGCATCGTGTTCAACAAATCTTTACCGCTCATTTGAGGAAACGAGAGTAACACCTTGAGATCCGAAGCATTACCTCCGTTTTTTTCATAAGCCCTGACGTGTGTAAAAGTTGAATACATATTCTCTGACAGCATAGCCTTATTCAGGCAAATTCCAAATGTATCGCGTTCCATGTTTGGTGTTCCTTCTAAACTATAAATTCACCTCTGTTTATAGTTTTCCAGTTTGCAGATGGTGTCTAAGTGTTTGTCATATAGTCAGTATTTGTATTTTTATTAAGTTATTTCCAAATTGCCTGACTTCAATGTTGAGCTAATAATAGACTTCCAGCTTCACTGCTTTCTTATAAGATGCTCTTTGTGGCTTCTTGACTAAAAATTATACGATGGAAAGTCTCAATGTGCCTCAAAAACCGCTAAATTTGGTGTGATCGCAATCATGCTTTAAAGGGCAATTTATGTATACCATTGAATATCAGCAAGGAATATTGTGCCTGATGAATGGATGTAATTTTATGTTTCACGCCGCCTATTAATTCACCATAAAAGTCACGCTTTGTTTGCCGTGTTCACAGATTTATCATCTGATCTAAGCCTTGCTGTTAACTCGATGTTAACTTAGAACAACACCACAGTGACGTGGAAGTGGGTTAACGGTAAGGATGTACCATGAGTTGGAGAACCATCAGCTTTAGAAAGCGCATGCTGGTCATTATGACGCTCTCGGGTTTGATCGAGTTACTTCTGCTAGTCGCCGCAGGTTTTACCTACCTTAAAGTCAATCAAGAACACGAAATGGGTGAAAAGGCACTCGGTGTTGCCCGTTTCCTTGCAGAGTCTGAAATCGTCATTGAGATGGTGGAAGCTCAGCAGCCAGAACCTTATCAAGAGTCCTTTCGCGCACTCACTAAAGCGATTGGTGCGGCCTTTATTGTGATTGGGGATAACCAAGGCGTGCGCTTAATTCATCCGGTAGATGAGCGAATTGGTAAGCCTATGAAAGGGGGCGACAACCAACGAGCTCTGGTCGAAGGTCAATCCTATGTGTCTACAGCTCGCGGTTCTTTGGGTTATTCCGTCCGCGGTAAAGCGGCGATATTCGACGCACAAGGTAACATCATTGGTGTGGTGTCGGTGGGGTATTTGCTCGACAGGCTCCAAGATCGCATTGAGCCATTCCTCGCTTTTTTAATTTTGATGGTTGTCGTCGTAGTGGTGGCAAATGCCGTGGTGTCCAATTACGCGTCTCGAAAATTCCAGCGCGCGATTTTAGGCTTCGAACCAGAAGAGATCGGCCGTCTGTATGGTGAACTGGAAGTCACCATGAGCACTATCAAAGAAGGTGTACTCAGCATTGACGCACAAGGTGTGCTTCGTTCCATCAACCGCAGTGCTTGCCAGATTCTCGGCATTGATAGAGATAAGGCGCTCAACAAACCGCTTACGGATACATTACGCGACAGCGACTTATATACCGTTCTTGAAACGGGTCAAGAAGATCACGACATTGAAATTTTCCTTAATCATAAGCGGTTAATTGCGAACCGCTCACCCATCTTTGTGGAAGGAAAGATTGTCGGGGCAGTATCAAGTTTTCGTTTGCGCGACGAGATCAATGAGCTTACGGAGCAGCTCTCGCAAACCAAAGAATATGCAGACTTGTTGCGTTCTCAAACTCACGAGCATAGAAACAAGCTCAATACGATCAGTGGCTTAGTACAAATGGGTGAGCTTGAGGCTGTGCAAAAGCTCATCGGGCAAGAAACCGCCCATTATCAAGCCATGATTGAGTTTTTGCGAGATACCATAAAAGATCCGCTTATTGCGGGTATGTTGTTGGGCAAAACAGAGCGAGCACGAGAACTGGGTTTGCAGCTGGTGGTCGAGGAGGGCAGTCGCTTGGATCCGCTTTCTGAATGGTTAAATTCGGAAGATCTGGTCACCATTTTGGGTAACTTAATCGACAATGCGTTTGATGCGACTTTGAGCGTTATTCGCAATGAATCCAACGTTGCATCAGAGCGCCGAAACATCGAAGTCTCGGTTAGCGATTACGGCAACGAAGTGATTTTAGAGGTCAGCGATCGCGGATGTGGGTTGCCAGAGAACATTGAACCTCAAACCCTTTTCAAAAAAGGCATTTCGACAAAATCTCGACAAAATAGAGGGGTAGGTTTGCACCTAGTGAACCAATTAGCGACCCGCTATCACGGGCATGTTGAAATGCTACCAAACACAGGACATGGAACGCGAATAACCGTGTATTTGCCAAAGGAAGAACAAGTATGAACATGGCAACGCGAGTGATGATCATTGAAGATGACATTGCCATTGCTGAATTACACCACAAATACCTGAGCCAATTGGCAGGGTTGGATGTGGTTGGCATTGCAACGACGCGATTAGAAGCGGAAATGCAGCTCGAAGTGCTCAAGCCAGATCTGCTTTTGATGGATGTTTATCTGCCGGATGGTACAGGGTTGGAGATACTAAATACGCTGCGCTCAAACAATCAAACTTGTGATGTGATTTTGATTACCGCGGCTCGGGATGTCGACACACTACAGCAAGCGATGCGCGGAGGTGTGGTGGATTATCTGTTAAAACCCGTCATGTTCCCACGCTTGGAAGCGGCACTTAAAAAATACATCACTCAGCGCCAACAGCTGGATGTCGCGAAAAGCCTCGATCAAGGTTTGGTTGACCGCATGTTGCAATCAAATACAGGGACGGACAGTTGCCCTAAACGCTTGCCTAAAGGGATAGATAGCGTAACGCTCGATAAAATTCGCGACTTGTTTGTTGGGGAAGCCGCGCTAACGGCTGATGAAGCGGGAGAAAAGATTGGCGCTAGCCGAACCACGGCAAGACGTTATTTGGAATATTTGATCAGCTCGGGTGAACTAGAAGCGGATCTAAACTACGGCACGGTTGGGCGTCCGGAACGTTGTTATAAAAAAGTGATACGGTAACAAAATGCGAACCCAGATCGTGTTCTTAGCTGTAAAGAGTTAAAGCGGTGATTTTTAGTCACCGCTTTTTTGTATCAGCTAAAAATAATCTTTAAAAGAAAAGGTTGATGAAGTTGTTTTTGACAAATGAGGGCGTAGTAGTGATTCGTCCCATGAAAACAAATCGGATTAACACATTTGCACAGAGGAAATAGATTTGGCTTATTTCACACTTATTATGTAATGGATTGCAAGTGTGGATAAGTTTTGTCCGAATTAGAGTTTTTGCTTAAATTTTAACTAACTTAAGTGTTACTTTTTTTATCCATAAAATACAAACATTTATGACGTTTTAAGTAAGTTATTTAAACGTTTGCACAGCCAAGTGTTGATGTAAATCAAATAGTCGTAGACAATACTGCCCCGTGTCGGACTTTCCTCCACTGAGCGCAAGGTTGTGCTCTTGAGACATAAGTGACCTAAATGGCCTCAAAACGTCGTGTTTCTGATGATTAGGAGCGCAACTTCTTGAGGTTCTTTGGGCCTATAGACTTTACCTATCAACGTAATAGGTAAGACCAATTTTCTATTTTTGAGTGTCATTGATAGGGTTGGCTCATCCTTTAGCCGTATCCGGGCACACAATAAGTACCTCGTTTTTAAGGGAAAGATGATGGTAATACCAGAAAACAGCAGCATCGTTATTTTTGGTGCTTCAGGTGACCTTACATACCGTAAGCTCATTCCTGCTTTATACCACCTTTATGCGAACAAGCAGCTTCCAGAGAGTTTTGCCATTCTTGGCGTAAGTCGTACTGAATACAGTGACGAGTCCTACCGCGAGAAGCTGAAAAAATCGCTTCAAGAAATGGAAAAAACCGAGCCAGAAACGCTTGATGCATTTATCAACCATCTGCATTACCAAGCAATTAACACTTCTGACACGCAAGATTACAGCAAGCTGGCAACACGTTTAGACCAACTTGCCGACGAATATCAATTCGAACAACGTAATACGCTTTTCTACCTAGCTACACCTCCAAGCCTATACAGTGTGATCCCTGCAAGCCTTGCAGCACATGGTTTGAACAATGAGGAAGATGGCTGGAAACGTCTGATCATCGAGAAACCGTTCGGTTACGACCTTGAGTCAGCACGCACGTTGGATAAAGAGATACACGAGCACTTCCAAGAACATCAAATCTACCGTATCGACCATTATCTAGGTAAAGAGACGGTTCAAAACCTGCTTGTTTTCCGTTTCTCTAACGCGATGTTTGAACCGCTTTGGAACCGTAACTTCATTGATTACGTGGAAATCACAGGCGCTGAATTCCTAGGCGTAGAAGAGCGTGGTGGTTACTACGACAACTCTGGCGCTGTGCGCGACATGTTCCAAAACCACTTGCTACAAGTATTGGCAATGGTCGGTATGGAACCACCAGCACAAATCAACGCAGATTCAATGCGTGATGAAGTGGTGAAAGTGCTTCAATGCCTAAAACCACTGGATGAAACAGCATTACGTAACGATCTTGTCCTTGGTCAGTACACTGCATCAGACGTGCGCGGCCAACACCTTCCGGGTTACCGTGAAGAAAATGGCGTAGCGGATGATTCTCGTACTGAGACGTACATTGGGCTAAAAGCTTACATCAACAACTGGCGTTGGAATGGTGTACCTTTCTATGTACGCACTGGCAAGCGTCTTCCGACTCGCGTTACTGAAGTGGTTATTCACTTTAAACAAACACCGCACCCAGTGTTTGGCCAAAATGCGCCAGAAAACAAACTGATCATTCGCATTCAGCCAGACGAAGGTATTCAAATGAGCTTTGGTTTGAAAGAACCTGGCGCAGGCTTTAAAGCGAAGGAAGTGAAAATGAACTTCCACTACGCAGACCTGCAAGAGACTCAAATGCTAACTGCATACGAGCGTCTTCTACTTGATGCTCTAAATGGCGATGCGACGCTATTTGCACGTAGCGATGCAGTTGAAGCATGCTGGCAGTACGTTCAGCCAATTTTAGACTTCAAACAAGATCCTCAATCACTCTTCGGATACGCATGTGGTACATGGGGTCCTAAAGAGTCTGATGACTTGCTTCAGCGTGACAACCGCGCTTGGCGTTTCCCATGTAAAAACCTAACAGATACGGACTACTGTGAACTATGATCAACCATAAGATCTATCAAACTGCGGAGCAGGTAGTAGAAAGCCTAGCTAACGACATGAAAGCGTTCAGCGAAATGGGCCGACCTGTTCACATCTCTCTTTCTGGCGGCAGCACTCCTAAAATGCTGTTTAAACTGTTGGCTTCTGAGGCTTACGCAACGTCGATTCAGTGGCAAAACCTTCACTTCTGGTGGGGTGATGAACGCTGCGTGGCACCTGATGATGCAGAAAGCAACTACGGTGAAGCAAACACATTGCTGTTTAGCCAAGTAAATATTCCTGCGGAAAACATTCACCGTATCCGCGGCGAAGATGAGCCTAAAGCAGAAGCAGAGCGCTTTGCAAAAGAGATGGCAGAGGTGATCCCGACTGAAAACGGTACACCTGTGTTTGACTGGATCTTATTAGGCGTTGGTGCAGATGGTCACACAGCTTCTTTGTTCCCTGGCCAAACGAATTATGATGATGCGAACCTATCTCTTGTAGCTGCGCATCCTGAGTCGGGCCAACTTCGTGTGTCGAAAACCGCACGCGTATTAGAAGCTGCGAAACGCATTAGCTATTTAGTACTTGGCGCGGGTAAAGCGGACATTGTTGAAGAAATCAACAGTTCACCAGCTAACGTACTTCCATATCCGGCGGCGAAGATCCATGCAAAAGCGGGTCTGACGGAATGGTATTTAGATTTGGACGCAGCAGCAAAAATCGCTTAATGCGCTTGCTCGTCAATGAAAGACAATTGGAGAGAAACAATGAAAGGTGATATCGGTGTAATTGGCCTAGCAGTAATGGGTCAAAACCTTATCCTAAACATGAACGACCACGGTTTTAAAGTGGTAGCTCACAACCGTACTGCTGCCAAAGTAGACGAGTTTCTGGAAGGACCAGCGAAAGGCACGAACATCATCGGTGCATACTCTCTAGAAGAACTAGTAGAGAAGCTAGAAACGCCACGTAAAGTGATGCTAATGGTTCGCGCAGGTGACGTTGTCGATAAATTCATCGACGCTCTAGTCCCTCTACTAGACAAAGGCGACATCATCATCGACGGTGGTAACACGAACTACCCAGATACAAACCGTCGCGTTGCAGCACTACGCGAAAAAGGCATCCACTTCATTGGTACTGGCGTATCTGGTGGTGAAGAAGGTGCACGTTTTGGCCCATCTATCATGCCTGGCGGCGCTCCAGAAGCTTGGGAAGCGGTTAAGCCTATCTTCCAAGGTATTTCTGCGAAAACTGACGCTGGCGAGCCTTGTTGTGATTGGGTTGGTAACGATGGTGCAGGTCACTTCGTTAAGATGGTTCACAACGGCATCGAATACGGCGACATGCAGCTGATCACTGAAGCTTACCAGTTCATGAAAGACGGTCTTGGTATGTCTGCAGATGAAATGCAAGCGGTATTCGCAGAGTGGAACAACACTGAGCTAAATAGCTACCTAGTTGAAATCACGGCTGACATCCTTGGCTACAAAGACGAAGATGGTGAACCTCTAGTTGAAAAAATCCTAGACACTGCTGGCCAAAAAGGTACAGGTAAATGGACGGGTATCAACGCACTAGACCTAGGTATTCCACTAACGCTTATCTCTGAGTCAGTATTCTCTCGTTGCCTATCTGCACTAAAAGATCAACGTGTTGAAGCTGAGAAACTGTTCGGTAAGACAATCACGCCAGTAGAAGGTGACAAGCAAGAGTGGGTTGACGCACTACGTCAAGCGCTACTAGCGTCTAAGATCATCTCTTACGCTCAAGGCTTTATGCTAATGCGCGAAGCATCAAACGAGAATGGCTGGGATCTAAACTACGGTAACGTTGCTCTTATGTGGCGTGGTGGTTGTATCATCCGTTCTGCGTTCCTAGGCAACATCCGTGATGCATACGAAGCAAACCCAGAACTAGCATTCCTAGGCTCTGATGATTACTTCAAAGGTATCCTACAAAGCAGCCTAGTAGCATGGCGTAAAGTTGCAGCTAAGTCTCTGGAAGCAGGCATCCCAATGCCATGTACGACTTCTGCACTAACGTTCCTAGACGGTTACACAACAGCTCGTCTACCTGCGAACCTACTGCAAGCTCAACGTGACTACTTCGGTGCTCACACTTACGAGCGTATCGACCGTGAGCGTGGTGAATTCTTCCACACTAACTGGACAGGTACAGGCGGTAACACAGCGTCTACAACTTACGACGTGTAATTGTTTTAAGTAGACCGACTAAATGTAAAAGGATGCCCAAGTGGCATCCTTTTTTGTGTCTGGCTTTAGGAAACATAAAGAGCGCCTAGGCGCTCTTTTCTGTGGTCGTTTTCTTGTTTTGATAGAATCTGTCTTTGAGGTAGAGAATTGCGCTGACCACAAGAGCCACTACAGAAACAGTGAATAGGGCATACATGCTGAGAATCCATGCGAATGTGGCCGTCAAAAACGCAATGAAGGAAAACATTCTGCTGAAAGACATCACATGGCCAAGTTTGTTACTTTTCATAAACGCCTCCCAAAGCTGAGTGGGGATAGACAAGTGTGGTTATATTCCACACTTAGATTGTCTTCCTTTCTTGGCATTTTCACCCAAAAAAGTGGCTAAAGATTTCTCAAAAAAGGTGAAATATTGAACTGGTAGACAAATTTGTGGATGAAGTTGCAGAGATATGAGTTTATTTGATTATCACGTCAAAAGAATTTTACTGCACAGGCCAGTGACTGTTATGCATGAATTTGTAATTTAAAACGTCGCCTACCTTAATTTTATAAGGTGCAGGGGAAGTGCTTCTCATCCTGTTGATTTATAGAATCGAAAATCACTTTTCTTTGTTTAACAATACTTTATTGAATATGTGTGATTGCATCAGTTTTGAGAATGAAACTAAGGTTGCAAGAAAGGCGAAAAAGAGTGCTAGGTAAGCCTTTGAACTACGCCTATAATTAGCGCCCACATGGAGGATGTTTAATAAATGAACATCCTTTATTTTTTGAAACCAGCAACAAGGATCCAGTAAAACGTGTTTTTCTGGTGTTGTTTATGTTGACCAAGAAGGTGATTAACACAACAAATTGAGGTTCTAAGATGACTCTTAACAAGTACTTTGTTTTCATTCCGGCAGAATTGGATCAGGAAATACACAAGGACAACCAAGTGATCTCTGAGAAGGAAACTCAACGTCAGGCATTAGTAAAACAGGCGCAACAACAAGGCGGCCTGTAAGCTAGGTTTCAAATAGAAAGAGCACCGCAAAGGTGCTCTTTTTGTATCTGAGGTTATGGATTAACCCAATATGCCGAGGCTTTTCAGCTTTCTATAAATCGTATTTCGACTCACGCCAAGCATACGAGAGGTTTTACTGATGTTGCCCTGATTTGCTTGATATGTTTTAAGCAGTTTGTCTTCGACGGTTGCACGCAGTTTTAATGTTGGCTCTGCAGTGGTTGTTACGTCTTGAGCTTGGCTGAGCTTCTTACTCAGGTGAGTCGGTACGTGAGCGAGCTCCAACGTTTCTTCACCTTGCGCCATTAACGCGGATACTTTGATTAAACTATCGAGTTCTCGCAGGTTTCCCGGCCAAGAGTAAGAAAGCAGCAGAGAAAGTAGGTGAGGACAGAGTTGTTGTTCAGATTCAGCATGACGCCGATGGATATTCTCAATCAGTTGTTGCCTATCATCACGCTCTTCAAAGCGAGGCAATTCGATGATCAAGCCATTGAGACGATAGTATAAATCTTGACGGAACAATCCTTCGCTAACCAAGCTATCGAGATCTTTATGCGTGGCCGCGATGATTTGCGTATCGACTTGAACACTTTGGTTTGAACCAACGGGAAGTACAGTCTTATCTTGAAGCACATGAAGCAAGCGGCTTTGAGCTTCTAACGGTAAGTCGGCGATTTCATCCAGAAATAAAATCCCTTTATGAGCCTGACGAATTTTACCCTGATAGCCTTTGCTGTTTGCGCCAGTAAAGGCACCGGCTACGTAGCCAAACAATTCGGACTCAACCAGATCTTTTGGTAACGCTCCGCAGTTAACGGAAACCAACGGTCCCGTTTTTCTCTGGCTGTTTTTATGTAGCGCTTTCACGAACTCATTTTTACCGACCCCAGTCTCTCCGAGAATCAGTAAACTGATGTCTTTATCGATAACGCGATTGGCTTGTTGCCAGCAATGCTCGACAGCGGAATCACCGTAATGAAGATCATTAGAAGCGGTAACGGAACGAGACTTCACTTTTTTGTCGGTCAGCGGCTTTGTTTTGAACACGAAAGGATGGTCGGCACTCTGGATAGAAAGAATGTGTTCGAGCGATTGCCCGATGACGTTTTGTTGCGCGAGGAGCTGAGAAGCAACTTGGTTGTGCGCAAGAATCTGTCCATCTTCATTGGCGATTATAATCCCTTGCCACCCACTGTTCAGTAAGCCTTTCTCACACGCCAAATCCACACGAATATGCCCTTGTGGAATCAAGTTAAGCAATTGATTTTCAACCTGCTGCACCATGTTTTGTACCAGCACCTGCGTTGAGAAATCATGTTTCTTTTGCTCGCTGGTGATATCTAATACGCCAATCAAATGACCAAGATGATCGAAAATAGGATTGGCCGAGCAGCTAATAAAACGATGGTGTTGGATAAAGTGTTGATCGCCGATGACAGAGACCGGTTTTGCTTCAATTATCGCAGTCCCAATCGCGTTGGTGCCTTTGACCTTTTCTTGCCAGCAGGCCCCCGAACTCAGCGCTATTTCGGTCAACTTTTCGCGGAACTTAGGTTGTCCCCAACTGCCGATGATAACGCCGTCGGCATCCGTCAGAATTAAGCGGCTGTCACTGTGAGCAAAAAGCTGATTAAACAGCGGGAGAGCAAACTGGGTGACGGTTTCCAATAAGAAGTTGAGTTGGTGACGCCTATCTTGAAGTGTCGCTGGTGTCACTCGAATATCTTCAGGGCGTCGACGCTGTTTTAAACCCGCCTGTTCACTTCGGATCCATGACGTAGAAAGCCAGTTGTTATCGCTAATGTGTTGAAGTTCCATGACTGTACCATTTTGTCACAGTGAGGGTGTGCCATTTTGGAACACTTGAACATTGGTGTTCACACCATACATCCGCTCAAACATCGCTCACTTGGTTTGTTATCGCTTGGTAATCATAGTTTTACATTTAGTTAACAACAAGTGTGGCGTAGTTGGCGTGTGACTTGCGTAATGCTCTTTGTGAACAGTGCGATACGACACTGTCGTTAATGAACGAGAAACAAAAGGAAGAGTTATGATCTATGCACAGCCAGGTAGTGAAAATGCCATCGTTAATTTCAAATCGCATTACGATAATTTTATCGGTGGGGAATGGGTAAAACCAACGGGTGGTGAGTACTTTGACAATATCTCACCAATCAACGGGCAAGCGTATTGTAAAGTTGCCCGTTCTGGCGAGGCAGATATCAACTTAGCATTGGATGCAGCACACAACATCAAAGCAAAGTGGGCGAAAACCAGTGTGACCGAACGTTCGAACATCTTGCTGAAAATCGCAGACCGTATTGAACAGCATTTAGAAGAACTTGCGGTTGCAGAAACATGGGAAAACGGCAAACCAGTTCGTGAAACCTTGGCGGCGGACTTGCCTTTAGTGGTGGATCATTTCCGTTACTTTGCGGGTTGTATTCGCGCACAAGAAGGCAGTGCGGCGGAGCTGGATGAGCACACGGCAAGCTATCACTTCCCAGAGCCGATTGGCGTAGTTGGTCAAATCATCCCTTGGAACTTCCCTATGTTGATGGCGGCTTGGAAACTGGCACCGGCACTTGCGGCGGGTTGTTGTGTGGTATTGAAGCCAGCAGAGCAAACGCCAACGTCGATTTTGGTTTTGATGGAAAAAATCGGTGATCTACTTCCTCCGGGCGTCATCAACGTTGTAAACGGCTTTGGTTCAGAAGCAGGCCAAGCGTTAGCAACCAGCAACCGCATTGCAAAACTCGCGTTTACGGGCTCAACACAAGTTGGCAATCACATTCTAAAATGTGCGGCAGACAACTTGATCCCATCGACAGTTGAGTTGGGTGGTAAATCTCCAAACATCTACTTCTCAGATATTTTCGATTACGAAGATGAGTATCTCGATAAGTGTATTGAAGGTACGTTACTTGGTTTCTTCAACCAAGGCGAAGTTTGTACCTGTCCATCTCGTGTGCTGGTTCATGAAGCGATTTACGATAAGTTCGTAGAGAAATTGACGGAACGTGCGCAGTTAATCAAGCAAGGTAACCCGCTCGATACCGATACTCAAGTTGGTGCTCAGGCTTCTCAAGAACAGTTTGATAAGATTTTAAGTTACCTAGAAATCGGCCGTGAAGAAGGCGCAAAAGTGGTTTTTGGTGGCGGTGTATCAGAACAGCCAGAGTCAATCAGTCAAGGGTACTACATTCAGCCAACAATGCTGGAAGGCCACAACAAGATGCGAATCTTCCAAGAAGAAATCTTTGGCCCAGTGATTGCTATCACTAAGTTCAAAGATGAAGCGGAAGCACTGGAAATTGCGAACGACACGGAGTATGGCTTAGGTGCAGGTGTTTGGACGCGTGATGCAAACGTGGCATATCGCATGGGCCGTAATATCGAAGCTGGTCGAATTTGGATTAACTGTTACCACGCTTACCCTGCACACGCAGCGTTTGGTGGCTACAAGAAATCGGGTATCGGGCGTGAAACGCACAAGATGATGCTGGATCACTACCAGAATACTAAGAACTTACTGATTAGCTACAGCATTGACCCGTTAGGCTTTTTCTAAGCTTGATATCTTAAGTTAAATACGAACTCAAAACCCCGAATTGTCGGGGTTTTTTATTGGCATTCATTAAACCACAGAAGGGAGTGTGCGTGCGTGATAACTTGTGTTTACTTTTCGCTTCGAGCAATCACATCTATCTTTCGCTCAAAAAGCTTTTCGATAGCAGCGCTTTGCTTCTCAAATCCAGTTGGCTTTTCAAAATCCAAGACTTGATTGCAAGATTCAAGGCTCGCGAACTGGTTTAAACATTCGCTTAGTTCTCGCTTTGAGCTCATGCGTGCCTGTTTGTTTTCTGATGAAGAGAGTAGGGTCACTTTGCGACCTTGAAACGTTCCTTGTGGCGCAAGTTCACGTCGCTCTACTTGCTCCAATCCGTGAATGGGTTGGCTGTTGCGTGCAGATTGGATGTCATTAGACATAAGACACCTAAACTCTCAGATCTAAACTTTGAGGCATAGCAGGCGTCTCTTCGGCCACTACGTGAGCAGATAGCAACGACTCCCATGACTCGCTTTGCGTCAACAATTCCGCCAACGCATTTTCAAAATATTCATAATCCAATTGCTCGATGCCAATCAGTTTATTCAAACACAGTACGTGCCTATGATTATCTAAACTGAAAAATAATTGGTGTTCTGGCCAATGGTAATTGAACGCCAAAAAAGAACGATAAAGATCAGAATTGACAATTTGTAATCCAACAATTTCCGCTTCCAGTTGCAGCGTATTCGTTTCTGGATGAAAGATGAAATGAACCTTCAAGTGATCATCAAAAGCTAAGCTTAGTTCATTGTCCGTCAAATGCAGTTCAGGCAAGCCTATTTGATGAGCAAACTTCTGTAAAACCTCATCGATAGTTTGGCGTGCTGACATAGAAACAGTCCTTTTGAGAATTTTATCGGGAAACATATTCGATATCGTGGGGCGTGTTTATCAATTTTGGTTGTTAGTTATTATATTTTGGCCGGAAACCCAGAATTGACACCTTGCTTCTAATCTTACAAATGAGTGCTGGTGCATATAAAGATTAACGGTTATTAAATTCTATTATGGTGAGATCTTGGTTTATATCGACAAGCGATCAAGAATTAGAATTGTGTTATCTTAAAAATTAAATACTATGTTAATTACGTGTTGTACGTGGAACGTTATTGCTGTCCATCTGTAGAATAAATATAAGCCGAAAATTTAAACGTACACATAAGAAGTTGTGTAAAAATAAATCATAATAAGACGATAAAAATAATTTATGGGAGCCTAAATGAAAAGCAGTAAGTGGGCCGGTCTTATCGGTTTAATGTTATTGACTGGATGCGCTCAGTCCGTGGGGACTTCACAGCCATTTTCCGTTCAGAGCCAAGCGAATGTATATGGGTGGATTTCTGTCGAAGGATACCATCCTCCAGTTTCGACCTATATAGAGGTGGATATGTGTCAAGACTTTGAAAATCAATGTCTTACTGTTGCTTCTCAGCAATATCAAGGTGTTCAGTTACCAGTTCAATATTCTTTTCTTATTGCGCCAATTCAAGCTGGGAAAGGAGAAATGAAAGTGATAGGGAAACTCTATTCTCAAGGTCAAATTATCGCCCAAAATGAGCAAAAATATATATTCAGAGAAGGAAGTCAGAAAGTGGATTTAAGACTTTTTTCTATAGAAATAGAAACAAAAAAGTAATCGGTTACATTTAATTAGCGCTATCTAATTTATTAAATGTGAATAAAAATAGCCAATTCAATGTGAAAGAATTGTTGAGCGTTTTTATAAATAAAATTGCGAAAAATGAGTCATCGGGACAGTTGAAAATTATATTAATAACTATTGCCACAAGTGTGTGATTTATGATTATATCCTACGCCTTGAACACGTTGGCTTGGCGTTTTGGATTAAAAAACAAACAATTTGAAGGTTTTGGAAATGTGGTTTTCCTAATTTTCATTACCATATTAGTAATTTAATTTATTCTAATATAAAAACAAAGTCAGAGTTTAAATAGCATAACGTTATTT